>CAZXCQ010000192.1:0-12300 GCA_964639275.1 uncultured Desulfobacteraceae bacterium | reverse complement strand
CCTCACGTAGGGATCTGTGCGGGGGGTGCCGGGTAACCGGCATTCCTACCGCGACTTCTTAATTGACGAACGACATCCGATATTTGACAATTACTCACAACCGGCGGCACGCACTACGCCCGAAGTGGTAACGCTAAGAAAACGAGCCACCTGGGCTCCACGATACCCCAGTTTCACAACCGCCAATTGAGACAAGAAGCGCCGGCGCGTCTTGCTTGTCTTTTTCTTACGGCTCACTGATCTTAACTCTGCCTCCGTGATCCCTTTATCTGTCTGGGCATATAAACGCCCTTGTCCATTTTGATCCAGGCCATCAAGTTTAATCAGAAACAACGTCCCCCTTTCCACGCGTCACCGGGTTTCAGTGTTCAGGTTTCAGTCCTTGAACACGCCGGATTTTTCCATCCCTGACCCTGCCAGCGTCAGGAAAAGGAGGCTGCCATCCCCTGGTTGTTCCAGATGACCCTCTCCCTGTCACGACGGTCCCTCAGCTCGATGGCGCCCTTGGGGCAGACGCCAACACAGAACCCGCAGCTCCAGCACCTGTCCCCTTCCACCAGCATGGGCGAACCCTCCTCTTCGCGGTGAAATACGCCGTAGATGCAGGTCTTTTCACAAAGGCCGCAAAGGGTGCATCGATCTTCGCGGATGATCGGCACATAGGGACAGTGGGGCGGCATGACAAAAGGGTAGGGTTCCTCTCTGGCCAGGGCCCCGGGGTCCCGGATCAGGGGGAGGGCCTTTCCCAGGAATTGAGATACCGATCCATAGCCCTTTTTCTCCATCCACGCGCAAACCCCTTCATGGATCCGCTCCACCAGATCCGGACCGTGGAAATAGAGGGCAGACCCGACCCCCGCAAGGGGGGTCCCGCAGAGGAGATACTGGAGCACGTCCGATGGATCGCCAATGCCGCCCACACCGATCACCGGGATCTGGGCCGCCCTCTGTATGCGTACCACCCTTGCCAGGGAGTAAGGGAGAAATGCCCTCCCCATGGCATACCCGCAAAAGGAAGGTGCGCCATAGGGGACCTCCCTTTCCACGTCGATCACAAGGCCTGAAGGGGCGTTGTGGGCCGTGATAAAGTCAAGACCCGCCTCCTCCCACAAACAGATTGCCGGCTCAAGGGGCTCCAGCGTGGGACAGATCTTGACACCCACCGGGATAGACACCCTCTCCTTTACCCCGGAGATGATCTCCCCGGATCCTTCAGGGCCCTGAGAAAAGAGCTTTGCCACGTGGGGGCAGGAGAAGTTCAGCTCCAGCATGGAGGCCCCTGCCTGTTCAAAGGCCCGGGCACGATCCACCCACAGAGGGAGATCATCGGGGTCTTCGAAGAAACTGGCAATCAGCTTCACAGATCCTCTTTTGCAGATGCCGGCCATCTGCTGGACCTTTGAAAGCCAGGGCCCCAGATCTTCCACGTGAGGGGCTGCCAGGGAATAGAGGCGATCGTGTTTCAGGGGAAACTGGTAGGGACGGACCCGGATCTTGTGTTCAGGCCGTGAGGTGAAGGTCTTGGTGACGATGCCGGCAACAGGCCTTTGACAGAGCCGTTTCACAAAGGAGAGGTCTGCCCCGCACTCAGATGATGCCACCAGGATCGGTGACTGAAACCGCACCCCGGCCAATCGGACGGTGAGATCCATCTCTCTTTTCTGTGACATGAATATCCCTCCCCTTTTAGCCATCCCCTCCCTTGATTTCAACAAGCTTCGTCTTTTTCATCTCTCTCGGAAGGGTTTCGGCCTGCACCCACGAAAGTTGTGGTGCGATCCTCACCTCTTCCCTGAAAAGGGTGAGCATCCTTTGCTCCAGGGCCGGGAGACCCTCTTTGAAGGTCCCTTGGCCATATTCCAGGACGATTTTGAGGGGCGGATCCACCAGGGGACCGGGCCGGTCCAGCACGATGCGGAAAAAGCCGGTCACCTGGGGCCGGAACCGGAAGATGACCGTCTTGATTGCCTCGGGATAGACATTGACCCCTTTGACGATCAGCATGTCATCCGATCTTCCCACGATCTTGAACCGCATGCCGGGCATACCGCAGGCACAAGGATCCGTAAAGACCTGGAGCATGTCCCCCAGGGCATAGCGCATGAAAGGCCCCCCTTCCCAGTCAAGGAAGGTAAAGGCCATTTCGCCGACAGCCCCTTGCTCCATTGGGACCGGCTTTCTGGTGTTGGGGTCCAGAAGCTCCAGCAGGCAATGATCCTCAGAGACCAGGTGCATGCCGCTGAACTGCTCAGGGGGTTCGTCACAGGAGATCCCGTGAAAGGCATGCCCTCCCCCGGTGTGGTCAAAGACCTTGGCATTGAACCCGTCAGCCAGCATCTTTCGCACCTCCGGGTTCCCGCCTCCTGGTTCGCCGGCGCAGAAAAACCATCTCAAACCCAGGTCCTTGGCCTTCTTTCCGGCGATCTCAGGGCATTTTTCAATCATGTACTGACCAAAGGAGGGGGTGGCGATGATGGCCGAGGGAGCGGTGAGACGGATGAATTCAAGGACCCTTTTGGTGCCCCCTTCAACCCCCACCGGCACAACGCAGGCCCCCATGTGCATGATCCCCTGGGAGAGCGGCAGGCCGCCCGTGAACATGCTCAGGGACAGGGCCTGAATCATCACATGTCCGGGCCGGATTCCGCTACGCCAGTATTTCCTGGCGTGCATCTCGTTGACCACATCCACGTCATGCTGGGTCAGGGTGTAAAGGGTGGGCATGCCGGTGGTACCGGATGTGGCGTTGATCCGAACGATCTTCTCCCTAGAGGCGCATGCAAGGAGTTCATAGGGGTTTCCGTAGGTTTCAAGGGATTCCTCCTGGAGCCTCCTGTGTTCGTCCTTGGTCATGACCGGGATCTTGGAGAAATCATCAAAGCTCCGGATGTCTTCGGGCCTTGCCCCTGCTTCCCGGAGTTTGTTTTTATAAAAGGGAGAATGTTCGTAATTGTAGGCCACCTGCCTCTGGAGCCGCTTGAGTTGCAGTGCCCGCATCTCCTCCCTGGACATGGTTTCCATCTCCGGGTTCCAGAGCATCCGCTCCTGATAATCTGCCATCCATTCCTCCTCTTTTGGCACCCCTATCCGCTGCAAACGCAGCGTCTCAAAAAATCAGGGGTCTTATCATGGCCCTGTACGTAGGCTTGGGGGGTCTCTTTCCCCCTGAGCCGGAGTTTATGAGAAGCTACCCGCAAACCTCCAGCAGGATCTGTTCCGTGCTCTCTGGCTCAAAAAAGGCGACCTGGCCGTGGCTTCCCTCTCTTGGAAAGCCGTCCATGACCTGGAGGCCCTCATCCTGAAAGCGGCCCACGGTCTGCGCCACGTCCTCCACCTTCACGGAGAAGTGGTTCATCCCCGGCTTCGGTCCCATGACCTTTTTGCCGAAATTCTCCCCCTCTCCTGTATACTGGATCAGCTCAATGCCGACATTCTCCGCATTCAGATGGGCGACCCTCAGACCCAGCTCATCCATCTCCTTGATGGTGGTCGGTTTCAGCCCGAAGAGGCGTTCAAAAAGGGCCAGACTCCTTTCCAGGTCCTCTACAATGATCCCCATGTGGTCCACGTACACCCGGCTCATTCCCTCTCCCCCCTCAATGCCTGGGTTGCCTCGGGATCCACCCGCAAGGTCTTGGGGTCTATGACCACCCCGTAATCGTCCCTTGCGCTTTGGATGGAGACAACCTGGTTTCTTACGTCCTCAAGCACCCTTTCCACAGGCCGTAGATATGGATCTCCATAGCCGCCGCCCCCCCCTGCCTCCCCATGAAAGACCGTGTGTTTCGGGACATTGCGGACAATCTCCTTGGACTTGGGGACCCGGAGGGTGCCGTCCGGATAGCGAAGCTCGATCCGGTTGAGGACCCCCTCCTTTCCACCGAAAAACCCAAAGGCCTTTGCCTCCTCCTCCACCCCGTCCCCAAAGGCGATCCCGGTGACATCCTCACCATAGATCTCAAACTCGGTCTCCACACCGAGTCCCCCCCGCCACTGGCCCGGGCCTGCGGAATCAGGGAGGTATTCATGCTTGATCAGGAAATGGGGATCATGGATCTCAAACATCTCATAATCCTGGGCCAGGATCCCGCCAGCGCAATTGATGAGGCCGATATGATCATAGCCATCCGCCATATGGGTTCCGCCCGAGCCCCCTTTGAGGGCCAGGAACAGGATATCCACATAGGATCGCTCCTTCCTCGGGTCCTTGCCCGTGACGGTGAACCCCAGGAAACGGTTCCATCCCGCGGTCACCCTCTTGGGAAGGGCCTTGGAAAAGGCCTTCATGATGGCGTCCGCATTGGGGCCTGTGATGCTGTTTCCAAAGGTGGTTGCCGCAGGATACCGGGCGTTCAGAAAGGTCCCTTCCGGGTTGACAATATGAATGGGCCTCAGGATCCCGTCATTGTGGGGGATGTCCGGATTGATGTGCATGAGGAAGGTGAGGAGGACCGCAGAGGCCGTGGCCGCATAGGGGGCATTGACAAAACCTTCGGTCTGGGGGTCGGAGCCGGTGTAGTCAAAGGTGACCTCATCCCCCCGGACGATCACATCCAGATCGATCTTCATCCTGGATCCTTCATGGACCCCGTCATAATAGACATGACTCTCTCCGTGATACACACCGTCAGGGATCTGGCCGATCTCCTTCCGGACCATCCTTTCTGTCACGTCGAACAGATAGGCCACATGGTCCCTGAACCGGTCCAGACCGTACCTTTCAATGAGGGCCTGAACCCCCCGCTCTCCCACAACGCACCCCCCCATCTCGGCCTTGATGTCCTCCCGGACGATGTCGTAACGGATATTGGCAAAGACCATATCCCAAACATCCTTTCTGAACCTGCCGGCCTCGACAATCTTGAGCGGAGTGATCCGCAGGGCCTCCTGCCAGACCTCCCTTGCCTCGGGGTTATAGCCCCCTGCCACGGCCCCCCCGATATCGGCCTGATGGCCCTTGCACGCGGCCCAGGCCACCAGTTGGTCCTGGTGGAAGATCGGCTTGAAGACCGCCACGTCCGCGTTCTGGTTTCCGCCGGTGAACACATCGTTGTGGAGGATCACGTCGCCTGGATGGATGTCGTCTCCAAAGTATTTCACAATGTACTCGCAGGCCGGCTGGATGGCAAAGGCCAGCACAGGGATATACTCGGTCTGCTCCAGCATCCTCCCCTTGTGGTCATAGAGTCCCGTGACAAAGTCCCGGGCCTCGTTCAGGATGGGGGACCGGGTGGTCCGAAGCAGCGTGAGGCCCATCTCCTCGGTGATGGATTTGAAGCGCCGCTGGAGCACCGAGGCCAAAATCCGATCGATCTTGTTCTCCATGCTGTTCCCTCTGTTTTCCGGCCCCTAACCCAGGCTCATGATGAAGCTGCCGTAAGGGTCGCACTCGATCTCATATTGGGGCGGCACAAAGATGGTGGTATTCACCTGTTCGATGATAACAGGCCCTTTTAACCGGTTCCCGTAGCCCATCCGGTCTCCGTCATACACATCCACCTGGGCGTATTGCCGGTCCGACGGAATAAAGACCGGCCGGGTCCCCTTGCGGAATCGGGCGGCATCGCTCCCCTGATATGCCTCCTTTTGAAAGGCGGGTTTATCGGTCCTTCCCACGGCCGTCATCCGGATATTGACCAGTTCCATCGCGGTCCCCTCTTCCCTGAGATCATAACCGTAGAGCCGGTTGTGCTCGGCATGGAACCGCTCCCCGATCCTTTTGAAGGCCAGGGCCTGGAGCTCTTTGGCCTCCGTATGGACGTTTACTTCGTGGTACTGGCCAACGTAGCGGAGGTCCAGGGAAAACCGGAACTCCCTCTTGGCCTGGGGGATATGCTCCCCTTTCAGGGTCTTTTGGCCCCAGGTCTCCAGGTCTCCCACCAGGAAGAGAAAACGCTTCGGATCCACCCCCTCCGGGGAAAAGGGCACATGGTAGCTCCTTACAGAATCGTGTTTCAGGTCTGAGAGGAGCATGCCCGCGGCGCAGAAGATGGACGACTCCTTGGGGATCAGGATCCGGGATATTTCCAGTTCTTGGGAGATCATGGCCGCATGGATCGGACCGGCCCCGCCGGCACAGACCAGGAGAAACTCCCTCGGGTCGAATCCCCTCTGAACCGAGATCTCCCGGATCGCCGAGGCCATGTTCACGTTCATGATGTGATGCATGCCGTAAGCGGCTTCGGTGAGGTCCATCCCCAGTGGCCGGGCCACGGTCTCCTGGATGGCCCTGGCCGCTGCGCCCTGATCCAGCTTCATCTTGCCCCCGGCAAAAAAATCGGCGCGCAGGTAACCCAGGATCAGGTTGGCATCACTGCAGGTGGGTTCGCGGCCCCCGAGGCCGTAGCACACAGGACCCGGCTTGGCGCCGGCACTCCTGGGCCCCATCCTGAGGAGTCCCCCTTGGTCGATCCAGGCGATGCTCCCGCCTCCGGCCCCGATGGTGTTGATCTCCATCATGGGGAGGGCCAGGGCCAGCCGGTTGATCTTGCCCTCGGTGGTGACCAGGGGACGCGCCCCCTTGATGAGGGCTGCATCAAAGCTGGTGCCCCCCATATCCACGGTGATGAAATCCTCCTCTGCATGAAGGGCCGTATAGGCGACCCCTGCAACCGGTGCGGCAGCAGGCCCGGAGAGGAGGGTGCTTGCAGGCAGCTCCGTGACCGCTCCGGGGCGGGTGACCCCGCCGTTTGACTGCATGATCAGAAGGATCCCCCCAAACCGGTTTTCTTTGAGCCGGGCCGTAAGCCTCCTGATATATTTTTTGAGAATCGGCCCCACAGCGGCATTGAGCACGGTGGTACTCACCCGGGCATAGAATCGAACCTGAGGCAGGATCTTTGAGGACACCGAAACATAGGTTTCAGGCATGAGTTGCTCCAACTTCTTCTCTGCCTCAAGCTCGTTTCGGCCGTCCGCATAGGCATGGAGGAAACAGATGGCCACGGCCTCCACCTCTTCTTCCGTGAAAAGCCGGACCCCCTCTTCCACATCTTCAAGTCGGATCTCCTTGATGATCCGCCCCTCAAAGTCGGTCCTCTCTTCCACCGGCACCCGGAGATATCGCGGGACAATGGGACTGGGCGGAAGGTACTTGTTGTTGTAGAGTTCCTCCCTGATCCCCCTTCTCATCTGGAGCGCGTCCCGAAATCCCCTGGTGGTGAGAAGACCGGTCTTTGCCGTGTTGCCTGTGAGGACGGCATTGGTGGTGACCGTGGTCCCGTGTACGATGATCTCCACCTGTTTCAGAAAGGCCGGAAGTCCAACCCCCTTTTCTTCCGCCATCCGGGAAAGCCCTTCTATCACTCCGATGGAGGGATCATCCGGGGTCGACAACACCTTGAATATATGCGCAGCCCCCCCCTCATCCATGAGGAGGAAGTCTGTAAAGGTGCCGCCCACATCAACGCCTATCTTGAACCCCATAGAACCTCCCACATCAGCAAGCCAAATCCTGACGAACTCGTAAAGACTCTATTTTCACGAAAAGGCGCCAAGAGCACCAAAAAAAACCGTTTTGTAACCAATGATTTCACTTCGCGATCTTTGCGAAGCCATCCTTCCTGCATGCCCTAGCCCTTCATGAGACCCGGCAGATAGAGGGCGATCTGTGGGAAGATCATCACCAGAATCATCACCAGGGCATCACACATGAGAAAGGGGATTCCCGCCTTGTACACCTCCGCCATGGTGGTCCCCTTGGGCGCCACCCCCTTCATCACAAAGAGGAGAAGCCCGAAGGGCGGGGTGGTGTTGGCCATCTCCATGTTTACCAGGATGATCAGGGCGAACCAGAGGGTGTCGAAGTGGAGCGCATTCACGATGGGGAGAAAGATGGGGATGGCAATCATCACCATGGAGAGGTTGTCCATGAAGCAGCCCAGGAAGAGGAGAAGGAGCTGCATGGAGATGAGGATCATGACAGGCGGCAGGTCAAGTCCGGTGACCACCTGAATGAGGCCGGCGCTGGCCCCTGAAAAGGCCATGATCTGGCTGAAGGTCATGGATCCCACGATGATCATGAACATCATGGAGGTAATCTTGACCGTACCGATGATACTGGCCTTCATGATCTTGAAATTCATCCTCCCATAGGCCGCGGCCAGGAGGACGGTCCCCATGGAACCCAGGGCCGCGGCCTCCGACGGTGTGGCAACCCCCAGGAAGATGAGGCCGATCACCAGGAATATGATGAGCCCAAGGGGAAGGACATGGATGACGGTCCCCCTGATCTTCTGGGACAGCGGCACCCGGGTCTTTTGGTAAGGAGGGGCCAGGTGCGGTTGGAGCCAGCAGCGGATCACCACGTAACTGCCGTAGAAAAAGGCCATGAGGAGCCCCGGCACGATCCCTGCGATCAGAAGACCGCCCACGGAGATCTGGTTGAGTGCCGCAAGGAGGATGGCCAGGGCGCTCGGGGGGATCAGCATGGAAAGCCCGCCGCTTCCCATGACCGGGCCGATGGCCATGGTCTTGTGATAGCCCCGCCTCTCCATATCAGGGACCAGCAGAGACCCCAGGATGGCCGTGGTGGCCAGGGTGGATCCGCTCATGGTGGAAAAGACGGCCCCCCCTGTAATGGCCAGCAGGGAGAGCCTTCCCGGGATCTTTCCGATCCACTGATCCATCACATCGATGGCTTTGAACCCCAGTTGGGAATGAAACATGACTTCGCCCATGAGCACGAAAAGCGGTACGGGGAGGAGGCTGAAAGAGGTGAGGCTCTCTTTCATGTTGAGGACCAGCTGCAGAATGCCCGCCTCGCCCCCCAAAAAGAGGAGGGCCCCGATGATGTCCACCAGGAGGAAAGATACGGCCACGGGCATCCCGGAGAGCATCAGGATGAGCATGGTTCCCAGCAAAAGAGTCAGTGCAAGCCACCATTCCATAGGGAGTCGGGTTCAGGGTTCCGGGTTTTGGGTTCCGGGTTTGGGATCTGCCTCGCCCCTGAATCCCTGATAGGCCTTGTGGGCCCGGCGAATGAACTGAAGCGCGAAGAGCAGACACCCGAAGGGAATCACCATGATCACCAGGAATTCGGGGATTTTCAGGTACTCCAATGTGGGGACCTGCCGCTGGTAGAAGTCATGGGTGATAACGGTGCCGTAATAGGTCAAAAGCAAGAGCACGCAGGACCCCAGGATGGATGTCGCCATGTTCAGGAGGGACCGAGCCTTCTGACCGAAATGATTCAGGAGGATATCGATCCGGATGTGGCTCTCTTCCCGAAGGACATAGGCGGCTGCCAGGAAAGGGATATAGAGCAGGATATACTCGCTGATCTGAAGCACCCACCCGCTGGGCCTGTTGAAGAAGTATCTCATGATCACATCCACGCACACCGTGACCAGAGCAAACATCATCAACAGGCCGGCCAGCCAGGCGAAGCCCACCACGGCCTTGTCCAGAAGGCGACCTGCTTTGGCAAAAAGGCCCATGGCTCTGTCACCCCTCCAAAAAGGCCCCTATTCCTTGGGACTCAGCATCTTCTTGAGCTTGGGACCCAGTTCCGGATTCTGTTTGATAACCTCATCCCATCCCGCCTCATAGGCCAGGTCAACATAGTACTTGGTGTCCTTGGGCGAGAACTGGATGACCTTCATCCCCTTCTCCTGCATCTGCTTGTATTCCTTCTCAGCGATCTTGGCCATGATGGGACCGTACTTCTTCTCGTTTTCGATCATGCAGTCCATGAGAAGCTTCTGAAGATGTTTTGGGAGTTTTTCCCATGTCTTGAGGTTGACCAGCACCTCCAGATTCATCTGGTAGATCCTGGGTTCAATGATATACTTGCACACATCCACCCATCCCATCTGGATGTTTCCCAGAACCGACCAGGCATAACCATCAATGGTGCCCCTCTCAAGGGCGGTGTAGATGTCTGAGCCGGGCATGGTCACCGGCACGGCGCCCAGCCGTTTGGTAAAAGGCTCGTAGGTGGCTGAAACGCGGATCTTCTGCCCTTTGAGTTCCTTGGGGCTCTTGACCGGCTTGTTGGTAAAGACCTGAAACCAGACACCGTATTCAGGCCTGCCCAGATAGAACACGTTGTGCTTTTTGAGCAGCTCCTTCCTGAAGTCGTAATAGCCGCTTTCCCGTTCCTGGGTGGGATCGAGGCGGGTGAGGTGGGTGTATGCCGCACCCGTGATCTGCCGTCCGTAATAGGCCTCGCAGGCATAGATGATATCCACCACACCGTTTCGAAGGGCCTCGAACTGCTTGAATCCAGGGATGGCCTCCGGGCCCCCGATATATTTGATCTCCAATTCCCCTTTGGACTTCTTGTTCACGTCCTCCACAAAAGCCATCCAGGCGGTCATGTTGACATCGCCTTTGGGCAGAAAGGTGACCATCTTGAGGACGATTTTGGCATGGACAGGCGTGAACGCCACCAGTGCGCCGACCAAAACCACCAGGACGATAAAGAACTTTTTCATTTTCTCCCTCCACGCTCTAGATTATGGTTAGGAAAAGTGTTTCTCTCCCAACAGTGAGATCCGGCCGATTCCTCATCACCTCCTTTCCCTCAAAAATCGCGAGCCCCTCCGCCCTTCCCTACTTCAGCACATCCTTCACAGGATACCCGGAAAACCGCTCCCTCATATCCTTCAGATGCTCGATCATGGCCTCTCTGGCCCCTCTTGGATCGTGTGCTTCCACCTTTTGGGCGATCTTTTTGTGGTGCCGGGTGATATTTTCCTTGTCTTCCTCTTTCCACTTGATGGTGGAGATGAACTTGAAGAGGAGATCGATGAGGGATGCCTGAAACACGCTCAAGAGCGGATTTTTTGCAGCGGCTGCAAGGGCCTTGTGGAATTTCTCGTCCTGGGCCTGGAAGGTGGCTCTCCGTTTGAAAGAGCGGTCCAGGTCCCTGATGGTGGTCCATATCTCTTCCACATCCTCTGCTGTGGCGTGTTTGGCTGCCAGATAGGCCACCTGCGGCTCAATAATCCCCCTTACCTGGATCACATGGCCGATACTGATTTTCTTCCAGCGGACGATATCCCTCAAGAGCCCGGAGATCTCGGTCTCCCCGATATCATCGGCCACAAAGGTACCGCCGCCGGTCCCCTTTTTCACATAGAGGAGGCCACTGTTTTTCAACGTCAGGATGGCCGCCCTCACGGTCACCCTGCTGGTATTGAAGATTTCGGTGAGCTCTCTTTCGGATTGGAGCCTTTGGCCCGGCAGGATCTTTCTCTCGAAAATGGCCTGCTTGATCTGGGCCGCAATCTTCTCATGGGCCTGTTTGTCCTCTGCAATGGATCTGAAGATCAAGCTGGTTTGTGCTTTTGTCATGCCTCTACCCGAAGAAATCGTGATTTCGCTAATGGTGGGCTAACCATAGACCTAATGAGATCGCTTTGTCAAGGGGTTTTTGAGACACCAAAAAGACCTGCTGCGCAAGCCCACACCCCAGAGGAATGCACAGAAATCTGTGCACAGGCACATGTTTCTGTGCAAAATGTGACGTCTTTTTGTTCCATTTCCCCGTCGGAATGGCACTTCAGTACGGATAAATCCACAGTAATTTGTCCTGAATCCAACCATGCAAATACCTGAAAAGTCGGATCTGTTCATTCCATCATCTATCGTTGATTCATTTCCTTAGAGAAGACAGGGCAGAGGGCTTCATTCCTGGCGCGAGTTCTGAATAAGTTTCTGAATATCATTCACAGAGCTCTGAAGGACTCGCGCAATCTATCTCATATGAAGATCCATATCAGAGAGTCACACCACGTAAAGGGGGACGTCGTTTCTTAATTGACGGACGGCATCCAATATTTGGCAATTACTCACAACCGGCGGCACGCACTACGCCCGAAGTGGTAACGCCAAGAAAACGAGCCACCTGGGCTCCACGATACCCCAGCTTCACAACCGCCAATTGAGAGAGGGAGCGCCGGCGCTTTGCTTGTCTTTTTCCTACGGCTCACTGATCTTGACTCTGCCTCCGTAATCCCTTTATCTGTCTGGGCATATGAACGCCCTTATCCATTTTGATCCAGGCTGTCAAGTTTAGTCAGAAATTACGTCCCCCTTTCCACATGGGGCGTCTATTCTAGCCTGCCGTGGCATAATTGCTGTCTGTTATATCTAATCCCCAAGCTAAAGCATAAAAGCATAGACGTCCCCAGCTCCAACAGCTCCAACATACGCCGACACGGCCTGAACCTTCACCCAGAAAAGGTAAAAGGGGTAAGGGGGAGTGGAAGGAAGCCAAAGGATTCAGGCTGTACCTGATAGATTCTGAACGGATAGTGCATTTGATAAGCTGGCATCAAGTTCAAGATGATAAGG
>CAZXCQ010000191.1:0-12338 GCA_964639275.1 uncultured Desulfobacteraceae bacterium | reverse complement strand
GCTGGACAATATCGTGGACGAGCTGTTGGACAAGATAATTAATCCGGGGAAGTGGAGGGAGAGACAGTGAACAGTGATCGGTGGTCAGTGTACAAATAATTTCCACTTTGACCCCCAAACCCAAGAGACGATCACTTGCTACTAACCACTAACCACCCTCCGGGGCGCCTGCCCGTCACCGGCCTCGCTCAGGTGAGGCGGGCGGGTAGGCCCCTCTGGGCCGGAGGCTGCCCCCTGATTTACGATGAAAGAGATGATCGAAAAAATGGTAAGGCAGGAGATAAAAGAGATCCTTGCTGAGAATAAAGAGATCGTGAGCGAGTTAGTGAAGACGTCTCTCCTGCCAGAGTTGAAGGCCGCTGTTCGAAACTCAGTCGCCGAGGCATTGGAAGACATGGTAGAAAAAGCCCCTGGTGATGAGCGGAGACAACAATTAAACGAACAGATGATACAAGGAGTGCATGGCGAACCAAGATCGGACCTCCCCAATGCCCAATCCCCACCCGGCAATCCGCAACCGGCAATGGGAAGGTACCTCTACTGTATTGCCGAAGGGAGCGAGAGAGTGGATTTCTCAAAGATCGGTATCGAACAAAATGAGGTCTATACGATTCCCTATAAAGACCTCTGCGCGGTTGTCCACGATTGCCCCGTTCACCCCTACCAATCGCAAAATGGAGATACTGTAAAAGAATGGGTGTTGAGGCATCAGAAGGTGGTTGACAAGGCGTGGGAGAGATTTGGCACTGTGATCCCCATTGGGTTTGACACGATCATCCAGGGGAATGCGGTTGGTGATCCGGAAGAGAACATGAAGAACTGGCTGAGAGATGATTATGATAACCTGAAGGCAAAGATTGAAAAGGTCAGGGGGAGGGCTGAGTATGGGGTTCAGGTCTTCTGGGATTCCAGAATGATGGCGCAAAAAGGGGCTGAGGAAAGCCCGCAAGTCAAGAAACTGCAGGAGGAAATCAGGTCCAAGCCAAAAGGCGCTGCCTATCTGTACAGACACAAACTGGAGAGCCTCTTGAAGCAAGAGATGGAAAGACGGGCAGATCGCTATTTCAAGGACTTCTATCAGAAGGTCAAACCCTATGCGGATGATCTTCGGGTGGAAAAGACGAAGAAGACAGAAGACGAAAACAGGCAGATGCTTATGAATCTATCCTGTCTTCTCCCAGGAGATCAGAGTAAGGGATTGGGGGAAGAGCTGGAAAAGATTGATTCTATGGAAGGGTTTTCTGTCCGATACACCGGGCCCTGGCCACCGTATTCTTTTGTATGATAGTGGTCAGTGGTTAGTGGCCAGTGATCAGTTCAAATCATTGTCCAGTATTGGTGGGAAGTGGTCAGTGCCCAGTCGATAGAAAGAAGTCACATGAGCAGTGAAATAAAGTCATATAAGGACCTGATGATTTGGCAAAAGGCGATTGATCTTATTGCGGAGGGCCAATCACGTCAGCATACAGCCGAGTTTAGGCAATTCTTGCATATCTCTCTCGGGTCCTTGGCCGAGTTAGATACGCAACTGATTATTGCCCACAGACTTGGCTTTGTAGACTCTGACACTAATGATTTGTACACGGCAAAGATAATTGAATTGAGGAAAATGATTTCCACTTTGATCACTAAACTCAAGAGATGATCTCACTGATCACTGGCCACTGACCACCGACCACTATGCAACCCCAACGCAACAGCAATGCCACCCTGGTAGATCTTCTTGACCGGGTCTTGGACAAAGGCCTCGTCATCCATGCCGACGTGATCGTTTCGGTCGCAGGGATTCCTCTCATCGGTGTCAACCTGAGGGCGGCCCTGGCCGGGATGGAGACCATGCTGAAATACGGGATCATGCAGGCGTGGGACGAGCGCACCAGGGCATGGGAGAAGGATTACAGGGACAAGAAAAAAACCGCCCTTCTCCAGGGAGAAGAGATTATCCTCAAGATGCTGGGGGCATACTATTCAAGTGACGGCATACATACGGCCTGGAAGTATGGTTACCTCTACGTCACCAACGAGAGGTTGCTCCTTTACCACGAAGATTTTGGTGAGGTCCTGTTTGAGGTTCCACTGGCAACAATAGTGGGGTTGGCCATCAAGAAAGGGGATCATTTTGCTGACGAAGAAGGGCGAGAAGAGCTATATCTCGTGTTGAAAGGCAACAGCGTGGCCAGGCTGACCGCCACAGATGTTGATCAACTAGAAAGGGAGATCGAAAAGGGCATAAAAGGGTTGGGGCTTGTTGTTGATGATCCGCCGCTTGCGGTTTTTAAAGGGAACGGGGCGGGGTTTTTGGCAGTGGGAGAGCGGGTGATTTGCAGGGGAAAGACGTGGTTTCTAACGGGAGCAGAGGGGATTATGGGCAATACCTGGCGGCCCGGTCACCTGTATCTTACCGACAGGAGACTGTGCTGGTATTATGATCTTGAGAAAAGACCGGTCCTTGACCTGCCCATTGAACAACTGACTGCCTCGGCAATGGAGACAAGAGAGGCGGGCGGTGCGCTGAAGAACAAAAAGGTCCTTGATGTTGTCTACGCTGCCGACAGGACAAGAAAAGTGGCGACCTTTTCGGGTGGCGCCCTGGCGGAGTGGGATCGCGTTCTAAAGAGTGTCATCGCCGGCCGAGGTGTTCCACCGGCAGGGGATGAAATCGAGACCTGCCCCCAGTGCGGAAGATCAGGTCCTATCAAGGACTTGCTGGAGGAGGGATGCACCAGATGCGGGTGGGTGAGCCCCAAGATAGTGGTCAGTGATTAGTGGTCAGTGGTTAGTGGTCAGTGCACAGTCGATGGAAAGGAGCCACATGAGCAGCGAAACAAAATCATACAAAGACCTTGTAATTTGGCAAAAGGCGATCGACCTGGTGGTTGACGTTTATCAAGTTGTCAAGAGCTTTCCTAGAGAAGAACTCTACGCCTTATCAGATCAAATCAAGAGATCCGCAGTTTCTGTTCCTTCTAATATCGAGGAAGGACAATCTCGTCAGCATACGGGTGAATTCAGGCAGTTTTTGTATATCGCACTCGGGTCACTGGCCGAGTTAGATACCCAACTGATAATTGCCTACGGACTTGGCTATATAGATTCTGATGCTAATAATTTGTATATGGCAAAGATAATTGAATTGAGGAAAATGATTTTCACTTTGATCACTAAACTCAAGAGATGATCACCGGTCGCTGACCACTAACCACTGACCACTGGCCATTGTGGTTAGTGGTCCAAAGAGGTCAAGGAGGGGGGAGATGTCGTTAGCCAGGGTAAGCGGTGAAGGTCCTAGTAGAGAAGTTAGTACTCAAGAGAGAGAATCGGTTCTATCGGAAAGGCTTGCGTTTACCGGTAGAATAGCCGCCAGTATAGCCCATGAGATAAGAAATCCACTGGGCAACGTGTCAATGGCGGTCCAGCAGCTTGGAGATGCCTTTAGCAAAGATAGCCCCTGGGCCAAACACGTTGAGGTCATTATCAGAAATACAGATAGGATCAACTTTTTGATCACCGAACTCCTCAACTGCGCCCGGCCGCCAGAGCTGAATATCCGTCCTTATGACATGCATGAAGACATAGAAAGCGTTTTGGATTCGCTAAGGAGCAAGCTTGCGACACAACAGATACAGGTAAAAAAGAGATTTAAGTCAACACTTTCAATAATAAATGTCGATAAGGAACAGATCAACCGGGTATTTTCAAACGTGATGATCAACGGCATTGAAGCCATGCCCAAAGGTGGAACCATGACAATCAGTACCGACTTTGAAGGGGGATTTTTTGTTGTAAAGGTCAAAGATACCGGGCAAGGCATCCCAGAAGAAGATATTATTCGGATATTTGATCCGTTCTTTAGCACCAAGGCATCGGGAATAGGTCTCGGGCTATCAATGACCTACGGAATTGTTGTCAGTCACGGTGGAACAATCAGTGTAGAAAGCGTGCGGAAAAAGGGTACCGTCTTTACAATCTCTTTGCCCGTAAAGTAGATACAAGAGGAAAGCTCATGCAAGAACTAAAATACGATGTGAGAAGAGGGGCGGATACATACAGGCTGATCTATCACTCCAGGCTAAGAAGCTGGATTCTAAAGGGTATTATCAAACGAGACGAGGCACTTGTCTGGAGAAGTGGTCTTTCGGGCTGGCGCAAACCCGAGGAACTTGAAGAACTCATACCCTATTTTGAAAAGTATGAACAAGAACGTTTAGAAAGAAAAAAGGCGGAGATAAAGCGGGTAGTGCTCCCGAGAAAGCAGATAAAGAATATCTTGGTACTGGATGACGAACAGGACCTGTGCTGGCTTTTATCCAATCTGTTAAAAGGCAAAGGGTATAATGTATCGTCTGCCAATACCATCAGAGAAGGGATCGCCCGTCTAAAGGAGATGCCCGATTTGGTGTTTTTGGATTTGAAGTTGCCTGACGGCGATGGGATGGATGTTCTTCCCGTGATCAAAGAGGCAACACCCCAGTCAATGATCGTCATAATTTCCGCATACGGCAGCGAAGAAAAAAGGGAAGAAGCGGAGGATAAGGGGGTTTGCGGTTTTATTGACAAACCGTTTACGCAAGAAAAGGTGCTGGAAATCATAGGGCAGTTTCAAAACAAAGGCCAGATAGCCAATGGATAAGGCAATTGGAATAGACCTGGGGACCACCTATTCGGTGGCGGCTGTTGTGGAAGACGGTCGCGCAAGGGTGATACCAAATGCCGAAGGCGAGAATCTGACCCCATCCGTCTTTGCGGAAACCCCGCAGGGACACAGGCTGGTGGGCTCGGTGGCCAAGAGACAGACCGCTGCCAGTCCCGAGAGGACGGTCAGGTCCATAAAGAGGCAAATGGGTACCGACTACCGGGTCTCCCTCAATGGCAAGAGCTACTCCCCCCAGGAGATATCATCCTTTGTTCTGCGTAAGATCAAGACAGATGCGGAGCGCTATTTGGGTCAGCGGGTCGAAAAGGCGGTGATTACTGTCCCGGCCTATTTCAATGACGGGCAGCGTCGGGCGACCAGGGAGGCCGGTATCATGGCCGGGTTTGATGTGATGAGGATAATCAACGAGCCCACGGCCGCGTCTCTGGCCTATGGATTGGACCGTGAAGATGTCCAGACCATCCTGGTGTGGGATCTGGGCGGGGGCACCTTCGACGTCTCCATATTGGAACTTGGCGATGGCCTCTTTCACGTCAAAGCGGTCAATGGAAGTACCAGGCTGGGCGGGGATGACTGGGATGAAAGGCTGGTTGATTATTTCGCAGAGAAATTGGTGAAAAGACAAGGAATGGACATGAGATCCGACCCGGTGGCGTGCCAGTCTCTGAGGGAGGCCTGCGAAAAGGCCAAGAGGGAGCTTTCATACCGATTCAACACCAAGATCTCGCTGCCTGCTGCCAAGACCGATGGGGGCAGGCCAAAACACCTGGAGGTCTCAATCGATCGTCAGGCCTTTGAAGAGATCACTCTGGATCTAAGGGAAAGACTCCTGGCGCCCACACGGCAGGCCCTTTCCGATGCCAAACTGGCTCTGGAAGAGATCGATCGGGTGGTGTTGGTGGGCGGCTCCACGCGGATGCCGGCGGTGAGACGGCTGGTGGAACAGACCTTTCATAAAGAGCCATATATCAAGATCAACCCGGATGAGGTGGTGGCAATTGGGGCAGCGGTACAGGCGGGGGTCTTGATGGGGGAAATCCACGATGTGGTCCTGGTGGACGTGACCCCGCTTTCATTGGGGATCGAAACCGAGGGGGGGCTTTTTGCCAGGATCATCCATCGCAACGCCACGATCCCCACCTCAGCAAGTCAGATATTCACCAATGCAGAGGACAATCAAACCGTCATGGACATACACGTCCTGCAGGGTGAGCGGGAGATGGCCATAGACAACATCAGTCTGGGCCGATTTCAGTTGACCGGCATCCCGCCGTTTTCCAGGGGAAGGGCACAGGTGGAGGTCACCTTTCAGATAGACGTAAACGGAATCGTGAAGGTCACTGCCGAGGAACTTTTTACATCGGAAAAGACCCGCATAGAGGTTGAGGCATCGCATCTCCTGTCAGATGAAGAGGCGGCGCAGACGGTCAGAGAGGCAAAGGCCCATGCTGAAGAAGATCTCAAGAGACGCGGTGAGGTGGAGATCACTATCCGGGCGGACAGCATGATCCGCGCAGCGGAGTTGGTGATGAAAGCGGAACAGGGAAAACTGTCGCAATCCCGTCGACGTCAGATCGAAGAATCTCTGCATGACCTGAAAGAGGCCCTGGCAGGGGGGGAGATCAAGGTTATAAGGGAGGAGACCAAACAGCTCAGGAGACTATTGGAGAGGATTTGACAGTGGGCGGAGGGCAGAAGGCAGTGGGCAGTGGACAGAAACGAATCACGAACCACGAGAGACCAATGAAGAATGACCAATGACTAATGACCAATGACTAATGACCAATGACCAACAAAAGAATCAGGATGTTCAGACCGCCGAGAAGCAGCATGCCTCCCATGGGTAACAGCCTCCCAGAGTTCTGGCAGGGTGAGGAGGTCATCCTAAGAGACCAGGGTGGGTATCGTATGAGGAACCGCCCCGGGT
This sequence comes from uncultured Desulfobacteraceae bacterium, assembly GCA_964639275.1. Lineage (GTDB taxonomy): Bacteria > Desulfobacterota > DSM-4660 > Desulfatiglandales > Desulfatiglandaceae > CAZXCQ01. The sequence continues at coordinate 5,757 of CAZXCQ010000191.1, read as the reverse complement.
GGAGACCGGTCCAGGTATTTCTCACAGACCAGAGGCTTATTTTCTACCAGGCACCGAAAATCCGCCTTGGGGTGTCTCTTGGTGACATCAGGAATCTGCGCGTGGGAAGGGAATACTACGTGCTAAAACAAAGGGACTACCTGGGGGTCTCATATGATTCCCGAGATGGCCTCAGAAAAGGCGAGGTGCTTTTGATTGTAAACCGGCTGGGGGAGTGGAAGGAGAATATCTTCCGGCTCTCCCTCCTCAAAATTGACGAAAATGTAATCCAGACGATTTCAGCCCAGCTCGATTCGGATGGCCGGGACATCCTCTGGTATCTGTGGGAAAAGCGGCATGCCAGGATCAACGAACTGGCCGACCTGATTGATGCCCGGAGCCACATGCATGTGCTGCTTCTGATCAAAGAGACCATAAATCCGGTCGGCGAAAAGATAGTCGGGTGTCCGATTTTGTCTTTTGAGAGATCAAAACCAGACCCGGAAAGGGGTGAGCCGGTCCTGTTTAGCTGGTGGCTGGTTGGAGAGCGGGAGAGGTGTGTGCCGAATGACCGGCGGATACTCGACATTTTTGACGAAGGCGCCCATATCCACGTTATCATGGAGGTGAGAGGGGTAAAGAAGTCGGATATCCGGCTGGACCTGGAGGATGATCAACTTACGGTCAGATCCCACAAGCTTGGGGCCTCATTGAGAGAGAGAGTCAGGCTGCCCACTGCGGTAACCCTTGACCGTCATCAGATATCCCTCAAGAATAATTTTCTTGAGATTCGGCTGCCCAAGACAGGGACGATCAGACGGGATCTCTCTCCGAGCCGGGGGCCGCTACGCTCCGACCAGTAACGAGTAACGAATAACCAATAACGAATAACCAATAACGAATAACGAATAACCAGCATCCAATGACCCATGACAAACCCCTACCTGAATTCCTACGAGACACAGATCTTAAATTGATCCTCTTTGGCGGAAAAGGCGGGGTGGGTAAGACCACCATGGCCGCCGCTACCGCCCTTCATTTGGCCCGATCCTACCCCAAAGACAAAAAGGTGCTGGTGATATCAACCGATCCGGCGCATTCGCTCTCTGACAGTTTCGGGATTGAGATAGGGGACAAAATAACACCGATTGAATACCGTTCGAAGTCCAAGGTCCAAAGTCCGATGTCTAGCGTCCAAGGACCAAGGACCAAGGTCAGCGGTGACGAAAAGCATTCCGCGATCCGCGATCCGCGATCCGCAATCGTAGCCAATCTCTTCGCACGGGAATTGGACGCAAGGAGATTGCTGGAAGCGTTCAAGCAAAAGAACAATGCGATAATAAAAAAACTCGCAGACCGGGGGACCTATTTTGACAAAGAGGACATCTCAGAATTCTTTGATCTCTCTCTACCCGGGATGGATGAAGTCATGGCCATCATTGAAATGGCCAACCTGTTAAGAAACGGCAAGTACCAGGTCGTGGTGCTGGATACGGCCCCCACCGGACACACCCTCCGGATGCTGGCCTTGCCGGAGCAGATGCAGAAATGGCTTGAGGTCATGGACCTCATGCAGCACAAATACCGATATCTGACGACCCATTTTTCAGGCCGCAAGTACAAAAAGGATGAATGCGATCTCTTTCTCGACAGGCTATCCTCTGACATCGATAGAGTCAGAAGGCTCCTCACCAACGAGGAGGCGACCCGATTTATAACAATCACTATTCCCGAGCCCATGGGTGTTTGTGAAACAAGGAGGTTGATGAGATCGCTTGAAAAGATGAACATTCCGGTTAAGGAGATGATTGTAAATCGGGTGGCAGAAGGGGATGGTTGTGTCTTTTGCGTTTCAAGAAAAGAGGACCAAACGCAGACCCTGGCCCAGATTGAGGAATCCTTTTCAGGGTACGATCTGATCAGGGTGCCGGTGTTTCCCCGCGAGATCCGCGGTGTGGAAGGGCTGATCGGGCTGGCGGATTATTTGTTGGGTTTCCCTCGATCAACACAAGCCCCGGGATTTGCCCACGGGGATAAAAGGCCGCGGGTCTGTCTGGCCCTCAACCCGGGCCTGGAATTTATCCTTTTTGGCGGAAAGGGTGGGGTTGGGAAGACCACCCTTGCCTCGGCCGCTGCGCTCCACCTGGCCAGAGCGAACCCTCAGAAGAGGATTCTTCTCTTTTCAACGGACCCGGCGCATTCACTCTCGGATGCATTTGGTCAACCAATCGGAGATAAGATAACAGCCATTTCAGTGGGCAGTGGGCAGTGGGGAGTGAACAGAGAAAAGGAAGGTAAGCCGAATGGAGCGTTCGGGAGAAAAGAATCTGCTTTCCGCACTCAGCATTCTGCCTTCCGAACCAATCTCTTTGCATTGGAGATAGATTCCGACAGGCTTTTTGATGAGTTCAGAGAGGAGTTCAAAAAGAACATCACGGGGATATTTGACAGGTTTCTGAGTAACAAGATCGACATCAAATTCGACCGTGAGGTCATGTCTGAACTGCTGACCCTGGCGCCCCCCGGGCTTGACGAGATTATGGCCCTGGACAGGATCATGGGGCTGAGGGAGAAAGGGGAGTTTGATATCTTTGTCCTGGATATGTCGCCAACCGGCCACCTCCTCAGGTTTTTGGAGCTGCCGGATATGGTCAGGGAATGGTTGAATGCCTTTTTCAGATTGCTGCTAAAGTACAGGGGCCTCGTCAGACTGACCGGGGCTGCAGAAAAGGCCCTGGCCATGTCCAAGAATGTCAGAAGGATTCAGGAGACCCTGGGGGACCCTCAAAGAACCGCCTTTTTTGCGGTCACGATCCCCGAGGCCATGGGTCTGCATGAGCTGGAGCGGCTTAGCGGTGCCCTGGAGAAGGCACACATTCCCGGTGGGGGTGTTGTCATCAACATGGTGGTGCCCGAGACCGATTGTATTTTCTGCTTCTCCAAGAGGGCGGAGCAGGAGGGATACATCAAGGAGATTGTCTCAAGATTTCCCACCCGCACCATCACAAGTGTGCCGCTATTTCCAAACGAAGTCAGGGGGATCGATGGCTTGAACAAGATAGGGGAAATCGTCTTTGGCGATGGCGAACAAAAGCCTGCTGCAATCTGACCGCCTCCATGCCTCTCTACCTTACTGCTTGTCCTTGCTCACACTTGATACAGGGGATATTTTTTTGGGCAGTTTATCCCGTATCTTTATACGGGGCCGGAATGACGAGAATGGGCTATCAGGACTTCTTAAGAGCCGATCTTACTTCAATATTCGATATTCCTTGTTCGATATTCTTCGGTTTGCAAAAGCTTTCTTAGGCCAAACACAGAAAAGGTCCATAAAATCCTGCACGCGCCGTAGCTCCGGAAGATGGTACCGGGGTCAATCCTGTCAGGAGCCTTCCTCATACCGCCAGTTCTACTGGTGGTTGGTGATTCCTGTCCTTTCTTTTCCCTCTGGGTATAACCCACCGTATTTTATAGTCAATCAAGACTGCACCCCAAGCGAGCGTTTCCCTGGCACGCCTAGTGCAAAAGCGAAACAATATTACTTAGGCGTAATAGTGACATCTCAATAGGCAGGGGAGTAACATTTTAGCTTTTTGAAACCCGGGCAATGGGGATTCCCAACCCTCATTCCCCTGTTTCAGTTCCAGATTTGACGAAAGCGAAATTGATACGCAGGGGAAAGGTGTGGCGCTAGCGGAGGGGTGTAAGTGGATATTCTGGTCGTGGATGATGATGCGGGGAGTCCCAGCGCGCCCCACCCAGTTGATCTCATGATCACCGACCTGAAGATGCCGGGCATGAACGGGCTGGAGCTGATTCGAGCGGCAAGAGAGGTCAGATCCAACCTGCCGTGCATCCTTAGGACGGCCTTGAAAAACCCTTCTCGCCGGATGACCTCCTCCAGTCGATCAAAAAGCTGACGCCCACTTGACCTTTGGTAACAATTTTGCCTTTTTCAAAACTGATGGTCGCGTAAAAAGTCGAGAATGTCCTCTTTAGGTCATTCCGGCGAAGCATGTCCCGGACCCAGATCCGGGAGCCGGAATCCAGGTGTCTTCCCCCTAACTGTTGAGATGTTACGCTGAACGTTTATGCTTTTGGTCTTGTATATTGAAAGAAAGCAATAGATATAATTATCTAAGCTATCCCGCATATCCTCGATGCTGAAGGACACCTTGGGCATCATCTCTGAAAACCTCCTGGTCTGGCAGGGTCGAAAAACTTGCCTGGTCCTCTGGTGCCATGTTTTCAGCAGCAAAAGAGACCAGGAACCAGACCCGGTGCATGAGGTTGGAGAAGGTCGAGGTTCGGGGAAAGATGAAAAACGGAAACCCCGGGAAAGGAATCCCTTACCCCCGGTGCTTATTTGATGCGCGTGGGATATTTAAAGCTTTTTCCTTACTTCTTTTGGAAAGAATTTAGTTCAAGATACAAACACCTTCCTACGTTCTGGCCGATCCGATTTAGTGAAGACTGACATATAATGTCGAGATTGAAAAGGGTTTCTGAATGAACGCTTCGGCACCGGCATCGAGGATCTCCCGGGCAGGACCATCGACGGCTTGGAGGACTGCCGCTGGCGAGACGAACCTTCCAGCCGCTCGCGCCGAGTCAGACAGGGGGGATTGAAGTCAGGGAGGATCTCACAGAGGGCTGAAAGGAGGCCTGCCCCTGACGGACATCGTGATCCCTTCATCTGAATCCACCTTGTCCCAGGCGAAGTCGTGCAGAGGCAGGACAACCCTTGTATTTCCCATAAGGCGCCCAAAGGAGCGATGCCAGATGCGCCCTCCGTTGGACCAGGCTTCGATCACGGGCTTTCTAAGGGTATAAGCTGTCTGAAGCGTAACCGCCGGATGGAGCCAGGGAAGGTGGCGGCGCTTTATTTGGGATTTGATAATTCTCTGGGGAACCACATGGCGGATAGGATATTCACCTGCGATGCGGATGCATTTTGGCGGCTCGGGCTCACACACGGAAACCGTCTCTAAGATCGTGTGCGCTGCCTGTCTACCCTCAAGGGCACAAAGGTCGTGCATTTCAGCGCCTCGCAAGATGTTTCCCGCGGCAAGTATGTTGGGAACGGAGGTCATCAGGCGCGTGTCAACGACGGGTCCAAAGGTAAAGGGATCCTGTTCGATTGGGGTTTCATCAAGCAAAGGCGCATAGGCCCGGAATCTCCCTGTGATGATCACTGTGTCACAGTCCACAAAAAGATTTCCTTTTTCCTTTTTAACCAATTCAACACCTTCCACCCGTTTATCCCCCACAATCCTTGCTATCGTCGTGTCCTCGAAAATCGGGAAACCCAGCATGGCGCTGGCCCCCTTTGCAATAGGCCGATAGGTCTGCACTTCGACGCCAGGCTCCACTAACCCAACAATGGAAGTTCCCCCCCGCCTCAATGTCAGAATGGCCTCGAGAGCGACGTGTTCGCTCCCGATGATAAGGGCCCGCTCACCTGGTTTGGCCCCATGGTCATTGACCAGTTGCAGAAGGGCGCCCGTGGTCAGGATCCCTGCCGGGCGTGTTCCCGGAATAAGTCTTGCGGGTCGCGACGTCTCAAAGCACCCCGTGGCAAGCAAAAGGTGCCGGCATTCATAACCGTTCAAGCCAGAGGGTGACAGCACTTCCAGAACGTGTCCCTTGCCGGATACCCCGGGAATAATGCGCAGAACCGTGGCCTCAGTGTGGACGTCAACCGATGTAGTTCGGATCAATCTGCTCAAAACCCGAGCATACCCGCTACCGGTATAGGCTCCCTTCAGGTCTCGAAAT
>CAZXCQ010000190.1:0-12448 GCA_964639275.1 uncultured Desulfobacteraceae bacterium | reverse complement strand
CCTCACTGCTGCCTCCCGTAGGAGTCTGGACCGTGTTTCAGTTCCAGTGTGGCTGATCATCCTCTCAGACCAGCTAACCATCGTCGCCTTGGTAGGCCATTACCCCACCAACAAGCTAATGGCACGCGGGCCCCTCCTTGAACGGCAACTTCCATGGATAGGTCACCTTTCATCCCGATGGCCACAGCCCCCGGGACAATATTCGGTATTAGTCCCGTTTTCACGGGGTTATCCCGAATTCAAGGGCAGGTTACCCACGCGTTACTCACCCGTGCGCCACTTTACTCCTCCAAGCAAGCTCGGAGTTTCTCGTTCGACTTGCATGTGTTAGGCACGCCGCCAGCGTTTGTTCTGAGCCAGGATCAAACTCTCCACTTAAACTCAAATAGGGCGTAAACCCATTTTCTTTCTCAGAGGCCTACGCTGCGTCACTATTTAGTTTTCAAAGAGCAAGCCCTAACATAAATCTTAAGGCATCCGGGTGTTCCTGTCAAGATATTTGTTTGCCCAGAAATGCGAAAGAATATCTTTTTATCTAAACCCGAATAAGAAGTCAAGCTATTTTATTTGTCTCTCACAAAAATATTTGTTCCCTTACCTTTTTCCCGTGAATTTCTTTATTATATCAACAATATAATGGATTTTCTCCCGGCTCAGTTCAGGGTAAATCGGGAGCGCCAAGGTCTTTTCGGCCGCTTCCACAGAGACAGGAAAATCTTCTCTCTTGTACCCGAGGTGTTTAAAACATTGCTGCATGTGAAGCGGTAGAGGATAAAAGACTTCGCAACCAACCCCTTTTGCGGCCAGATATCTCTTGAGTTCGTCCCTCCTGTCAATGACTTTGATCACGAACTGATTGTAAACATGTCTTTTTTCTACCTCTTCCGGAACCGAGATCCATTCCAGACCTTGCTCCCCGAATAGTTTGCAATAGAGGCTTGCATTTTCTCTTCTTTTTTTTGTCCATGCATCCAGATATTTGAGTTTCACAATCAATATGGCAGCCTGGAGGGCATCGAGCCTGAAATTCCCCCCGACGCAGCTGTGGATGTATCTTTTCTCGTCCCCGTGATTACGGAATGTTTTCAGCTTTTTATAGACCCCCTCGTCATTGGTGGTCACCATCCCCGCTTCACCAAAGGCCCCCAGATTTTTTGTCGGATAAAAGGAAAAACATCCATAGTGGCCCATGGATCCCGCCCTCCTGGCCGGGGCACTATTGGCAAAGTCATACTCAGCCCCAATGGCCTGGGCCGCATCCTCAATGACAATTAGGCCGTTGGCCTCTGCCAAGGTCAGGATAGGTTTCATATCCGCACACTGGCCATACAGGTGAACCGGTATGATGGCCTTGACCTTTGACCTCTTTTCAGCACCCATACGAGAAAGAGCCCGATCGAGGGCGTCGGGATCCAGATTGTACGTTCTCTGATCTATATCGACAAACAGCGGTCTGGCACCCACCCTCGCTATGACGCCAACAGTGGCAAAAAAGGTGTATGGGGTTGTTATTACAAGGTCTCCGGGCCCAACCTCCGCCGTCATCAGGGAGACCAGCAGGGCATCGGTCCCCGAGGATACGCCGACGGCATAGCCGGATTGACAATAATCGGCCATCCTCTGTTCCAGTTCTTCCACCTTTGGTCCAAGGATATACCGCTGGGAATCAAAAACCTCCTTTGCGGCCAACAAGACCTCTTCCTGGATATCCTTATATTGTTCCTTCAGATCAAGTAATGGAACTTCCAAATTAGCCCCCTATCTTATTTCAACCAAAAACCGCATGTGTTTGTGTCGTCTGACGCAGGAGCAGGTCTTTCTATTTGGATTGGAAGAAACGACCGTTTGTTGATTGTCATTCATCGTCCATTTGTATGATGAGGGATCAGGACCCCCCCTTTATCTTTGAGAAAATGCCCCAGGTCTGGAGTAACTCCAGGGCATGCCGCACCTGGTTATCCTTTTCAACGAGCATCTTCGCTTCGATATCCTTTTCGGTCTCCCGGGTATCTTGAGAGGGCTCTTTAGCCTCTTTTTGCTTTGCGTTGGGCATATGGCCCTCCAGATCCTCTTCCCTCATAAAACGGTGACTATCCTTCTGGTCACTCTTGCGGGGTGCGACATATTCCAGCTCTATGTCGGGGCTGATACCGCTGAGCTGTATAGATTTCCCACTTGGGGTATAGTAGAGAGAGGTGGTCAGGCGAAGTCCTGAGCCATCTGACAAAGGCAAGATCGTCTGAACAGATCCCTTTCCGAATGTCCGGGTACCCAGGATAATGGCCCTCTTGTTATCCTGAAGTGCCCCGGCCACGATTTCCGCTGCACTGGCACTTCCCCCGTTGACCAAAACGATGATCGGGTAGTCGCTTTGCTTTTTGTTTTTATGGGCCTTGGCCATTATGTTCTGGGAGCTGTTCCTTCCCTTGGTGCTGACAATAACGCCGGAGTCCAGGAAGATCTCTGACACGTCTATTGCCTGAGATAAGAGCCCGCCCGGATTATTTCTCAAATCGATAATCAGACCCTTTAATTTCCCGTCCTTATTCAGCTCTTCGAGGGCCTTTGAAAGATCCTCTGCGGTCTTGCTTTGAAAATTGGAGATCCGGACATATCCGATCTCTGGGGTCAGTAAGTAATGTCTCACGCTTATAAGCGGGATAACATCCCTGGTGATGGAAAAATTCAAGGGCTCCTTGACCCCTTTGCGCGCAATGGTCAATTTGACCTCGGTGCCCTTGGGCCCTCTGATCTTTTTGACCGCGTCGAGCAGGGTCATATCCTTTGTGGACTTGCCCTCCACCTTGATTATCCTGTCCCCGGCCTTGATTCCTGCTTTATAGGCCGGGGTGCCTTCAATCGGGGAGACCACGGTAAGGACATTGTCCTTGACTGTTATTTCGATACCGATCCCTGAAAAACTCCCCTTGGTCTCCATCATCAGATCCTGGTGTTCCTCTTTTGTCAGGAAAGAAGAGTGTGGGTCAAGGTTTTGTACCATCCCTTTGATGGCCCCGTAAATGAGCTTCTGGGGATCCTGGGGCTCGACATAGTTCTTTTCTATCTGCCTCAGGACCTCGGTAAATACCTCTAGGTTTTTGTATACATCCTTGGTATCTGCCTTGACTTCACGGCCGCTTCCGTTAAGAAATAGCGCGCTGGCCACAAAGATGGAGATCAAAACAACACTCATTGCAAACCTTTTTTTGTAAACTCCCATTTTTTGCTCCTCAAATCAGTTTCCCATTTAACAACCATCACCGGAACAATGCCGGCCCCTGATGAGCGCAGCCGATTGTCAAGGCCTGCGCCTCATCAGATCCTTGGTCGATCAATAAATCAAAGAGGGCCCAATGGCTTCTCCGGACCGGTAAGGTTCTTTGGTAGCAATCCGGATAGCCCCCCGTAGAAATAAGATAATCAAAGCAGGCCATGATATCAATTGGGCTGGATACCTCATTGCTTGGCCCCAGACGATCTACCTAACCTTTAACCACTTTAAGGGATCAAGGTTTTTCCCTCCCCTTCTGATCTCAAAATAGAGTATTCTTCCCCCTGGAGATCCGTTGCCCCCTGCAAGACCGATAACCTCCCCGCCGGTTACCTTATCCCCCTCTTTCTTGTCCCTTTGCCTGAGAAGTGCCGATATGGTAAAAAAACGCGAACCGTGGTTTATTATGATGATTTCTCCGTAGCCCGTGAGTTTTCCGGAGAAATCGACCCTTCCTGGAAAAACGGCCCTTACACTTGGGTCTGAAGACCCTCTGATAAAGATCCCCTCATGCCGATTGTGTCTTGAAGGGGCAAGGGATGCGGAACCCCTGATTATCTCCCCTCCAAGGGGAAGGGGAAGCTTGCCCATGGCTGCCTCGAAGCTTGAGGCCGGGAGCGCGCTATGCCGCTCATTTTTTTCCAGACTTGAGAGGGCCTGCCTCAGGTCCTTGGCCGCAAGCTGGAGTTCTCTCACGGCGGTCTCATAAAATTCCTTCTCCTTATGGACTTTCATCAGGCGAATTGCCTCTTTTTCAAGCTCCTTCTTCAAAGAAGATAATCGGCGTTTTTCTTCGTCTATCATGTCTTTCTTGTGCAGCACAGCCTTCTTTGTCTGTGAAACCTCTTCTTGTCGTGTGCGGACCGCTTCCGCCAGCCTCGTCAACTCTCTGCGATCTTCCCTGATAATGGCCTTGAGGTATTTTATCCTCCGCCAGAATTGATCCATATCCCGGACATCCATAATAAGCCTAATATATCCTTTCCTTGCGTATTTGTACAGGGCAAGCAACCTGTTTGCCAACCTGGCCTCGGCATCCTTTGATTCCCTTTGAGCCTCTTTCAATTTTTTCTGAAGCCCGATGATTTCATTATCCGCAAAGCGGATCTTTTTCTTTAGCTCCTCTATGGAGCGTGTTTTTTCCTCCACATCCTTTTCCAGCACACCGAGTGCTGCCAGCAGGTCCTTTTCCTGGGAGTAGACCTCTCTGAGTTTGTCCCTCTGGCCTGAAAGCTGGGATTCGATCTTCTCTATTTGCTTCTGTTTCTCTTGAGATCCTGGATCAGAAAGGCCCTCAGGGTGTGCTGCGATGACGCATAAGAGCATGATGGCCGAAGAAACAGAGATTTTTGATAATGAAAAGGCCATTTCTTCCTATATATAGAAGAAACGTCTCACTGCCAAGAGGCTTCCCACTAGACCGAGGGCGACGCTTGCCAATAAAATTAGAAGGGCATATTCCCATGGCAAAAAGACAAAATCAAAGACGCCCAGACCGGTGAAATGGATCTTTTTTGCTAATAACAGGTGATATCCTGAAAAGAGGATAAAGAGGGCCAGGAGTGCGCTCAATACCCCCTGGATCGCCCCTTCCAACAGAAAAGGTATCTTGATAAACCAATCGGTGGCGCCGACCAGCTTTAAGATTTCAATTTCTTCCTTCCGCGAATAGATGGCAAGCCTTATCGTATTGGTCACGATAAAGAGGATACCTATACACAGGAGCCCCCCGATGATAAGTCCGGCTATCCTTATCAGACTCATGAGTCCCCGAAACTGCTTTAGCCAGTCCTCGCTGTACTGGACCTCTTCCACACCTTCCATCTTTTCCAGTTCTTTTTTTATCCTCTCAGGATCGATCCTCTGCGTTTGTCTCTTCTCAAAGACCACCTCAAGGGAGGCAGGAAGGGGATTGGTTGAGAGGCCGTCAAGGAGTCGTGCCTGGGCCCCCAGAACCCGCCGCAATTCCTCCAGCGCGCTTTCCTTGGTAATGAGGCGGTTAATCTCGGCCGTCGGCAGACTTTCTATCCAGGAGGCGATCATGTCTCTCTTGGCTTCGCTTATCCCATCTTCAAGATAGACCGACATCGACAGGGATTGCCCCCATCCCTGAACCCAGGTACTAAGGTTTATAAAGAGAAGCAGGAACATGCCAAAGATCAATACTGAGACCAGCATCGTGCCCAGACCGATGACATGGACAAGCCGATTCTCCATGATATTGATCAGTGCCTGTTTCAGAAAATAGGGCCACAGTCTTAATCTCATCACTCTCCGACAATCTTTCCCCGTTCTAAGACAATTGCCCTTTGGCCTGAGTCCTGGAAAAGTTTAGGGCTGTGGGTGGCCACAACGACGGTTGTGCCCTTGAGGTGGATGTCTTTAAAGAGGGCAATGATATCTATCGTGAGTTCCGGATCAAGGTTGCCCGTTGGTTCGTCGGCAAGCAGGATCAGGGGATCTTTGACAATCGCCCTGGCAATGGCCACCCTTTGCTGTTCACCCCCCGACAATGAAAGGGGATATGCCTTCTCTTTTTCGACGAGATTTACCAGTCTCAGCGACTGGTGCGTCTTTTTTTTGACAAATGAACCCCTTTCGCCTGTTACCTCCAGGGCCAGTGCCACATTCTCAAAGACCGTCTTCTTTGGCAACAACTTAAAATCCTGAAAAACAAAGCCGATCTTTCGACGCAACAGATCAAGTTTTGAACGACTGATGCGATTGAGGTTGATCGAATTGATCAGTATCTGACCGCTGGTGGGCTTTTCAGCGCCAAAGATCAGTCTCAGCAGGGTGGTCTTTCCGGCCCCGCTCTTGCCAGCAACAAAGACAAATTCTCCTTTGAGAATCTTTATGTTGATATCCCTCAGGGCGACATTAGGACCGAAGTTTTTGAATATATGAAATAGCTGAATCACCTTCGCCCGGTGTCATTCGTCCGTTGCCCGATGTGACACGTTGAACGCTTTGAAGATACGCCGCCAAGCCCTGATTTCGGGCTCCAGGTCATAATGGCGGGCCTTTAACCCACAGGGCCTAAACCCTATAAGAGCAGGAAGCCGTATGGCTCGTCCGGTCGGGTGAAAGGTGATTCAATCCACTGGAGCGGCCTGTGATCGAAAACCGGGAGACAGCCTGCAACATGGAATCAATATGCCCCCATGGCTCTCAGGAGTCTGGCCCTGGCCAAGTGGTAGTTATAGTACGCGTTAAAATTATTTACCCTGGCCGTTGTCAGGTATCTCTGGGCGTCGAGGATTTCAGTGGAGGTGCTCACCTGGGCCTTGTAACGTTCCTGGCTTACCCTTAGATTCTCTTCACCCTGTTCGACGGCCTTCTGTGTGATTGGGATGTTTTTCCTTGCTTCTTCTAGAGCCAAGACCGCATCCTTAATTTGAAGTTGTATCTGATCCCCTAAGGCCATCTTGGTCTTTATCAGTTCTTTCTTGAGGCTGTCTTGCTCTTTTACCGCATAATAGGTCTTACCCCACTCCCAAAAGGTCCATGACAAAGCAGCACTAGCCTGCCACTCGTCCGCTTTATGAACGTCGCTGCCTGACACACTGGGCGTGTCCCCCTCCTTTATGTAATCAAATGTCAGCACGACTTCGGGGTAGAGCTTACTTTGTGCCAGCCTGATCTTTTGGTCTGATTGAAGGATATTGATTTCAATAAGTTTCATCTCCGGCCGGTCCTTGAGTGCCTTTTGCAGATACTCCTGAAAGCTTCCCTTCTCCGGTTCGGTAACCAAGATATCCTCCACCTCTACCTTGGCATTAACAGGCCTGGATAAGACGGTATTAAAAGCTGAACGGGCCAACTGGGTGGCATTTTGGGCCTTTATCACATCGTGCTGGGCATTCCCCAGCTCCACCTCTGACTCCAGGAGATCGTTTATGGGGATCATCCCCACCTCATAAAAACTGCGCGCTACCTTGACGTGGGAAGCCAATGCCTCTTCCGCATTCTTAAATGACTCCAGGGCCTTGTCTGCCGTCAAGATCTCAAAGTAGGCCTGTTTTGCTTTGAGGGCAAGGTCAAGTTTTTCCAGTTCGATCTCCATCTTTGATTGATCAATGCCCAGCTGGGCAAGTCTGTAGGTGCTCAATAGGGCAAACCCGGTAAAGAGGGGCTGGGTAACCGTGCCTTGCCACCAATAGTTGTCCCGGACCCCTATAGTGTAATCCTGGAGATACCTTAGTTTTTTATCTGCGTTTAATCTGGTGTAGCCGTAACTCGTGCTCAGTTTGGGGAAGAAATCGGCCCTGGCCTGGTTCTTTACGGAGTTGGCCTGGGCGAGTTTCTCTTCCTTTGCCCTGAGAGACCAGTTGTTGGCCAATGCCTCCGCTACACCTTCTTCCAGGGTATAGACCTTTGTTTGCTGAGCGACTGCCCTGTCTGGCTGAAAGACCATGAACCAGAAAAAGAGCGACCCAAAAAAGATCAAAAAAGTCTTTGGCTTCATAAGAGTCTCCTCCATTTTCATGGAATCATCATGCATAGGTGATCTCGCAAAAAGCCACCATTTGGCATGGCACAGTGATCCCGCCCTTACCGGGAAAGATAGGCTTCTTACGAAGCCGTCCCGTATTCATTAGACCAGGCTTTGAGAGATGTCAATCCAAACTTAGGAGTAGATATTTAGGTCTTTGCCATTCTCACATACCCGGTTCCAACCATTTTGGGGCTGATCATTTGAGTGCCGAAGGGTATGGGATCAGGAGTGAGAAGTGAAATGGTCGTCTGGCATCTCTGTATAGACGGATGAAAAGCCCCTGGATAAGAGGGCCGTTGGAGGGATGCGATCAGAGCCGAGGATATATTCAACAGGTTTCTTGAGCCCTTTGGCCCCTAAAAGGACCGTCTCATGATCGGACGTATAAATACCCATGTGATGGATGTATGACCGTCTTGGTTGGGTGAGTCATGCGGCTTTCTTCTTCCAGCGTTGAAGGAGGTATGGTTTGGCCATTTCAAAGGTCATGCAATCCTCCTCTATCGCGTCTTCGGCCTGTTTGATGGACATCCTTCTGGTCCTCTTTACAAACGAAAGGGTCCTTCCAAAATAAAGAGGGATCAAGGAATTCATTAACCCATCCCTGTCCGTCGTTGCATCGCGGTAGGCGACGCCCATGTCGAAAAGAACCCTGGCCCATAGATCCGTTGGGAAGTTGAATTCTCGCTCCTTCATGTCCTTGATCTCCAGGAGCTTCTTATAGACATCCCCCGCCAGGAGCGCCTTCCAGGTGTCACTGTATTGATCAAAGCCCAACCTGAACTTATTGAGCAGATTCTCCTCGTCCACTTCCACCTTTGGGGGCATTTCCACCTCTCCAAGCCCAAAGCCAAATATGGCTGTAGGCCGGCTGTACTTTACCTTGGTCCAGAATGACTCAAATGGCCTCATCAACGAAAAGATCGTACCGACAACCTGTCTGAACATCGGTCCCAGGCTCCCACCCGGATCCTTGGTCCGATGGATCTTTGGCCTTCCCAAAAAGGACTGACAGATCTTTACTCGCTGATTGATCGCCAAAGTCGTCATCCAGATATCAATCCCGAAATTGGCCACCGCCTCATCCCAGCCTTTGCTCTCCTGGTAGGTCCGGCCCAGCTTCCCACTGAAGCCAAAATCTCCGCCGATGGGTTGCCGGACCCTTCGACCGTATAGGGCCCTCGTCAAGGGATAGGCGATTCCGTTTGTTATGGTCCCGTCATATTTATGCCGGACATAGAGGGGTGCTACATAGGAAAATCCACTAAAGAGCGGCTCACACAAATGCTTTATCCACTCAGGGGTAATACTTTTTAGGTCCGCATCTATGACCACCACAGACCTTGCCCCGAGCTCGACCACCTTCTGAAATAGATTCTTGAAATTGTTTCCCTTGCCTTTTACGCCATCAGGTGTGGAGAGATAGATTTTGGGGGTTTTGGTCGGGGTGTCAAGAAAGGCCTGCCTTGTGTTATCGGGGGAATTGTTGTCACAATTGATAATGACGGAACTCCTGTCTTTGAAATACCTGGTCAGCCCCTCATCGGCCTGTCTTGTGGGATAGCTGATAGAATCGGCCTCATTGTATGAGGGAATGCAAATGACGATCTCTGCATCTTTTATTTTTTCAGGATTGATCTCGACTTCAAATCTATCAGTCATTGGGCCTCTCCTTATCTTTCCCACTCAAGATCTCCAATACCGCTGAATTCCACCCCTTCGGCCCCATCTCACGGGTAACCTTGAGTCTGGGGATCCTCTCTTTTAACTCCGGAAACTCTTGTCTGGATCTTACAAGCACGGGAAGATCCGCTCGTTCAAGCATTGGAAAATCATTGGGACTATCCCCGAGGGCGATCGAGACAATCTTTCCACGGGACCTCCGGTACCACGAAACGAGCCTTTCCATGGCCTTTCCCTTATCGTTTTTGCCCTGGAGATGATAAAACCTTCCCCCTGAAATCACTTGAAGTCCCATTTTGGCCGCGGCCTTTGAAAGTGTCTCCAGATCCCGTTTCTCCTGATGCAGTATGACAAATGGCTCATCAAACTCTCTGAGGGTAGCGAGACGAGCACTCTCTTTATCAAGGCCCGTCAAGGAGGAGATCTCTTCCAACCTCATGTCTGAAAAGCCCCTTATCTGCCACCCCAATTCCTCACGCAGCCCCTGGAGCCCCTTTATTAGATCTGCGTAAGGCGAGCCAAGCGACCACTGCCAGAGGCCCTCACCCTTCAGGGCCTTTTCGCCTGGCTGGATCGGAACTGCGGTGGCCTCGGGGGGGGGGCTTTTGAAGATCTCCCTCGGGAAAAAGATGCCACCACCGTTTTCTGAGATAAAGGGGTCTGAGAGGGACATGCGCCGGCGGAGCAAGTCCATCTCTGCCCGGGTCTTACTCGATACAAGAACAACAGGGACCTGGTGTCTCTTGCACTCAGCAAGTGCGGGCATGGCCTCTTCCCACCCGTAGGTGGCAAAATCCAGCAGGGTACCGTCCAAATCGGTAAAGATCATAAAAAACGGGGTGACTGACACCCTGGAGACGGGACTCAGTCCCATGAAATCCGTTCCCCATTAGTGACCCGTTTACGGGTTCAAAGGTTCAGAGGTTCAAGGTTGCATTTTTGGTCCCCTGGCCCGATTTTGGACGCTTACATGCCACAAGCGGACCCGGATTCGTCACCTCAAACCATAAAATAGGAGACCGAAAGGACGTATTTTAACAGAGAAGCGCACTGTTGCCTGGGATTCTGGTCTCTTATACCGCTCTTGCCCCTAACCCTGAACGCAGAACCGGGAACCTGTGAACCCTTACCCCCATTGTTTGTCATAAGAAACGCCGCTTTTCCTCCTCTACAACCTCGATCAGGTCATAGAAAATACGGGGCAATTTATTGGATACCCGCTCCCAAGAGACGGTCTGGGGCATCTCAAAGACTCGCAGTTCCGTCTTTCGCTCCACATTCAGTATGGTCTCAGCAAGGCCCATTTCGAGAAAAGGCCTAAAGTCGGGGTGAAAATTCACAAACCTCAAGAACCTCTCTGTCATCCGGTAGGGTGCGGTGAGCACCTCTCCAGCTTCAAGCACCGAGTTTCGAAAGACGCTCCTGACCAGGTATTCTTCCTCATCGCGGTCATAAAAGAGATCACTAAAACTCGCATCATCGGAATATTTTTTGACCTGTTCTTCACCGAGGGCCTGATAGGTAACTGCCAGGTCTCTGAAAAAGGTATCAGAGATCTCAAGACCTTCCTCTATGATGAGCGCCTGCATCAGCGTGGTGACAATATCGATCGCCATTCGATTGAGACCCTTTCTCCGATCTCTTGCCGAAGCTTCCTGATGCTTGTGATCAAAAGGTTCCTTTGAAAACATCACCTGGGCCACGGATGAGGCCTTCCGGTAAACCTCAATAAGGGTAAAGATTTCTACTCCCCAATTGGTCGCAAAGCGCATCTTTTTGAGGAGGTCCACATGAAATGCCACCTCTCCAGAGAGCTGATAGTGAAATCCCAAGAGGAAGTCGATGAGGCGAACCATCTTTTCTTCTTTGCTTTCCGTAAATTTTCTCTTTAGGGCCAGCAAGAGGGGGTCCAGGAGAAGACGTTTCACCCGTCCGTAGAGCTTTCTCTCCATGATCCTGGCGTAATAGGCCTTTGAAAAATCATAGTTCAAAACCACCACGGGATAAAGCAGTCGATCCAGCTGCACCCGCTTAAATGTCCTTATGTCTGCATCGATCAGACCGATGGATTCAGCTCCCAATGCAATCGCAATCCCAAAACTGAGAAAGATGTTCTTACCCTTGCCCGGTTCGCTGATATTGAAACCGGCATCGTTTAATTGTTCATAGATGCCCCTGAAGCCCGGACCGTTGTTCCACTGAATCAGGGAGTTCTTTATCCCGAAAGATCTGATCAGATCCATCAGCCGGTGGGCATCTTTTTCGGTGGCCTGATCCAGTCCAAAAATAATATGGGACAGATACGCCACGTCCTTAAGTTGTCTCAGGATGTTTTCAAACACGGGAAGACCGGACGGGTCTTTGTACTCACTGGCAAGCAACGGGATGATCAGGACCGTCTTTTTCCATTTGGAGTGCAGCCGAAGCCGGGATTTCAGGTGCTTTCGGTCCTGTCGGAGAATATGAAAAGTGGTTATTTGCCCACTTTTTTGCGAGAAATCAGGAATGAGAAAACTCCTTGGGGCAATATGTTGAGCTGGTCACCGTTTTCTGGTATGCCCTTCTGGGAGGTTTAGCGGAAACCCGTATCTTTGTCAATACCCTTGCGGTTTTGACACCGGAGGCTTTCTGCTCACTTTTCACTTGAATGCCAATCCAGAAGCTGATACGAATTTGATACTCTGTTCTGGCATTAACGGTTTCCAGTTATTGATAACCTGAATCCATTTATCCCCCGGGGTTTTTTAGAAGCTACTTTTTTGCCGTGAACCGAAGAAGATAGTGCTTGTGTCGTTGTAAGGTCAGGATGATCCCTTCAGTCGAACTCTGTTTTCAACTCATGGATAGGTATCAGATGCTGGATAACATCCGGGCCCATTCCCTGCTGGTAGCAAGGGTGGCTCACTTTATCGCAAGGGGGCTTGTGGAGGCGGGGGTAGGTATCTCGGCCAGGAAGGCAACGGCGGGGGCCCTGCGCCATGCCATCGGCAAGCCCA
>CAZXCQ010000189.1:5238-12533 GCA_964639275.1 uncultured Desulfobacteraceae bacterium | reverse complement strand
TTACCTCTTTGCCAGGGAGGTAAATCGGGAAACCTTTGAACCCGTGAACGGTTACAAATTATCTAACCGCAAGGTCCAGGTTTTTCATCTCCGGAGCACCAGGGTCTGGATGAGGTCTATTTTTTCCAGATGAAAAGTGGTAAAATTATTTTCACAACTGGCTGGGGAAGAGAGAGGTCCGAACGGTCAACAAAAGAGTGGATTTTCCGTGACTCTCTGGCCTCTTGAAAGCAGGGGAATAATGTCAGTCCGGAGAATAAACAGGCTGAGCCTCAAGAATAAGATCTTTTTTTCCACCCTCGCCGTAATATTGCTCTTGAGCGTAGGGATCGGCCTCGTTGCCAGGGGGGTGCTTATCTCAAGTCTGATATCCAGGCTTGAGACCAGGGGGCTTGGAATCGCTCAAAGCATAGCAGAGAGCGGAAGGACCTATGTCCTAACACAGGATACGCCACAACTTACCCGTCTTGTTTTTGACGCCACCCACCTGGGTGCAAGAGAGGCCTTGATCTATTACATCTTTGTGGTCGATAAGAAAGGAGATCTCCTGGCCCATACCTTTACCGATAATTTCCCTGAGAAGCTTCTTCTCTCAAACAGGGTACCCGCTGGCAAGGCGCATAGCATTGCGCTTCTTCAGGTGGGCGGAGAGCGGGCATATGATATCGCGGTCCCGGTCACGGAGGGAATTCATCGGATCGGGACGGTCCACGTGGGTCTGAACAAGCGCCACATTGATCGGCTTATTGGCAAACTGCAGATCACTTTCTTGGGGTTTATTGCCGCCATTGCCCTTATCTTTTTTGGGATTAGCCATTGGCTGGCAGGGTATATCACCCGACCTATCCGGGAACTTATCCGGATGACAAATGAAATAAGCCGGGGCATTTTGGATGTCAGTCCTGGTTTGGGTACTGAAGTGAGGTGCTGGGAGCTAAGACATTGCCAGAAGGCCAATTGCCCTGCCTACCATAGCACCGAGCTTCCGTGCTGGTATGTGGATGACACTGCCCGTTCTGAGATTCCTGAACGAGGTCGGTACCCTGAAAAACTCCGAGACTGTTATGGCTGTCCCGTTTACAGAAACCATCTCGGAGATGAGATCAGTCAACTGGCCGACTCGTTCAACCACATGACAAGGAGCCTAAAGGCCTCGCAGGAGAAACTGCGAGAATCCGAGGAAAAATATCGCTCCCTGTCTGACAGCGGGCCAAACCCCGTTTTTGTCGTGGACAAAGAGACCCTTGAGATCCTCGATGCCAATCCCAGTGCCCAGCTGACCTACGGCTACACAAGGGAGGAATTGTTGGGCCGGCCATTTACGGACCTGGGCCCGTTCAAATATGGAGAAAGAGAAGTTGGAGAGCCTCAAATGGGGGGAGCCCCAGGAGAATGCGTGGTTATCAATAAGATCCAGCACTTCAAGAAAGGAAATAGGCCTTTCTATGTCAATGCCCGTGCCTGCCCTACAAGGTATGAGGATAGAGAAGCAATCATACTTGCCACGACCGATATCACGGAATTGATAGAGAAAGACGCCCAGTTGATTCAGGCCAGCAAGATGACAGCCCTGGGTGAGATGTCTGCCGGTATCGCCCACGAACTCAACCAGCCGTTAAATGCCATCAAGGTAGGAAACGAATTCCTAAAGATGATGATCGAAGGCGGCAAGGAGATCCAGAAAGGGGATCTGTATCGTGTCGTCACAGAGGTAAGCGGGCAGGTGGATCGAGCCTCGGAGATCATTAACCGCCTCAGGGATTTTGGTCGCAAAGCAGATTTCACCAGGGAAAGGGTAGGGGTCAACAAAGCAGTTCAGGATGTTCTGGCGATTATTGCTCACCAGCTCGCTCTCCAGAATATAGTGATAGAGCTTGACCTGGATGAAACCCTCCCTCCCATTTTGGCACACACCAATCGTTTGGAGCAGGTGATCTTCAACCTGATTACCAATGCGAGAGATGCCATCAACCAGACAGGAGAGGCAAGCGATGGATCGAATCCGCGTATCATCACCATTCGCTCCTTTTGGGATAGGGAACGGATCGCGTTTGCGGTGTCTGACACGGGAACAGGCATACCCGAGGAGGTCGGGGATAAGATCTTTGAGCCTTTCTATACGACCAAGGAGATGGGGAAAGGTATGGGGCTTGGGCTCTCCATAATAAAAGGGATTGTCAGAGAGTATGGCGGCGATATTGATGTCCACTCTGAAAGCGGCAAAGGCACCACCTTCGAGCTCACTTTTCCTTGTGCTCCAACACCATCGGGAGAGGTATTATGAATAAAATCCTGGTGATTGATGACGAAGAACCAACGCTGGCCATGTCCAGACTTCTCCTGGGGGCTTACGGCTATGATGTCTTGACGGCTGAAAACGGGCAAAAGGGGATTAAGATCTTCGAAGCTGAAAGACCCCCCATCGTTCTTACCGATATAAAGATGCCTGGAATAAATGGTCTTGAAGTGCTGAAGAAAATCAAAGACCTTGATCCCGATACCGAGGTCATCGTTATCACCGGCCACGGTGATATGGAACTGGCCCTGGAGGCACTAAATCTCAATGCCACCGATTTTATCAACAAACCGGTCCAGAAGGAGGCCCTTGAAACAGCCTTGAACCGGGCGGAAGAAAGACTCAAATTGACCAAGAAGAGGCCGGCCGACAACATCTCACTGAGCACAACAGGTGAAATGGCCATTGTGGACATAAAGGGGAACGTAACCTCTCTGTCGGAACCCTTCTTGCTTGCCGCATATGAGAAGGCCTCTGACCGGGGGGTAAAGAAGTTGTTGATCCGATTTGATAAGAACTGTTCCATAACAGGTACAGGCATCGCAATACTGATCCAGTTGCTTTCCGAGATCAGAAAAAGGGGTCAAGAGGCGGCGATTAGCGGGATTTCCGGGAATCTCAAGAAGATTTTTGACATGGTCGGGATTACGACAATGGCCGCAGTTTACGACGTGGACAAAAATGCAACCTTGAATCCCGATTTACCTCTTTGCCAGGGAGGTAAATCGGGAAACCTTTGAACCCGTGAACGGTTACCTGTCTTGTGAGGGGGGAAAAATAATGCTTTCTCGATTTCTTTTTGGGTGGATGGTCTTGATCTTATGGATCAGTTTAATGCTCTTTTGCCTCAAGGTCCACGTGGCGGTCTCGGCAGATCTCGCAAAGGCGGGGTCTTATCTCCCCAGGCTTCGGCTGGAGGCCCCTGCCTCGGATCAGGAGATGAGGTATCTGGCGATCGGGGATGTAAAAAGCTTTTCTATCGATCAAATCGGATCCCCCTTTTCACTGGTTGAAATCGTGGGGGTGTATTGCCCGCAGTGCCACAAACAGGCCCCCTTGTTTAACCAATTGTTTTATATGATTCAAAAGATTCCGGATCTCTCCAGCAGGCTCAAAATGGTGGCGATTGCGGTGGGGGCAAATACAACAGAACTGGCGTATTTCAAAAAACATCTCAGTATCCCCTATCCTGTCGTAAAGGATTCCAAATTTGAGTTCTACAAACGTCTAGGCGAGCCTCGGACACCCTTTACAATGCTGGTTACCCAGGAGGGTAAGGTTCTGTTTTCCCACCTGGGCGTCATCGACAATATGGAGAAATTCCTGTACCGTATTCGGGAATTTGTTCAATGAACCCCGGAAAAGGGTCATGCAAGACATAAAGGAATACCCAGAGCTGGCCCAAAAGGCCCGGGATCAACTGGATCAGGGGGATTTCTATCTCGGTGCCCTTCGCGATGCCTGGCGCGAGATGAGTGGCCTCAAAGACATCCATCAGATCTTGGATACCTTTTTGCTGGTGGTCATGGGCGTCTTTGGAATCCGGCATGGGTATATCCTATTTAAGGACAGGGAGTGCCCGGAGGGATGGGTTGTGGGCCGTGGCCTCAAGACCGAGGATATGCGTATAATCCGTGAAGAGATACCGAAAATGGCAAGTGATTGTTTCCAGACCCCACCTCATTCAGGTGCGCTCCCTGAAGTGGAAACCTGCATTATCCCTGAACAAAGGCATGCCAATGATCCTTTTTGCCATCCTCAGACAAGGCTTCTGGTCCGGTGGACTATGGACAAGGGCGCTTCGGGATTTGTGGGACTGGGTGAAAAAATCCGCAAGGAGGACTATACGCACATCGAAATTGCCTTCCTCATGCGCCTTACCGAGCACCTGATGCTCCATATGAGTAATGCACGTCTTGCGGGTATCATCACTAGCCTCCGATCCGATATCCGCCAAAAAGGCGATACGCTGGAGGAATCTCTTGCTTACAGGGCACGCATTCAGAAGGAGCTGGACAGGCGAATCTTTCACCAAAAAATCCTTAGTGATGTGGTAGGGGAGATGAGCGGTCTTTGTGACCCGAAGAAGATCATGGAGGTCTTTCTCTTGACCCTCATGGGCACGTTTGGTGTGGTCGAGGGCTATTTCTTGTTGCTCAACAGGGATGATAATGCAGCGACCTTGGGACATCGGGGAATCGGAAAGGAGAAGATCAGGAGACTGTCTGTTCAAGATACCGAGTCCCTCATTACCAGGGTCTTTGAGGCGGCCAGCGACATTGATCTTTCTCCCATGGAGGTCAAAATACCTGCGAATAAGGAATTATTGTATCATCCGGCCATTCCGTTCCGGGCAGACCGGGCCTTCCTGTTTACCCCCGACAGGTCCACCATCGGGCTTATCGGTCTCGGAAAAGCGGGGAGCGGGGAAGTCACTTTTTGGGAGGACCGTGACCTTTTACAGATGCTTTTTAAGAACCTTATGGTGTTTTTGTCAAACGCCCAGTCTGTGACGAGGATACAGAAGCTCAATGCAGAGCTGGAAAATAAAAACATTGAGCTGAGAAGGGCAATCGATAAACTCAAGGCGGGCAGTCTCAGGATCGAATTGCTCGAAAAGGCCGGGAGCCATATAAAGTCTGTCATCCAAAAGGAGGCCAAAAGGGCAAAACGACTATCCGCAATGGATTTCCTTTTGATTTTGGGCATTGGCGTACTAATGGGTCTCGCATACAATCATTCCAATCCTTCCGGGATCAGCCTGATTCCACAGTCCTGGTCCCACCCGGCCTCCCCGCTCATAGACGTTGATCGGGCAAAGATCAAATATGATGCAGGGACCACGCTTTTTGTTGACGCACGACCCCCTGATTTCTTTCAACAAAGACGCATTGAAGGGGCCGTCAATCTCCCCCTTACCCTGTTCGATTTTGTGTATATGATGAAGTTCGGCACGATTGATCCCTCTAAGGAGCTCATCATTTACGGCAGAAACATCAGTAGGCTCTACGACGAAGATGTGGCTTCAAAACTGATTGCTCGGGGTCACACGAATGTCAGGGTCCTCTCTGGTGGATTGTCTGCCTGGGCAAAGAAAGGCCATCCCATCGCGCCATGAAATCCGTGTCATTTCTTAAAACCATAGTCACCCACCGCTACCTTGGCCTGGCCTTCAGACTGTATTTGGGTGGGCTCTTTATTTATGCCAGTATGTATAAGATCAACTATGCCTCGGAATTTGCCGAGATTATTGCCGGCTATCAGATACTCCCCCACTGGTCGGTCAATATCGCAGCAGTTGTCCTTCCATGGGTTGAACTCATTTGCGGGATACTCCTTATTGCGGGTGTTCGCTGCAGATCTGCCGCAACGATCATCGGGGGTCTTCTAATCGTCTTTACCATAGCCATCGTGATCAATCTCATGAGAGGTGCCTCCATTCCTTGCGGTTGTTTTCATACAATAGGTGAAAAGATAAGCTGGTGGACGTTCCTGAGGGACCTGATATGGCTGGGGATGGCCGTACATATCTTCTTTTATGATAAGGCCCTGCACTTAGAAGAAAGGTTCTCATTGGACATCAGGGAGATATAGTCTTCGTGGTGATTCGATCGCTGACAATAATGGCCCTGATAGTTTTTGTGTCGTCAATTTTGTCCTGTCGCGGGGCCGATGATTGGGCCGGGAAATATGAGACCGGGGTGGCCAAGCATCAAGAGGCCCCTCCTCTATCCCTTGAGCTAATGGCCGATGGCAGCGGTTCATGGACAGTGAGAGGGGAGATGGCGTCTTTCAAGTGGGAGATCCGTGAGAAAGAAATATGGTTTCATACCAGATCGGGAGGTCTCATTGTGGGGAGGCTGAAGGGAGATGCCATTGAAGTGAATTTTCCCGGCCTTGGAGGGCATCTTTTTAAGAGAGTGAGACGATAAAGAGGGGTGAACAGGGAAAAGGCGTGGCATTTCGAGAAGATGCGTCTTATCGACCCCGGCTTTGTCGACGAAGGCTCGTGTTTCTAATCCGATGTCTTCATAAAACAGCCCCCATCTGATCCACCCGTGCCTTCGGGCACACACCGAAAATAGGTGTTCCATTCCTCTGGTTTTTCACTGTCGATGGCCCTTTCGAGCTTGACTGTCAATCCTTTCTTTTCCACGTTCAGCAAGATGATAAATTCACTTAGGCCCACCCGATCGTCCGGGTTTCCCCAGTCATAGGTATACCCGAGCCGGGTCCAGGGAGAACCCCATTGCGATACGTCGTCTCCGCTCCTGTAGTAATAGCTCTGTGCGCTGTTGATAAACCAGTCTTTGTATTTGACGGGAGTGTGCCACGTGGCGTCCAGATATAGCGGTTCATCGATAAGCGTCAGGAATGCATTAAAATCAGAAGGAAATGTCCAGTTGCCCTCGGCGATCTTGACCGACAATTCGCCTTCGTGGTCTGTGATCTCGGGGTCTGGTGTGGGTCTGAAGAGATACTTGGGATTGACCCACAACTCAACCATGATTGAGTAGTCCCTGGCTGGATTGAGTCCTTTTAGTTGAACAATTCTTTTTCTTGTGGGGGGACACGTCTTACCGATAAAGAAATTTTTTATTTCCGGGACAACGGTCACCCACAGGCTTTTTGTGAGAAAATACTCTTCCTTTCCGATGTAGTCTTTGTAATAAGCCTCATAATCTGCCCGGTCCATGAGGGTTTCGACCAGGATCCGGGAGCTGCTCGGATCGGCCGGATTCTCCCACCTGAGCGAACTCCCGTGGAGCCTGTCATCGTTCAAGGTGTCATACCTCGGCACCACCGCGAGAAGGCTGGTAGATATCTCTCTCTGGGTTGCCACCTCGGTATCTGCCAGTGCATCATAATAGGCATTTTTGTCGGCAGGATCGACATCACGGCCATGGCCTTTCCCTATGGGGGAGGCAAAAACCAATAACAACGCGACCAACAGTGAGATCAGCCAAGATCCAGAGTTCAATTTGTGCTTTTCCATAAC
>CAZXCQ010000189.1:0-5138 GCA_964639275.1 uncultured Desulfobacteraceae bacterium | reverse complement strand
TTTTGGGTCTCAGAAAAAGGGTTTGAAAGGAGAGGCACTTGCTGGAAGGAGAATATCTGGAGGCCAAGAGGGTCTCCGAGCGTATCGCTTCCGAGGTGGAGCCCCCGCGCTTCTATCTTGATAAGAAGGAGGAGATACACACATCGCACAGGCTTTTCAAGGGCAACCCGATGGTTAAGAGGGGTCTCGAGATCATTGAGGAACGTGCGGATCGCTTTGGACACGGGCTATCTCATGTGCTCAAGGTGGCGGCAGAGGCAGGCGCCATTGTGATAATAGAGACAAGGGGGATGGCCATCGAGGAAGCCGTCGGCAGGATGGTTCTTCTTGCCCACCTGGCCGGTCTTTTTCACGACATAAAAAGGGAAGAACCCGACCACGCCCAGAGAGGCGGTGAGGAGGCCGGCAGGATACTGAGGGCATTTGATCTGAATGAAAGAGAACGTCTGGGGATCGTGGAGGCCATACAAAACCACGAGGCATTCAAGCCTGCCCGGCCGCTCGATGATCCTTCTCTCCAGGTCATATCAGATGCCCTCTATGATGCCGATAAGTTCCGGTGGGGGCCGGACAATTTTACCGAAACGGTCTGGATGATGGTGGCCCCCAGGAAGGTGCCGATTTCTTTACTCCTGAAACGTTTTAACCGGGGGATGCGGGGGATAGAAAAGATCACGGGAACCTTTCGAACCCCTACCGGGCAGCAATATGGCCCCGACTTTATATGCCGGGGTCTTGAAATTGGCAAAAGGGTGTATCACGAACTCAATAGGGTCTATCAAGACAAGTAAGAGCGGAGCATTACCGGTTTGTTACAAGTTCTGCTTACCTAACATAACGGGCTGCGAGGATGAGAGCTTTTCTTCAGTTCCCTCCGGGGCGTAGACCCACTCGGGCCGGAGGCCGGGCCTCCCGGTCTGGTCATTTCAAGGAGTTATGGCTGTGTGACGCCTACCCCCTCCCTTCAAGGGAGCCTATCTTAAGAATCCTGCCCCGGATGTGTCGGGGGCGTTGAACGGTCCAGTCCAATATCTCTCCCCCCCGCCTTTTGACAAAATAGGCTGAAAGCTCATCAAAGGGTGATCTCCCCGGATCAGCTATGAGTGCCAATTTTACGCCTGATGTCAGGGCGCGGTTGATGAGCCTTTTTAGCGAGTAAGTCAATGTCTCCCAAAAACAGATATCCGCTCCGATCAAGACATCAAAGTCGCTCAGGTCTGGGCGTGTCAGACCCCCAAAGGCCCTCTTTATGGTGGTGACCTGAACCCCGTTGACCTCGGCGTGGAGGCGGAGGAATGGGAAGACCTCGGGGTCGGCGTCAACGGCAGTTACCACGGCATGGTGTTTCTTCGCACAATATATGCCGGCAAGCCCCCAACCGCATCCCACATCGATGACCCTGGACCCCTGATGCAGTCCTCTACTGTGGAAAAAATCCATCAAGAGCCAGCTCGAAGCCCAGAACTTGTTGCCGTGGCTGGACGGGAAATGGAGGCGTTTGAGCCTCCGCACCCTAGGATGACGCGAGAGCAAGACCTTTATCCCATATGCCCGAATCTGAATCCTTTGTGTGTTCGCTTGTGACACGATGTTGGTCCTTTAGTGACATAACGCTGCCAGTATTATACCTTACTGCATTCCCGCTCCCCGTTTTCACGGGGACAGGCCTCGCGGGAATCCAATTCTCTCAGGCACTTACAAGACACCTGGAAATCATTTGCCGGATCAAGTCTGGCACAGGTTTCAAAAGGGCCAAAGCGTTACAACTATTTCCAACATAAGCGGGGGTTTTATAGTCCCAGGTAGGTCTTGCGGATGACCTCGTCCTGGAGGAGCTGATCACCCGTACCCTCGGCAATGATCTTTCCCGAAGAGAGGACATAATTGCGGGTGGCCATCTTAAAGACGGTGCTCACCTCCTGCTCGACGAGCAGGACGGTGATCCCAAAATCGGAGATCTGTCCGATCTTGTCAAATACCTCTGCCCTTGAAATAGGTGCCAGGCCGGTAGATGGCTCATCAATACACAGCAGTTTGGGTTCGGACATCAATGCCCTGCCGATTGCCAGCATCTGTTGCTCACCGCCCGAAAGGGTCCCTGATATCTGCCGGGACCGCTCTTCCAGAACCGGAAAAAGCTCATAGACCTGTCTCAGGTTCTCGTGCGTCCTGTTTTTGTCCTTGATGAGATACGCCCCTGCCTGAAGATTATGAAAAACCGTCATCTCGCGGAATGGCCTTCTCCTTTCCGGGCAGTGAATCAGGCCTCTCTTGACTATCTCATGGGCGGGTATCCGGTCAATCCTTTCTCCATCAAAGGTCACGGTTCCTTTGATCGTGATGTCCTCTCCGGCGGATCGCCTCGTGATCTCCCTTTCCCAGGCGACCAGTCCGGTAATTGCCCTCAACAATGTGGATTTGCCTGCCCCGTTGGGGCCCACCAGGCTGACCATCTCCCCGGTATCAACCCCCAGGGTCAGGTCATTGAGGAGCAGGGCCTTGTCATAGCAGACCGTCAGATTGGCAATTTCCAGCAGCAACCTCAGATCCCTCCCTCGCCGAGATACGCCTCGATGACTTCACGATTTTTTACGACTTCCCCGGGAGGGCCGTCCGCGAGAATGGTCCCGAAATTGAGGACGATGATTCGATCCACAATCTTCATCAGCTGTTGAAGCTTATGTTCTACGATGATCATGGCCGGTCCTTCGCTGTGTAATCGACCAAAGCGCCCCCCTTTGTGGAGTCTCTGGATAGATTTTGCCATAAGTTCGGTTTCGGCAGGACTCAGCCCCCCGAAGGGCTCGTCAAGCAACAGCAATTCCGGGTCGGTGGCAACGGCCCGGGCAACCTCCAGTCGTTTGAGATCCCCCTGCGAGAGGGTGGATGCCTTTTCGAGTGCCATGTCAGAGATGCCGGCAAACTCCAGGGCATCCATGGCCTTGGCCTCCACCTTTTTGACCCACTCCCCCCTCTTCATGGCCCTTGGGGAGAGGCAGGAGACCATCACATTGGCAATGATGGGCAGCCTCCGAAAGGGTCTCATGTTCTGGAAGGTACAGGCAATGCCCATGTTTACGATATCCCAGGTCTTGTGCCCGACAATGTCTTTGCCTCTAAAGCGGATGAGACCCGAGTCGGGTTTTAAGATAGCGGTAATCAACCGCAAGATGGTGGTCTTGCCGGCCCCATTGGGACCGATCAGACCCACCATCTCATCCCGCGCCATGGTAAAGCCGACATTATTGACGGCCCTCAGCCCCCCGAAATCCTTGTTCAGGCCCTTTATCTCCAGGAAGGCCTGGCCCATGTTACCCTCCCTCCGATTCTTCCCTGAGTTCCCTGCGGGAGACCTTACCCACGTCGGTCTTGGGGAGTTCTCCACGGAATTCGATGATCTTGGGGACCTTGTAGTGGGCCAGGTTCTGACGGCAGAATTCCATGATCTCCTCCTCGGAGATCTTCCCCCTTGCCTCGCTCTGGAGCACCACATAGGCCTTGATCAGCTGACCCACCGCAGGGTCAGGGACCCCAACCACGCCCGCGGCCTTGATCTGGGGGTGTTTATAGAGGACCTCCTCCACGTGTCTTGCAAAGACGGAATAGCCCTTGTACTTGATCAGATCGCGCTTGCGATCAAAAAAGTGGAAATAGCCCTCTTCATCCATCCTGACCAGGTCCCCGGTCCTGAGCCATTTTTTTCCGTCCAGATCTATGATGGCCTCCTGGGTCCCCTCTGGTCTGCGCCAGTATCCCTGCATGATGTTGGGACCGCTGAGGATCAGTTCGCCAACCTCGCCCACAGGCACATATTCCGTCCCTTCCACATCGATTATGGCGGCATCCATACCGGGGAGGGGGACGCCAAACGAACCGCTCTTTGGTCTATCATAGGGGGTGCTGTGACTCACGGCGGTGGTCTCGGTCATGCCGTAGCCTTCCAGGATCTTGGCTCCGGTCCTTCGTTCCCACTCCTCAATGGTCGACTCGTGGAGGGTGTCGGCGCCGCAGGCGATCAGCTTGAGGCGCTTCCAGTTGACCCGGTCTGTTTTTTCATATTCCTTGAGATATTCAAAGAGGGTGGGTACACCGTAAAAGGCAGAGGCCTGATAGCGCTCCATTGCGGTAAGGATATCGTCTATGTCAGGTGTGGTGAAGAGGACGATCGTGGAGCCCTGAACCAGTCCGTTGAACATGACAACCACCTGGCCATAGATGTGAAAAAAGGGCAAAAAGGCGATGACCGTCTCCTTTCCCTCCTCAAATATGGGCCAGAATGAAACGGTCTGGGTCTGGAGCGAGACCATATTGTAATGGGTCAAAATGGCTGCCTTGGGGAGCCCGGTGGTTCCGCCGGTGTAAGGCAGGGCCGCGATATCCTCTTTTGGATTGATCCTGACATCCGGGGGGCTGGGGGGGTATTTCTTGATCAGGTTTTGAAATAGATAAAGCCCGGCCTTTTCGATGTATTCAGGGGAGGGGACCTCCATTCCGCTATAGGCCTTTGACAGGGCGCCCTTTCCAAACACCTTTTTGAGCCTGGGCAGGTAGTCGCCGATACTGGTCAGGATGACGTTGTCCAGTTCAACACCGGCCTTTTCCACATTATCGTACAGGATATCTTCACAGATGATTGTCCTGGCCTGGCTGTCTTCGATCTGATGTTTTACCTCCTTGCTGGTATACACCGGGCTGATGGGCGTCACCTTTGCCCCGGCCTTTAGTGAACCGAAATAGGCGATTACGTATTGGGGGCAGTTCAACAGGTACAGGGCCACCGTATCCCCCTTGCGCACGCCCAGGTCAGCCAGGGCGGCTGCAAATCGATCGGTTAGCTCCCTCAGTTTGTCATAGCCTATTTTCTTGCCGTAGAAGATCAGAGCGGTCTTGTTGGCGTACTTATCGGCCATTTGATCAAAGGCCTCGGTTACCGAGATCTCCGGGACTTCCACCTCTTCGGGTACGCCCTTAGGGTAGTACTTGATCCATGGTTTGGCCATATAGGCCTCTTTGGCATCCATATCTCATCCTTATCGTTATGTTGTAACTTCTCAAAAACCCGGGGATAAATCGATTGTGGTGAGGCATGGGGGCATGTGGAAGAAAAAAAGACCCCCATGCCACACCTTTCCCCCTGT
>CAZXCQ010000188.1:0-13090 GCA_964639275.1 uncultured Desulfobacteraceae bacterium | reverse complement strand
TCTCTAACGGTCTCAGACAGGGATACACCCTTCAAAACGGAACCCCCATTGCCCTTGTCTAAGCTCCAATTTTGAAGAAAGCTAAATTGGTATGTTATTTGGGATTTAGGATTTCCACCCCGGCATTACCACCGAGTCAATCTGAAAGCCGGGGGACATAGAGGGCAACCGATTTAGGTGCCTCGGACAGCCTCGAAAGGAGCGGGCATGGAAAGGGTTTGGATGGGTGCATGGCCAGAGGGCGTTCCCCAAGAACTGGGGTTTCCAGAAAAGCCATTGCACGAATTTCTGAGGGACAACACACGGAGTCATCCGGAAAAGACCGCCATCAATTACTATGGCAACCGGATCAGCTTTCAACAGCTCGATCAGCTCTCTGACAGGCTGGCGGCCGGCCTTTACGATATGGGGCTCAAAAAGGGAGACAGGGTAAGCCTCTTTTTGGAAAACTGCCCCCAATTTGTCATTGCCTACTACGGGGTTCTTAAGGCAGGGGGGGTGGTTGTTGCTGCAAATCCCATGTTTAAGGAAGACGAGCTCAAATACGAACTCCAGGACTCCGCGGCGACAATCATCGTGGCCCTGGATCACCTGTACCCGAACCTCAGGAATATCCAGAGAGAAACCCCGCTTTCCCACGTGATTGTGACGAGCTACCGGGATTATCTCCCTGAGGAGCCCCTTCTCCCCATCCACCCCTCCATGCAGGCACCCAAAGAGGTCTTTCCCCGGACCCATGAACTTGTCGATCTGTTGCGGGAATACGGCCCCGAGCCTCCTCATGCGGAAATCGACATGCGCGAAGACCTGGCGCTCCTGCAATATACCTCCGGGACCACGGGACTCCCAAAAGGCGCCATGATCACGCACCACAGCCTGCTCCACAACACGGTGGGCTCTGCCGTGTGGAATCACATCGCAGAGGACGACGTGCACCTCTCGGTGTTGCCGTTCTTTCACGTCACCGGCATGATACACAGCATGAACATGCCTATCTATACCGGGACGACCAATGTCATGCTTTCGCGCTTTGATACCGCGACGGCCATGAAGGCCATTGCGACCTTTGGGTGCACGACCTGGGCAAGCATCACGACCATGAACGTGGCGGTGGTCAATGCGCCGGATATCGGCCAATATGACCTGCGCAGCCTCAGACACTGCCTATCGGGCGGTGCCCCAATCCCGGCTGAGATCCTGAAAAAATGGCGGGAGATTGTGGGCACCGAACTCATCGAGGGATATGGGCTGAGTGAGACCATCTCTCAGAGCCACGTGAATCCTGTCTCAAACCCCAGGTATGGATCGGTCGGGATTCCCCACTTTGGCGTGGATTGCCGAATCGTGGATGTGGAAACCGGTGATGATCTTCCGGCCGGGGGCGAGGGAGAGTTGCTTATCAAGGGCCCCATGGTCACCCGGGGATATTGGAACAACCCCGAGGGGACCGCTGAGGTCCTTAAGGACGGCTGGTTGGCCACCGGAGACATCGTCAAGATGGATGAGGAGGGCTACTTCTATATCATAAGCCGCAAGAAGGACATGATAAAGGCCTCGGGTTACAGTGTATTCCCCGCAGAGGTGGAGGCCTTGATGTACGAGCATCCGGCTGTGAAAGAGGTCGCTGTGATTGGCGTTCCGCACCCATACAGGGGAGAGAACATCAAGGCCTTTGTCATTCTGAGACCGGAATACCGCGGCAAGGTCAAAGAGGAGGAGATCGTCGCGTGGGCAAGGGAAAAGATGGCTGCCTACAAGTATCCGAGGATCGTTGAGTTTGTCGATGAACTCCCCAAGACAGGCTCAGGCAAGATACTCAAAAGGGTCCTGAGGGAAAGGGAGTCATAACCAGCCCCCTTAACCCGTGTCTCCCCCTTATGTGGTGGGCAAAGAAAACGGGGGCCTCACCTGAAGGGGACCAAAGTTCTCCTTTGTCTCAGGGATCACGATCTTGTAAAAATAGTTCTCCTCCACTTGAAGCCTCTTGTCAATATACTTATACTTCTTGACCCCGGGCCTCTTCTCGATCGAGGTCACCAGCGTGTAAGGTCCATCAGGCGATGCCATGCTCCGGTAAATTTCAAAGGTCAGCGGGCCCTTATCATCAATTCTTGCCCTCCAGGTCAACCGGACCGCCCGGTAGAGCGGCTCGACTTTCAATTTTGTAATAGAACCAGACTCCTGTACCTCTCCGGCCTGGGCCACAGCAGGGATTCGGCTCGCAAAGGACCCGATCGCCGCAAAGTGCTCCCCGGAATCAAGGAAAGGAAAAACCACGAACAAACCACCAACTACTATGACGCCAAATAGCCGCTGGAGAAATCTTCTCATTGCCTCACGCCTTTCCATCACTAAGAATCTGTCTTTTCTTGAGTTCATCTGCCACGTCCGGGAGTTTCACGGCCTTAAGTCTTCCAGCCGTGGGAATTCCCTGCTGATTCCAGCCACAGAGTCTGTAGAATTCGGTTTTGGCCTGTTCGAGATCCTGACGCCGATACTGTCGCCCGGCAATATCCTTGTTTGAAAAACAGATATCACGAAGCACATCGTCATCGCGGGTTCGTCCCTCTCTCGTCTCGATGGCCCGCTCAAGGGTCCACAGCATCTCCCCTACCCGGTACGATTCCTCCTCGCTCATCTCAAACCCCGTCACTGCCGTGAACAGCCGGCTTTCAAGAGAGGAATCTCCCACGTGGTCCTGGTTGTTGGGGTTATACAGAAAAGGAAAGGCCACATCACATACGATATAGCTATCCTTTAAGATGCTGCGCTCAAAAAAGCGTTTGGCCACACGGGGTGTCCAGTCCCACCGGAGCCCTTTTCCATCGGGTGTAAAAAACTGGGCCGCCTCCTCCGAGCCGTATGCATATTTCATAACCGGTCGAAGCAGGGGGATCAATTTGTCCGCGACGGCCATCTGTGACGGATAGCCCAGCGAGGTCGCCGCCCCCCATAGCTGAGACATCAGGTTGTGCGATACCATGGCATCTCGATTGTCGAGCGCCCATATGAGGGCCAGGTATGAAATGGCATATCCCCCGGGGAAACCTCCATAGTTGAGCCAGTGCTCCCGGTAACCCCCGAATCTTCCCCCTCGTGGATATAAGGGGTACATCAGTTCTTCCGCCTTACCCCCGATGCCGGTGGCCGTCCGCTGGCATCCCTCTGCCAGTTGATCTCCAAAGCCCTCCCGGTAGGCAATCTTCCTGAGAAGCTTTTGTATAAACCTGCGACTGCCGATCGCGTCAAGGGGGATATCGATCTCGTCCTCGTCAAGCACGTCGTTCTTGTAACAGGCGGCCAGCCAGGGGATTATCCCATGGATCTCATAGGCATTGATTCCGTAATAGTCGGCCAGACGCCCGGCCTCCCATGCGAGCCTGCTGTAACCTTTTTCCGGGTCAACCGCGATCGACTCCATGTACATCATTGACTGGACACACTGGCCCACCCCGCCGGGTATATCCGGTCCGCTGATGCGCGTCCTGCATCCGATCGGGCAGGCATAACATCCGTCAGGGGTTCGTTTATAGCCGGAGTTGGGGGTTGCACACAGATCCCAGAGCTCTCCGGGTGCACCGGACAACTGACCACGGTCCTGGCCGCCCCAGATGTTATATTTAAAGCCCGGCTCGACAGGCTCCAGCGGAGCCCAGGGTCTGGACGGCCGGGAAAAGAGCGAATTGATATGACGGGTCACTTCGGCGAGCGCTCTGGGTCTTGCCACCTTGACCCAGCCCGTTCCCCTCACAGCTATCGCCTTCAGGTTTTTTGACCCCATGACGCCCCCGTATCCCCCCTGACCCGAGGCGTCACCCGAATCGGTGATGATGATCCCCAGTCGGCTCTTCATCTCGCCTGCCTTGCCAATGGTCATCACCCTTGTTTCCTTGCCGTAGACCCCCCAGAGTGTCTGCTGGGTCAAAAACGGGTCCATCCCCCACAGATGCCTGGCATCCCTGACTTCTGCCTCCCGGTCATGGATCCAGATATAGACGGGCCTGGGGGCCCGGCCATAGACCACGACCGCGTCAAAACCCGCCCACTTGAGCTCGGGTGCCCAGTGCCCACCCACGCCGGAGCGACAATATGATTCAACCGGTGCGGTCTGAGAGGCCTTGCCCATGACCATAAAACGGCCAGAGGTGGGGGCCAATGTGCCCTGCAGGGGCCCCGTTACAAATATCAGACGGTTTTCGGCGTCAAAGGCCCCCACCTCCGGGGGGACTTCCTCCCAGTATATCCGGGCGCCCAATCCCCTGCCGCCCAGGTAGGCGGGGACATAATCGGACGAGGGAACGACTTCGATCTTGCCGTTTGTCAGGTTGACCCTGAGGATCCTGCCCGCCCATCCATACATGCCCTGCTATCCCTCCTGGAGCACCGGGTACCCGGTGACAATACCTTGCTCTGACCACTCGTAGCGCAGCGCCCCATATGGGCAGAATTTCACGCACTGCGGATCACCAAGGCAGAGGTGGCATTTGACGACCTGTTCAGATTCTGGATCGAAACGGGGTCGCGGTGGAGTAAACACGCTCCCACACGCCTCGATGCAACGGCCACACCCGATGCAGAGGATGTCGTCAATAATCCTCGCGTTTGTCCCTGAGGCCCGGTCAACTTTGATGGCCTCCTCCGGGCAGACATGAAGACACAGGGGGCTTACGCACTGAAAGCAGGTATTGGCCTCGTATCTGCCCCCCAGATAGTCCTTTTCTAGTATGATCCGCGCCAGGCCCGATGAAGAGCGTCCGTGGCCATTGAAATTTGTGCAAACGGCCTCGCATGTGCGGCAACCCGAGCAGAGCTCAGGGTCCCCGAGCACCACGCCCTTTGCCAATGTTACGGCCCATCCTTTGGGCAGGGTGAGCGCCTCCAGGGTCTCGGCCACCCCTGCGGCTCCTGTGAAAAAGGCCACTGCTACCATCCCGCCCTTTAAGAAAGTGCGTCGGGTCAGGGGTTGACTATTTCGGTTGGACCGATCTTCCTTTGCAGTCATTGTTCCGGCCTACCATCTGGGTTCAAACCTCCCCCCCCCTTATCAAATGTGCCCCATCCACCCCTGGCATAAGGAGTGGATGGGGCACCTCATCTTTCTGATTTTCCCTTTCTCACAGGAAAAGCAGCTTGACGTCCTGCGGACCCTGCGCGTAACCTGCACCGACCTTGACGGCCTGCATGATCTGGTTGACCTTCCAGGCATCCATGGTGATCTTGTTCTGGACCTGCGGGTACCATTCCTGCAATACCTTAATGCCTATGATATCGTTTGCCACCTGGTCACCCGATGCGATGACAAAGCCCGGCGCGGTCTCCTCGCCGTGCGAAGGCCCGCCGCTGATAAACGAGCGCCGGCCGTCCATGATGATGAGATCGGGCTTGATGGGGATGTTGATCTCCGCGGCCTGTTGACCGACAAAGATGTGGTTAAAGGCATGGAGCTGGGAGCCCCGGTCCGCCCGATGGAGGATCCCGACCGAGAGCTTCAGGGCCATGGTGATATGCCCCAGGAAGTGGGTCTTCATGACCGGGGTATAGATGATCTTGTCAAAGTTGCGAAGCGCCTCCACATAACCTACGGTCCCGTTCCCGCCGCCAAATCGACCCAGAAACTCCGCATTTGGATTGGTGATCTCCATCCACTTGCCCTTGTCAAAATCGAGCAGTCCCACCCCGTTGCTCTTGCATACGGTATCATAGCCAACAATCTTGATAACCCTCTCAGTGGGTCCCCATGGGCCACAGCTATCCCCCACCGTCAACTTCTCATATCCTGCATCCTGTAATACCTGGATCAAGGCCTGCAGAAAGACCGGATCTGTCCCTCCTCCTGGCCAGGGATCGGCCGTGTTCATGTTTGGTTTGATAAGGATGCGGTCTGATTTCTTGAGCGACTTTCCAAACCCGCCGATCTTGTCCACCGCCCGCTTGATGTCTCCCTTAATATCTTTGTCGAGCGGGGTCGCCTGGATGATGCCCACCAGGGACTTGTTGCCTTCTGCGTACCAGTTTTCATGAACATGCGACCAGTTAACCGGCTTCATGTCGTTGACAAACTCCTCGGGTTCCTTCGTGAAATACCCTTTTGGCAGAGGAGCGTTTTTGATGAATTCCCCGTACTGGTCGAGCTGAACATCCCGGAACTGCCATACGCCCGAGTGGGCGGGCCTGTCCAGGTCTTCCACGGCGTGGGCTACCTTTTTCAGATTCAAGAGACCAATCGCGGCCACACCGGCGCCACAGTACTTGACCACATCCTTAAAAAACTTCCTGCGTCCTGAATCCTTGGATTCCATTTCGGGTCTCCTTTCTTAGCTTCGAGCTATCGATTTTGTCATATGCCATTCGGGCATATGGCCTGTGTTAACAAAAATAGCTGCCCTCTTGAACATTTCCGACATTAAGGTCCAGATATCACCCCCCTTCTATGGATGCGTCCACCTCCAACGGCGAGACTTTCACAGGGACTGGGAAAATCCCGGCGGGCATTAGAGAACCCCTGATCTGGCCTTTCGCACGGAGGCCGGCGCCGAGTTTATGGTTTTTGGGTTTCTGGATAAGTATCGTGAAGCGGGACTCAGCATCGTCGTGGAAGTGGAGCAGAATGGGATCAAGTAGTAATAGAAATACCGATAAAGCTCTTGTCCCGCTTCCCGGGGTGACGGATCTCACGCCTGGTGGTGTGACCGGCCGGCGGTTTATCCGCCAAAAACAGTCAGGTTTTGAAAGATCCCCATTTGACTCTTTAATGATTTTTATTAAGCCATTTTTGAACATCCCTGTCAACACATTTATTGACTATGCACTGTTGGCCTCTTTTTGAGCAGATTTACCTCTGTTTGTGAAAAAAGGCACTTGTATAATTTTCTTATTCTTTTTGGCTGCAGATGGTGTTATTAAAAAACGTTGCAGTATGGCCGACCGGAAAATCACGGGGGGTTGGTTTTGGCTGCTGCCCCTTGAACCGAGGTTCGTCAGGAAAGGAGGTATGCCTTATGGGAAGGACTGTCTATCGTTTTATGAATGCATTTTGGGTATTCCTGATTCTCCTTGTGATGATACCGGCATGTGTGGAGTCACAAGTGGGAAGGGCCAAAGAGATAAATTTCAGTGGCCCACAGGACAGCGGGTACCGCAATGATAGCCTTTTGGGGCCCCAGGCCCTCAACGCCAGGGGAAAACAACATATTCTCATGGTGGCTGTTCGGTTTCCAGACGTCAGACCCAGGTTCACCATCAATCAGATCAAGGAAAGGGCTGTCAGACGTCTGAATATGTATGTAAAGGCGCAAAGCTATGGTCTTACATGGATCGAGCCCCATTTCATAGGATGGGTCTCACTGCCAGATTCTATTTCAGAATACCGGGTCAGCCCCAGCAACTTCCTGGTTGACCGGGGGAGGGTCAGAAAACTTATTGAAGACACCATGACGGCCATAGACAAAGAGGTGGATTTCTCACAGTACCAGCATATGCTCATCATCCCGGGGGCCTTTACGCTACCGGGACGGGGGTATGGCATGATCTGCTATTGTGCCAATCCGGGCATGTTGATGGGGGTCAGGGGGAATCCCGGGTATGTCACGCTCAGGTCAAAGGGGGGAAAAATTTTTTCAGGAGGCATTTTTGTCGGAACCGAAAACGCCCATCTCGGGATGTTTGCCCACGATTTCTTCCATGCCCTGGGGGGGGTGTATGCAGGCAAGCGTCTGGTGCCGTGACTCTATAATTTTGAGCGTCAGGCTGACGCTTCGCGAGTTCATCGATGGGAAGAATGCACCACATATGTCGGGCCATGGGACGTCATGTCTTCCCATTTTGTAAAGAGACGGCAACCCCCGCCGGGGCTCTCCTCCTTTACCAGGATCAGACTGGGCTGGATATCCCCTGATCAGGTGGTCCTCGTCAATCCCGGAGAGACCAGACGGGCGCTCCTCTCACCCCTTGCCCGGAATGGGAAGACCCTCGTGATCAAGATCCCCCTGAAGACAGGCGAGTATTACCTGGTGGAAAATCGGCAGCCCATCGGATTTGACCGCGTCCTGCCGGACTCGGGGATCCTCATCCTGAAGGTCAACCCGGATGCGGTAGAGGGGTCAGGCACGGTGAGGGTCATGGATGCTGATCCGGATTCTCCCAATTTCTCACATGCCACATACCGGGCTGATCGGAAAGAGAGAAATATCTTTGTTGACAGGGAGAGCAACCTGGCCATCTTGCCCCTTCGGTCAGAGGGAGATGATCAGGGCGTGCTGGTTACCACCCCTGATCGCATACCGGCGAATTTGTCTGTGTTGGAAAACCGGTGAACCTTGAACCCCTGAACCCGTAATGGGTCAGGGAGAGGTTGACGGATTAGGAATTCCTCATAGAAGGCGGAGGAGAATTACCATGAGAGCCAAGATAAATCTCGTATGCGTTGGGGGAAATCTGATTGGCGCCTTTCTGACCTTCCTCTATTTCGCCTATATCAATGTGGGCCCTGAAAAGACAGGGGAGGCTCCCCTGCTCCATCATCTGATCTTTTTTGTCATCGGGACGGCGTTTATTTTCGCGGTTATTGTGACGGCGAATATCCGGTGGTCTCGTCCTTTGTTTCAGGTCGTAGACGGTGAGATCTCCCTGGACGATATCGATCAGACCGATAGGGATCAGCTAAGGAGAAAGGCCCTTCAGTTTGCCCCGGTAATGGCCGGAACAAATCTCTTTGGCTGGATCATGGCCGGTTTTATCTTTGCGATGCTTATGCCAGCTATCCTGAAGGCCTTCTTTGGATTTGAGCCCTGGACGGTTACGGAGAGCCTGGGGATGATATTTGGTATCACAGGCATCGGCGGCTCCATCACGACCCTGTTTGTCTATTTTGCAGCAGAAGGTCTATGGCGAAAAGAGCTCCCGATCTTTTTCCCCAAAGGAGACCTGAGTCAGGTTGCCGGTGTCTTTCGACTGAGCGTGAGGACGCGTCTTCTGGTCGTCTTTCTGATGATCAGCCTGATTCCCCTTACGGTGCTCGGGGTTTCTGCCTACTGCAAGGCAAAGGCCTTACAGGGAGCGGACCCTGTGATGGGAGGGCAGATTCTTTCGGGTCTGCTGTTTCAGATTGTCTTTATCATGGCAGTGGGTGTTGTCACCTCTGTGGTCCTGTCGTTATTTGTCTCAAAAAGTGTCTCGGCCCCGCTGAAGGAGATGGAAACATCCATGAAAGAAGTGGCCAACGGGAACCTGGATGTCCAGATCAGGGTCGTATCAAATGACGAGATCGGGGCGGTTGGAGAGGGATTTGGCAGGATGATTAAGGGGTTAAAGGAGTCAGAGGAAATAAAGGAGTCCTTTGGAAAGTATATTAGCCGTGAGATAAGGGACGAGATCCTGGCTGGCAAGGTCTCGCTGGACGGGGAAATGACGCGGGCCACCTTGCTTTTTTCAGATCTCAGGGACTTCACCCCTTTTGTGGAATCCACCCACCCCAAACAGGTGGTGAGCATCATGAACCTCTATTTCTCTGAGATGGCAGAGGCGATTAACCAGCATCAGGGGCTGATCCTTCAATATGTGGGCGATGAGATCGAGGCGGTATTCGGGGCCCCCCTTCCCTATGAAGATCACCCGGATATGGCTGCCCGTGCTGCACTTGAGATGAAAAGGAGACTCGTCCTTTTAAACGAGAGGCTTAAGGTCCAGGGGGTTGCGCCGTTTCGACATGGGATCGGTATCCATAGCGGGGCGGTGCTGGCAGGAATCATCGGCAGCAAGGAGCGAAGTTCCTATGCCCTGGTGGGAGACACGGTGAACCTGGCCTCCCGGATCCAGGGACTGACCAAGGAGTTCTCTTGTGATATCATCTTAAGCCAGACCACCCGTGACCTGGTTGCAGGGGCCTATGAGATGGAGCAGCTCGAGGCGGTCAGGGTAAAGGGCAAAAGCCAGGACGTGATGTTATATAAGCTTTTGAGCGAAGTTGGCACCGGCTGACTTGGGGGAAGGGGAGGGCAGAAACCATTCATCCGCAGGCTTTTTGAAAGTTAGAGGAGACGTAACACCTTAGCCTTTCGAACCCCCATACCCCTCTCCACGGGCCAATTTTCAGAAAGCTAAATTGATTCGAG
The DNA here is from genome assembly GCA_964639275.1 of uncultured Desulfobacteraceae bacterium. Classification (GTDB taxonomy): domain Bacteria; phylum Desulfobacterota; class DSM-4660; order Desulfatiglandales; family Desulfatiglandaceae; genus CAZXCQ01. The sequence goes on along the minus strand of CAZXCQ010000188.1, from coordinate 2,981 downwards.
GAGACCTTTTTGGGACGGGATGGCACATGGCAAGGTTTGCTCGTTTGGATCCCCCCGGTGTTCTAAATCACGTTATCATCCGGGGGATGAAGCGACGGAAGCTATTTAGGGACGGCAAGGATAGAGACAACCTCCTGGATCGTCTTGGCGATCTATTGCCGGCGACAAATACGCGGTGTTATGCCTGGGCGCTCTTGCCCAACCACGCCCATTTTCTTTTCCGGCGCGCCGATATCCCCCTGTCCACGCTGATGAGGAGGTTGCTTACGGGTTATGCAGTGAGTTTTAACCGGAGGCACAGGTGTCACGGCCCTCTTTTTCAAAACCGTTACAAGTCCGTTATTTGCGAGGAAGATGTCTATCTCAAGGAGCTTGTTCGCTATATCCATCTAAATCCCCTCAGGGCGAGGATTGTCTCCGGGATCGCCGGACTCAACCGATATGAATATAGCGGTCATTGCGTGTTGATGGGAAGGGAGCACCGTCCATGGCAGGAGACGGGGCATGTGCTGTCTTATTTTGGTAAATCCACAGAAGAAGCCCGGAGGAAATATCTGAGGTATGTGCGGGGGGGCGTGGATCAGGGCAGGCGACCCGACCTTGTGGGCGGTGGATTGATCCGGAGCGTCGGTGGATGGGGTGAGATAAAAAAGATACGCCTGACGGGTCAGGAGTCTCTCAAGGGCGATCAGCGGATATTGGGGAGCAGTGATTTTGTTATGGCGGTCCTTGCCGGGGCCGGGGAAAGGTTGAACCCCTATTATGAACTAAGGCGCCTGGGATATGATCTTGAGACAATTGAGAAGAGGGTCTGTAAGCTATACCGCATAGGGCCGGAAGAGCTGTTTTCAAAGAGCCGGCAAAAGATCAGGGCAGATGCCCGAAGCCTCTATTGTTACTGGGCGGCGCGTGAGCTGGGATATAGCTTGACGGATCTGGCCAGACGGCTGGGGATGACGCAACCGGGTGTCGGCTATGCGGTGAACAGGGGGGAGCGGATAGCAAGAGAAAACAAATACAAGCTCAAAGGGTGAGTTGCTTTTGAAATCCGGGCAATGGAGATTCGGGACCCCCATTCCCCTGTCTCGGTTCCAATTTTGAAGAAAGCTAAATTGATACAAAATCATGAATATTTTGAGTCTTTGCCAATCGTATTGGTACCTTAAGAAGCATTAGAAGGAAGACCCCAAAAAGAGCCAAAGATGTGAACAAAACGAATGCGATCCGATAACTGTTCGTTGTGTCAAATATCCATCCGACAATGATAGGGGAAAAAAGGGCAAAGGGAGACCCGAACAGAAAGCAGGTGCCGAAAATCGAGCCGAAGGCCTTTCTCCCGAAGTAACGACTAATTAATACAATAAGTAGAGGCGTGGGCAACCCGTGTGCTATGCCATATAGAATTAAGAGGGCATAGATTGTAAAAGATGACTGAATTGCCAGAAATACGCCAAAGCCTATGGCTTGCAGGAAAAATGGCAGTCCGACCAGTAGGTTCATTCGATTCTTCCCCACACGATCGGAAAAGACACCGGCGATAAAGCGCGAAGGGATTGTAAAAAAGAGCATGATTCCCATCATACTGCCGGCTACGATTGGATCGATGTCCATCCCCGTAAGGAACGGGATGCAATGGGTGTTAAAACCCGTTATGATAAAAAAGTTGATTCCTGAGCATACAATGAGAATCCAGTATGACGCTGTTTTCATAGCCTGCCGGAGGCTGAACTCGGGCACCTGTAAACCCGAGGCATATGAAACAGGCCAGTCAATTGAGGATTCCCGACGGCTTTCCGAGCAAGGCCGAATTTCTTCCCCATCCGGGAGCAGACCATAATATTCCGGTTTTTTATTTCTTACAAAGGTCAGGATGAATGGTATCCCCGCTGTTATAACCGCTGCCCAAATCAGGCATGTCATTCGCCAGCCTACCTTTGAAACCAGCCTGGAGACAGTCGGCAGTGTCATGGCGCAAACAAAACCGAGAAGAGCAAATTTTGTGCCTATGGCCAACCCGATTTTTCTGATGAACCAATTGGTCAAGGCCTTATCGATGGCAATCGTCAGGCCCAGATTGACCCCCAAACCAAGCATTAATCCCCAAACCAGGTAAAATCCCCAGGTTGAGTTGATAAAATTCATCAATATTAAGCCGATAATAGTGATGAGCATGCCGATAAGAGTAGTCAGCCTCGGACCGAATTTGTCTACAATCCAGCCTACCAGGGGGGCCAGGAAGCTGCCGACCATAAAGCCCACTCCGGCCGCGCCTGATGTTGTTGCCCGGCTTATACCCAGTTCCAGCGCAATGGGTTTAAATAGGGCCGAAAAGCCGTAGTAGTAAAATCCGATGCCCAAACCTGATACAACACCTGTCACTAATACGGTCCACCACCCAAAGAAAAAATTTGATTTATTAGCAGATATCGCCATATACGACCCTAGAGACATTTATATTATACGAGCAGTATGATTTCATTGCACCGATCCAGGTAGAATGAGGACGACGGAAGGGAAGATGCGTTAAAAACTTGTGGAATAGACCGGATATACGGAAGCGTTCAGGGACGTCCCAGCCGAGCGGATCCAAAGGACCGGCGGCTGGGAGACCCCCAGCCCATGAAATTAAGACGGCGACCAGAGTACCATCCTCGGTTTGCTCCCCATCTCCTTGGATAAATCCTCCAGTCGGCCGTATTTCATGCATCTTGCCATACAATGCTTTACACAGGCAGGTTCAAGTCCCTTTCTGATGCGCGGTGCGCACAAGATGCAAATCTCGGTGGGAAAAGGCAGAAACGTGAGGTAAGCCTTGTCATTGGGAAGTCGCTGGGCGATTTCCAAAACCTGTATTCCCGATATCCCCGCCGGCCACTGGTATTCCTGGGCGCAGGCAATTTGGCACGTATAGCAGCCCGTGCAGAACTCGGTCGTGGTGGAGATTAACTGTTTGCTTTTTTTAGCCCCATTTTTTCATGAAT
>CAZXCQ010000187.1:0-13141 GCA_964639275.1 uncultured Desulfobacteraceae bacterium | reverse complement strand
TGTAGGACTCAATCCGGCTGGTCATGTTTACACCACTCCCGACAACCGCATACTTGCTTCTTTTGCTGGAACCGATGTTCCCAACGATCACCTCAGCCTCGTTGAGACCAATTCCCATTTCAAGCTCGGGAAGGCCGTTGGCCCGGTTTTCTTTGTTTACCTGGATCATGGCGTTTTGCATCGCAATGGCGCATGCAATGGCCCTTTGTGATCGGTCCGGCATTTCCTGGGGTGCTCCAAAGATGACGAGTAGGGCATCTCCGATAATCTCATTTATTGTGCCGTTGTATCTCAGTACCACCTCCACCATCACCTCGAAATAGGAGTTGAGCAACTGGACCACCCTCTCCGGTTCAAGGCGTTCTGAGAGAGCGGTAAAACCCCTCAAATCCGTCATCATAATGGTAACGGTCCGCTTCTCGCCCCCCAGTTCAAGGGCATGCGGGTTCTCGATGAGCGTGTTCATCACCTCTGTCGAGAGATATCGGCCAAACATCTTTTTGAGAAGGTCGGTCATTTCAGATACCTTTGCCTCGCGATCCCTCCACCGGCTGAAGATATAGGCGATCAGTATGAGCATAAGGAGGAAGACCACCATTGCGAGAGTCAGGGTCGCTACGGAATAATAGATATCGATCCTTCCATGGCTAAAGGGAGATGATGAAAAGACCGGGGCATAGGGGATCAATCCAACCCAAGTCGCGATTGAAGAGCCTATGGTGAGCACAAGAAACGTCACCGCCCAGGGCAGGGCGATTTTGCGTTTGAAAAGGAGAAAGTTAAAGGTCCCGAGTGCCATGGCCAAAAGAAATGGCCCGGGGTGGGTGACAGACCCGAACACATAGCATATAAGAGATACATGGACCGCATTGTACTGCATAACGATGTGCGCAAAGGCCCGGCTTTCCGGGTATCGCCGGCGGAGCCACAGGCCAAAAAGCAAAAGAAATATCCAGGGAAGCCCAACCCTTCGATTCAGCTTATAGCCCAATTGAACAACGTCCCAGTTCAACCAGGGGAGGCGCCCGAAATACTCTGAAACAGCAAGACTCATTGCAAGACTACTGGCCCCGCCGATAAAGCAAAACAGCGCTATCAGAAGAAGGCAACGGTCAACCGTGCACCACTCCAGGGGGTTTTTGTTTTCCCTGTTATACCTTAGGAGCAAGAGACCCGTGAGAAATGCAAAGGCCCAGGGAATTGCTGTGATCGAGATCCTTTCAATCCACATTCCTTCCATGACTGAACTCCCTTAGGGCTTGACCAAGAGGCGAAAAGGCTTCTCGAGTTATGACGCCAGTCTCGAAAGCTGACTGCTCACTACTGCCCCGATGGGCATAATTTTTCTCTTTTTGCCTCAAGGCTCTTTTTGGCTCTTTGAAGCATTTCAACACATTCTTGAAGACCGAGCTCTTTCAATTTCCTTTGTGTGGGCCACCCCGACCGCCTGTCCCAGCCGTTCAATCCATAGTATTCATCCAGCATCCTATCCCAATTCTTTCTCTCCAGAAGCTCTCCTTTTAACGGGCCCGACTTGACGGGTTCCTCCATAAAGCGTCTTGGGGGATAGTCATCCTCCCTTGTAAACCCAGCATGGACCACGTTAAACATCTTTTCCAGATTGTGGATTCTTTCTCCTGTCTTTATCATTTCTTGTTCTGATAGTCTGATCCCTGTGGCGAGATAGAAGAATCTGGCAAGTTCCTGGGGATTGACACCCAGCGGGGATGCCCAGTTTCCGGTAAACAGACAGACGCCAAGTGAATCCAGCAATGCACAGATCTTTTCTATGTGTGTGACTATCCGGGCCTTCCCCTCATAGGTTTCTGCCTTTCCCGCTGTCTTGACGCCGAAAAGTTCGTCGCTTTCGTGCTCGGAGTACCTTCTGGCCTCGGTAACCGGGGCTCCCCGTGTGTGGGCGCCACCTCTGGGTGAAACGCCGACGCCCAGGGCCCACCCCTTCATGGATCGGATCGCCTCAATGTTATCCTGTCCCTTTAGGTGAAAGGCGTATTTGTCGGAACCTCTTCCAATGATCCCGGATGCCCTCATAGAACCTTCAGCCAGAACATTTCCAAACCCTTGACGATAGGCGATCTTCTCAATCAATTTGATTATCACACCGTGGTCACCCCAGTTCAGATCCAGGCCGTCTGTCTCCTGTTTTGAGATAAGACCGTTTTGGTAGCTGTCAATTGCCCAGGCAATAACACCGGACGTGGCGTCGATATCCAGACCGAGCTGGCAGCAAAGTTCCTGGGCCTTCAAGATAGCCGCTGGCTCATCCACGGCGAGTTTCCCGCCGAAGTTCCAGACGGTATTGGCCTCGATCTTCCGGCAGACTGTCCCGGCATAGGGGCCTCGATCCACACAATAGGTATGACCACACGGGGTGGGACATGCATTGCAGGCGTAGGTGTCCTTCTGATGGATCTCGTTAAATACTTCGTGCGAAATTTTGTCGTAAAACCCCTCGGGCAGACAATCGTCCTCAAAATTCTTATAGGGCACTGAGGAGAGGTCATTAAATTTCGGGGTAACAAAGAGTGTCCCCATGTTTTTTCGGATCTGATGTTCGGGAGACTTCTTTAGCCTGCGGGATACCTTTTTTACGAGGGACATGAATGCATCGGGATGTTTTATCCGGATGCCCCCGGATGCCCTCACTGCAATGGCCTTCAGGTTCTTTGATCCGATCACGGCCCCCAGACCGCATCTCCCGGCTATACGCGCTCCGTTGACCACAACGCAGGCCGGCCGCACCATATTTTCACCTGCCGGGCCGATACAGAGTACCTGGACATCCTCCTGCCCCAGATCTTGCTTTATTTGTCTTTCGGTCTCCGAGACGGTTGAACCCCACATCTCCTCAGCGGATCGCAGGGAGACCTTGTCGTCATCAATCAATAGATATACGGGCCTATGGGCCTTTCCGTAAACGACAATATGGTCGTAGCCGGAAAACTTGAGTGCTGATGCGAACCATCCGCCTGCACTTGCTGAGGCGATGCCCCCGGTGAATGGGTTTTTGGAGTCAATATTTATCCTTGCTGCCCCCGGCACCAGGGTCCCTGTCAGTGCCCCGGCGCCAAAACACACGGTGCTTGCCGGCTCAAATGGCGTAACCCAGGGTTTTATCTCCTTTAGCAAGATCCACTGATTGATGCCCCGGCCCCCCAAAAATCTTGGCGCATATTTCGCGGTCGGTTCAGTAGAAATGTCCAAACAGGTGAGGCCTACCCGCAAGATATGGCCCCCGTATCCATAGGGGGTTTCTTTCATCGCTGTTTCCTCTCTAATTTGTAGATATTTTGGGGGCAAAGGCTGATACAGAGCTGAGAATCCTCTCCTTCACAGAGGTCACAGACTGGAGAGCAGTTCCCTTTCTCATTGCATATGGCTATCTGAGCGGCCTTTCCTGCCAGGGAGATATCTTTGTTCACGGTGATACTGGACCGGCTCCTTGAGAAGGTCCGCGTATGGTGAAAAGAGCAAGCCATTTCACAAATCAGGCATCCGACACAGGTCTCGGGTCTTCTTACCTTGATCATAGTCATCCTCGGAATTGGGGTCTAAGCTCAAAAGAGTAAGGTAACACTGAAATATAATATATGGAAAAGGAAGGGGTCAACCCTGCTTTTGAACCTTGGTTCTTGGTTAAGGTGGTGTTGACGCCCCGGGTCGTTTTTGAGTATAACGCGGTCACGCCGGTTGGGCAGCAATTTGACAAATGCCAGTCGAGTCACTATTGTCAACTGAGTCCAATCATACGAATTACCGTTCGTGGGCAGGTCCGGGCTGCCGAATATGCTTGTTTTAAGGGGGGAAATTATGAAGGTCTTGAACTGGAAGGATTGCGAGGATGTGAGGATTGAGCAGTTTCCTTACAAGGGGAAAATGCATGATGTCAAAGGGGTTACCGTGCGATGGTTGTCAAAGACCGGGGTGGATGACTCGGGCCAGCCCGAATATGGTCTGAGGCTCTTCACAGTCCAGCCAAACGGGCAGATACCGATCCACAACCACTTTTATGTCCAGACCATGTATATCCTGAGCGGCAAATTTGAGTGCTGGCGCTTCGATCCACAGACCGACGCGATGGCGGAAAAGTGGGTTTGCGGTCCGGGCGATGCCGTCTATGTCCCCAGCATGTTGCCCCATGGCATGAAAAATCTGAGTGAAACCGAAGAGGCCACTTTTCTCTGCTGCATATGCAACGGCTATGAAGAGGAAACCGTTTGACGCCGGTGGTTCCCCCCTTCTGCGATTCTTGTATCCATGCCCTCATACTCGGGGAACAGATGCGTTGAGAGAACGACCGGTAGGACCTATCACCAATAAGGCCAGTAAGGGTAATACCAGGGCCACCAGGGGCCCCAGGGGCCGAGCGGGTACCAGGGATAGGGTTCAGGGATTTTCGCTTTTTCTTCTTTCCATAAGTGGATTTCCTTTATGAGGAGATAGGGATAGTGGTATTCGATCTCCCCCAATTTCATGATCTTTGCCCCCATAACCATGCCGGCAATGGTCACCTCTCGGCCCTTTCTATAGATCTCGCTGTCAAGAAATCCGTCGTATTTGGCCAAAAACCGCCCCTCTGATACATCCAGGCTTATGGGTCTATCTTCCCGATCCATTTTGGTCTGATAGATCTCCAGGAGGGTCCCTTCCTGCTTGTACATCACTTCTACAATAACCCCTCCCAGGAGGACCATTTCTCCTTTGTAGGCTTGGGGGTTTTTCCGCAATTCAGCAAACCCAATGTCCCTGTTTACCTCTCTGAGGACGTCCGTTGAAATGACATGGGCACATCCAGAGCAGAGAATGGCACCGGCAAAGATAACCCCAATCATCCTCAAGATCGTTCTCACCTGGGCTTGAAAGATGATGATCAGTGTCTTCCCGAGGAAGTTTCTCAACGTCCCTGTTTACCCTTCCATCAATACATGACCAGGCCGGCCGAGACATTGATGTCTTGGCCGGTCATCATGGCGGCATCTTCTGAACACAAAAAGGCAACCACAGCGGCGACATACTTAGGGTCTATGAGGCTTTTCAAAACGGATGTCTTTAGCCATTCCTCCATCACCTGATCTTTGCTCTTTCCGGAATGTTTCATTATCCCCTCAAAGACCTGATCCAGGCGGGGTCCGGATACGGCCCCAGGGCAAATGGCGTTCACCCGGATGTTCCACTCTCCCACCTCGGCGGCCAGGGTGCGGGTCAACCCGATCACCCCCATTTTTGAAGTCGAATAGGGGGTCCGCTGGGTCAAGGAACGTTTGCCGGTGATCGATGAGATGTTCACGATACTTCCTTTTTTTTGCTGTTTCATAATCGGGACCACGTGCTTGCAGCAAAAAAACATGCCCCGGACATTGACCGCCATGGTTTGATCCCATTCTGCGGCGGTGATTTCCTCGATGTCTTTTGTGGGGCCTGCGATTCCTGCATTGTTTACCAGGATATCGATTCTGTTGGCAATTGATAGGGTCCCTTGAATCAGATTTTCAACCTGGTCCTCATCGGTGAGATCGGTCGGAATGCTCCTCGCCTTTAAACCGCCCTCTCTCGATATCATCTCGACGGTTTCCTCGGACCCATCCACATTGAGGTCCGCAATCACCACGACGGCCCCTTCCTTTCCCAGCCTGAGCGCAATTTCCCTGCCAATTCCCTGTCCTCCTCCAGTGACAATGGCGATCTGATCTGAAAGTCTCATCTTATAAATCCACCTCCTTGTTTCAATATGTCATAATGACCCATTATGGCCTTGCAGAGATTATGATACCCATGAGCAGTCAAGGCAACAATTTTCGTTTTTTCATCCGTCTCAACGGAGCAATAACATCGTAATAAATAATAAATAATCCTGCGGGTCATTATTCGGTTAGATTTCATACCCTTGTCATTCCGGCTTTCGCCGCAATGACAAAGAAGGGTCATTTCCGACTTTTAAAAGGGCACCAACCCTTGTTTAAAAAAAACAACTATCCTGTTATCCTATTTTATCCTGTCAAATGCTTTATTACCGGTGAACTATTACACCATTTCTTGATTTTTGTCCTCTGTCTGCTAATATTCCTTTGATCTGTTGTTATCGCAAGACCCAGGCGAGAGGCTTTTGGTCGAATGGATAAAGGGGAGTGGCAAAAAAGGGGTGAAGGCCACCGGGAGAGATTGCGCCGAAGGTTTCTTGAGGGTGGCCTTGAGAGATTCTCAGACGGTGAGGTGGTGGAATTTCTCCTTACCCTCGGTACGCCCAGGGGCGACCAAAAGGTACCGGCGCGTGAGGCATTGAAGCGGTTTGGCAGCCTCTCGCAGGTACTTGCAGCGCCCATGGAGAAACTGACAGAGATAAAGGGAATTGGCCCAAAAAATGCACTCTACCTAAAGCTGGTTCACCAAGTGGCCAGGAGATATCTGAGGGATAGGGTGGCTGGACGGGCCTTTTTTGGTTCGTCACGCGCCGTCTTTGACTATTTGTTCCATGCCATGCGTGATCTAAAGAGAGAGGTCTTCAAAGTCCTTTTTCTAAATCGAAAAAATGAGCTGATTTTTGATCAGGATGTCTTTCAAGGAAGCCTCACGGGGAGTGCGGTCTATCCGCGTGAAATCATGACCATTGCACTTGAACACAAGGCTGCGGCGCTTGTGTTTGCGCACAACCACCCATCGGGCGACCCGGCCCCTTCGGCAGAAGACCGAAGGCTTACAAGGGACCTTGTATGGGCGGGGAAACTCCTGGGGGTTCAGGTCCTTGATCACATCGTAATCGGGCATAACACCTATTTCAGCTTTGCAGATCAAGGCCTAATAAAGGGCTTTCTGGATGCCTATGAACAGAGGCCGGATCTCTCAGGGCCTTGACATACCTCTATAAAACGGGTAATTATAACATCAGGTTGAGTCTTTGAATCGGATGCGAGAGTGGCGGAACTGGTAGACGCGCTGGACTTAGGATCCAGTGGGGTTTCCCGTAGGGGTTCGATTCCCCTCTCTCGCACCAGATATGAGCCAGGTGCCTTTTGGGCAGAAAGCATATCCCAAACCCCGCCCCATCGCGGGGTTTTGAATAACCGGCGTTTGAGATTCTCTGAAGGCCCCAAGTCTAAAGGGGGGAATTGCTGGACTGCCTTGAAATTGAGGGAATCATTGTTACTTTTTCAGCGCTGATCTGATGTGCTCCTGATGGACCGTTCTCCCGACTGTGAAAGGTGCGGTTAAGAGTACTCCTTTTCCCCGGCAGATCCAATTGTTGAGGCCAATTATGAAAGCGCATTTAGAGGACATAAGTCCCGTAAAGAAAAAGCTGTTTATTGAGATTGAACCCGAAGAAGTCAATAGAAAACTGGACAAGGCCTATAGAGATCTGGGAAAGAAGGCAAAAATACCCGGCTTCAGGCCCGGGAAGGTCCCCAGGAGGATCCTGGAGGGACGTTTTCGCAAACAGGTGGTTGAGGACGTTACCCGGGATCTGATAACCGAAACCCTCCCAAAGGCCTTCGAAGAGATCAATTCATTTCCCCTTGGGACGCCTGTCCTGGAAAAAGAGACCCTCAAAGAGGGGGAGGATTTCAAGTATTCTGCGGTGGTGGAGGTTCGCCCTGAGTTCGAGGTAAAGGACTACCTCGGGGTTCAGGTGGAAAAGGAGAAATGTCTGGTCACGGAAGAAGACGTGAACAGAGAGCTCGAGCAGATCAGGAAATCCCATGGAAAAATGCACTCTGTTGAAGAGGCGAGGGCGATTCAACAGGATGATTATGTGATTCTGGACTATGAAGGCTATGAGGGGGATCAACCCCTGGAGGGCGTTAAGTCCCCAAATTTTCTTGTCAGGGTCGGGTCCAATGATTTTCACCCCGACTTTGAGCAATCCCTTATTGGTCTCAAAAAGGGTGACGACGCTGAAATCGAGGTGAATTTTGAAGATACCTATTACCATTCAAAACTTGCCGGGAGACATGTGAAATTCAAGGTCCGGATCGGAGACATAAAAGAAATGGTCCTCCCGGATCTCGACGATGAGTTTGTAAAAACCCTGAAAACCGATTTTGAGGATCTGGATGGCCTGAAAGGGCATGTCAGAAAGGGGCTCACGGCCCACGAGAAGAACCGGATCGATAGAGACCTAAAGTATCGGCTGATTGAAAAGATCGCGGGGGGGCTTGATTTTGAACTCCCCCAGCTCCTGGTTGATTCCGAGATTGACCAGGGCCTTGAGAGATTCAGACAGGAACTGGAAAGGGCCGGGTCGAGCTTTGAAAAGACGGGTCTCTCTCCAGAGAAACTCAAGGAGGATCTCAGGTCCCCTTCAGAAAAACGTGTCAAAAGGATGCTTGTATTGACTCAGATAGCAAAACAGGATGAAATCGAGCTCAATGAAGAGGATTTGACAAAGGGGTTTGAGGAAATCGCCTCAAATTTGGGGCAAGACGTTGAATCAATTAGAAAATTTTATGAGGCAAGAGGCCTTGTGCCCTCTTTGAAACAGGACCTGCTGGAGCAAAAAACATTGAATTACCTGGTTGAGCATGCTATGATCACGGAAACAGATGAGAAATCGGTGAATCAGGAGACCCCGAAGGAAGGAGAACAATAAGTCCCGATGCTAATACCAATCGTTATCGAACAGTCAAGCCGAGGTGAACGGGCCTATGACATCTATTCGCGGCTCTTAAAGGATCGCATCATCATAATGGGTGAACAGGTACTCGATAGTATCGCAAATACCGTTATCGCCCAGATGCTCTTTTTGGAGTCTGAGGATCCGGAGAAAGACATCAATGTCTACATCAATTCCCCTGGAGGCTCGGTCACCGCAGGACTGGCCATTTATGATACCATGCAATACATCAGACCCGATCTGGTCACGATCTGTATGGGACAGGCCACCAGCATGGGGGCACTGCTCCTGGCATCTGGGGCCAAAGGCAAACGATATGCCCTCCCAAACTCAAGGATCATGATTCATCAGCCCCTTGGCGGCGCCCAGGGTCAGGCCACAGATATAGACATTCATGCCAGAGAGATATTGAAGATCCGCGATACGCTCAATATGATTCTGGCCAATCATACGGGCAAGGATATTGAGAAGATAAAGAGAGACACGGAACGTGATTATTTTATGACCGCTCAAGAGGCGAAGGAATATGGACTTATTGACAGGGTCATAACCCGGAGAGAGATGCAGGAACCAAAGGCCAAAAAATAGAGGAGATATTATGGGCAAATATAATGACTCTAGTGATGATCTATTGTGTTCCTTCTGCGGCAAGAGTCAGGATGAAGTAAAAAAACTCATTGCGGGTCCTTCCGTATATATTTGCGATGAGTGTATTCAGTTATGTAACGAAATCATCGACGAAGAATACAGCCAGGAAGGCGAAGGGGAGGCGAGTGATGCGTTACTAAAGCCCGTTCAGATAAAAGAGATTCTGGACCAGTATGTGGTTGAGCAGGACAAGGCCAAAAAGACCCTTTCTGTGGCCGTTCACAATCACTATAAGAGGATCAACACCAAGATTGATATGGAGGGAGTTGAGATCCAGAAAAGCAATATCCTGTTGATCGGGCCGACCGGGTCGGGAAAGACCCTGCTGGCGCAGACCCTGGCAAAGATTCTCAAGACTCCCTTTACGATCGCTGATGCCACCACCCTCACCGAGGCCGGATATGTCGGTGAAGACGTAGAAAACATCATTCTTAATCTGGTCCAGATGGCCGATTATGATGTGGAGGCCGCAACCAAGGGGATCGTATATATCGACGAGATCGATAAGATCGCGCGGAAATCGGACAGCCCGTCCATTACCCGCGACGTATCGGGAGAGGGGGTCCAGCAGGCGCTTTTGAAGATCATTGAGGGCACCATGGCCAACGTGCCGCCCAAAGGGGGAAGAAAGCATCCGCAGCAGGATTTTGTCAAGGTGGACACCGGTAACATCCTCTTTATCTGTGGGGGCACCTTTAATGGCCTGGAAGAGATAATCAGACGTCGAATCGGGAGTAAGATGATCGGTTTTGAAGCCGATATCAAGGGCAAGGGAGAGGAAAATGTCAACCAGATCATGAACCTTGTCCAGCCCGAAGACCTCATCAAATTCGGTATGATACCTGAATTCATCGGAAGGATACCCATCCACACCACCCTGGACGAGTTGAGTCTGGATGCCCTTGTGAGGATCCTGACCGAACCAAAGAATGCCCTTATCAAGCAGTATAAAAAACTCTTTGAGCTGGAAAGGGTTGAACTCAAATTTACCGACGACGCGCTCCTTGCCGTTGCCAAGGCCGCGGTAGAGCGGAAATCCGGGGCACGGGGTCTGAGGGCGATTCTGGAGTCCATCATGCTCGACATCATGTATGATATCCCGTCCAACCCGGCAATCCATGAATGTGTGATCGGCAAAGAGGTCATAACAAATGGGGAATTCCCCCTATTTCTTTATGAAAACCAGGTAAAATATGGATATAAAAATGCTTAATTCACTCAGGAGGGGTGCGGACAATTCCCTGAAGCAGGAGAAATATTACTACCCCCTTCTTCCTCTTAGAGATGTGGTGGTTTTCCCCTACGTGGTTGTGCCACTCTTTGTGGGCCGGGACAAGTCCATCAAGGCGCTTGAGTATGCCATGTCCCATCAGAAGAAGATCTTCCTGTCGGCGCAAAAGGATGCGAAGATAGATGACCCCGCACCCCGAAATATCTATGCCGTCGGCACCATTGGTGTTGTCCTGCAGCTCCTAAAGCTGCCCGACGGAACGGTTAAGGCCCTGATCGAGGGGAAAGAGAGGGGCAAGATAGAGAATTTTGTGGACCAGCATGATTTTTTTATGGTCGAGGTCAGAAAGGTCTCACCCCATTATGAGGTAAACCTTGAGACCAGGGCATTGATGCGATCAATCAATTCGAGCTTTACAGAATATGCCCAGCTAAACAACAAGATCGGGCCAGAAATTGTCAGTGCGGTAACCTCGATTGAGGATCCGGGCCGTCTCGCCGACACCATCGGGGGGCATCTTGCCCTAAAGGTCAGCGAGAAGCAGGAACTCCTGGAGATTGAGGACCTCAACCTTCGCCTGGAGAAGCTCTATGCAAAGATTGACAGCGAAGTGGATATCCTGAGGCTTGAGCAGCGCATCAAAGAACGGGTCAAGAAACAGATGGAAAAGACCCAGAAGGACTACTATTTGAATGAGCAGATGCGCGCGATCCACAAAGAGATGGGGACCAAAGACGACTTTAAGGCAGAGCTCGACGATCTGGAAAAAAAGATCAAGCGAAAAAAGCTGTCCAAGGAAGCCCATGTGCGGGTGAAGCAGGAGTTCAACAAGCTCAAGATGATGTCCCCCATGTCGGCTGAGGCCGCCGTGGTACGCAACTATATCGACTGGATTATCAGCCTTCCATGGTACGATAAGACAAAGGTCAAACTGGAAATCGAAGAGGCCGAGACAATCCTTGAAGAAGACCATTACGGCCTTGAGAAACCGAAAGAGAGGATTCTGGAATATCTGGCTGTCCAGCGTCTGGCCAAAAAGGTGAAGGGACCTATTCTTTGTCTGGTGGGCCCCCCCGGGGTGGGTAAGACATCGCTGGCCAAATCGGTGGCAAGGGCGACCGGTCGAAATTTTGTCCGGCTCTCGCTTGGGGGAGTAAGAGATGAGGCCGAGATCAGAGGCCACCGGAGGACATACATTGGCGCCCTGCCCGGGAAGATTATTCAGTTCTTGAAGAAGGCAAAGTCCAACAACCCAGTCTTTTGTCTGGATGAGGTGGACAAAATGAGCACGGATTTTCGGGGCGATCCATCCGCAGCGCTGCTGGAGGTCCTGGACCCGGAGCAAAATTTTGCTTTTAATGACCATTACCTGGATCTGGACTATGATCTCTCTGATATATTCTTTATCACGACTGCCAATAGTCTCCACAATATCCCCCCGGCCCTCCAGGACAGGATGGAGATTATCAGGCTGCCCGGTTATACCGAGCTGGAAAAGCTAAATATCGCCCGGCAGTTCCTCGTCAGGAAACAGGCAGGGCAAAATGGTCTTAAACCGGAGAACGTATCTTTTACTGACAATGCAATCCTGACCATCATCAGGACCTACACCCGGGAGGCGGGGGTGAGGAATCTGGAGCGAGAGATTTCCTCTATCTGCCGCAAGGTCGCCAAGGAAGTGGTAAGAAAGGGCAGAGATACCCAGATAGCCGTAAAGGTCCAGTCCATCCACAAATATCTCGGGGTCCCAAAATATCGTTATGGCCACACCGAGGAAAAGGATAGCATCGGGGTGGCCACCGGGTTGGCGTGGACCGATGCGGGTGGAGAGCTGCTTCAAACCGAGACGACGGTCATGCCGGGGAAGGGGAACCTGGTACTTACAGGAAAACTGGGAGAGGTGATGCAGGAATCTGCCCAGGCCGCGCTGAGCTATGTACGATCAAGGGGAAGGCAGTTCAGGCTCCCTGACAACTTTTATGAAAAGACCGACATCCATATCCATATTCCGGAGGGGGCTATCCCCAAGGACGGGCCTTCGGCGGGTATTACGGTTGCTACCTCAATCGTCTCCGCCCTCACGAGGAGGCCTATAAAGAGCAATATAGCCATGACCGGTGAGATTACCCTGAGGGGAAGAATTCTTCCTATTGGGGGCCTCAAGGAAAAGATCCTGGCCGCCCACCGGGGGGGCGTGAGCAAGGTCCTGATCCCATTTGAAAATAAAAAGGATATCGAGGAAATTCCCAAGAAGATTCTCAAGAAGGTTGAACTCTCTCTTGTTGAGCATATGGATGAAGTCCTCCGGGAGGCCATTGTCCTGAGAGAGGACGAGGAACTGTTTGCACCGCTGGATGCGTGGGAGCCGTTTACCCCCGGTGAGACCATCCAACCAGAAAAGACACCTGAAACCGCTGTTACGGCTCATTGAGCGTGCCAAATGGTCTTGACAAAGTAGGCCAAAGCTGTTAGGCATCTCCATCTTAAACTCAGGCGGGTAGCTCAGTGGGAGAGCATCGGCCTTACAAGCCGGGGGTCACGGGTTCAAATCCCGTTCCGCCTACCAAGACTTTTGTTGGATGAAGGTCGCGGCAAGTGAGAAGCGACAGTTTTGAGCCGAAGGGTGAGAGAAAGGT
>CAZXCQ010000186.1:0-13241 GCA_964639275.1 uncultured Desulfobacteraceae bacterium | reverse complement strand
CAATTTGGAACGTGCCTTTAACGTGAGACATGGATTGACACCAGAGGATGACTACAGTGTACCTGAGAGACTCTTAGAGGGACAGAAGGACGGCCCTTATGCTGGTATCCCTTTGAGGCCATACCTCAAGGGAATGGTAAATGAGTATTACCGTTTGATGGGGTGGGATGAGAAGACAGGGAGACCTTGGAGGAGCACACTCAACCGTTTAGGTCTTTCCGAGGTGGCCAAAGAGCTTTGGGGTTAGTTTTCTTGGATCAATCACAACCTCGAAGTGGCTGAATTTCACTGAAGATTTGGGTTTCCAGCCATCGGTTTTTCGGCCTTTTGGAATTCGAGGAGTATATGGAGTATTCCCCGCCATCTTCAAGAACATACTCTTTTATGTCCTGCAAATAGGCAGAGAAGGGTCTTCCTCCCAGGACCATACAAACTCTTCACAAGAACCGTCTTCACCTTCGATACATTTGGCCTTTACATCCACATAATTCTGTTTTTGTCTCTGCCCTCTCAATCGCCTCACTTCACTGACTATCTCGGGCAGAACTTCACCGGCTTTTCCCTGAATCAAGACGTCACTCACTCAGAGACCTCATCCAGCATCGAACCGCCGGGACTAGCGCCACGGTTCATTTCCCCAAATTCATTGTCCCAGTCCATCAGAGTGTCTCTCGTTGTTCCTCTTATGTTCTTTCGCAGAAGTAGCTGACTCTCGATGCCTACTCCACCCCCAATGCCTTAAACACAGCATCCTTAGGGTCAGCATAGAAGCTGGTCTGGAATTTGGCAAACAATTCACCGGGGATGGTGGGGATATCGCCGACGCTGACCATGGGAAGGAGGATACGTTTGGCCCCGGCGTCAAATGCTACCTGTAGGGACTCGGCCACGTTCTGGACCGCGACGATGCTCCCTCCCAGACTCATACTTCCTAAAACCACCAACTGGGATTGTACCGGTTTCCCTAACACGGCCGAACAGAGGGCCACAAACGCGGTGAGGGTCATGGCCTTTGTGGGGCCTGTATTGTGGAGTTCGACAATGTGGATATGATAGTTATGGTCCCCGGCCTTGAGGGATGCACTCACCCCGGATGCATTGGCCTTGAAATAATCAAAGCCCACCTTGATCGCCTCCTTGGCCGCGCTCACAGATCCCAGACCCGAAAGCGTCAGAGACCCGTTCCCTGGTGTGACCTGCGTTTCAAGGCGATAGAGTCCCAAGTGCCCGCTGCTGCCTGTCGCCACCGTATGCAGAACCCCAGGGTTAAGCGGGCCTTGTGGGATCAAGGAGCCGCCTCCCTGTTCCGGCACGCTGATAAATTTCTCTTCCAAGGTGTCTTGATCGATGTATGAGAAGTGCACATCGTAGAACTCCATGCCGCCGATTTTTTTAAGCTGCTCCTTGACCCGGCGCCGTGTCTCCAGGGCATATTCCAGACACCGCCTTACTGCATCCTTGTCGTAATCTTCATGAGGGTAGAGGAGCTTCAAGAGACCTGACACTGTGTGCTTCACCGCAATGGTATCCCGCTGGTTCAGGTCCCGGCCAAGTTTGAAATACCGGTTGATGGCGTCGGCGAAATTCCGCTTCCGCATCTCTCGAAAAAACTCGGCCAGATAATCCACGATCAGACCGTACAGGTTGGTGATATATTCTGGCCGCATCTTGGGGATCTCCCAACCGGGAATGTAGGCATGGAAACGGTCGAAGAAGGCTGAATCGATCATGGCCTCGGGAAAGGGGGCCAACAGGTGACTGGTCTTGACCAGGGTATCCACCGGCTGATTCAAGTTCCCCACGAAGACCATTGCAGCATAAGCAGTGATCAGGTCCCGGCCCCTGGCAAACGAACCAGAGGCCATATAGTCCTTCATGATCTGCACGCCGTCATTGTCCTTGAACGAAATACCCGCCACCTCATCAAAGGCCACCACATCCCACAGGCCCACCAGTCCAACGGTTCGGTTGGCAAGGTTGTAAAAAAGGTTTGCCACGGTAGTGCGGCCGCCCGAAATGAGAATGCTGTTGGGGCTGATCTCCTTGTAGATATGGCTCTTGCCGGTTCCCCGAGGGCCCAGTTCGCAGACATTATAGTTATTCTCCACCAGGGGCACCATTCGGCACAGGAAGTGCCACTTGACCCGGTCTTCGAACTGGGTCGGTTCCAGGCCGGTGGATCGGAGCAGTACATCGATCCACTGGGCCTCGGTAAAATGCCGCCTCCCCTCAAACAGCTCTTCCATGTCCATGGAGGGCATCTGGATCGGTTTCAACTCCCGAACCAGGAAGGGTGAACCCCGCTGCCCCTCTTCATAAAAATACTCCATCGAGATAATGGACCAGATCCCCCCGGCCAGGAGCTTTTCATATCGCCGCACCGTCTCCGTACTGATCTCCACCCCTCTGATGCCCAGGTTGGATAGCAGTGCCTCATACACGTCCCGCTTCTCATTGAGTTTGACCGTAGCCTTGTCAATGATTTTGAGGCTCCCTCGCTCCCTTATGATGGATTTGACCTTTTCCGCCTCATCGGGCCGCACGTAGTTTTCAGCCAGGATCCGTTTGACCGTGGTCAGTCCTTCCTGGATAATCGCCTCATCGTTCGAGGCGCAGTGCTGGCCTAACAGGTATTCCAGCACATAAACCGGCACATTGGCGCCTTCCTTCACCAGTTTGGTCAGGTCCTTGCGAACCACCCGGCCCGCAAAATGGCGGTTGAGAAGGTCGTCCAAGCTTCCATCCCCTGAGTTCATTTTATTTTCAGAAATCATCGGTAAATGCCCTGTCTATGATCACATCCACGCTTTCCTGCTCCACCCCGGTTTCCGCGTCCCGAAGGACCAGCCGGTATGGTGTCTTCTTTTCGTATGGCCGGTCCTGAAGAACCAGGGTGACCGATTTCTTTCGATCCTCCAGTTTGTCAGAAGCGCTTTCAAAGGTCACGGCCTCGATGTTGGTCACCGGATCATTTCCCTCGTACACCGCCACCTTCAGGGTGATCGGTTTGACCCGTTCGCTCACCGGCTCCATCTGGATCATTTCAAAACGGTGCCGCGAGGTGGTGATCTTGTGGTGGGTCCCCAGCACATGGACCGTGACCGCCTTAGTCTTCGTAGCACCCACATCCTTACCTTTGACATGCCGAACCGTCACAACGGGGACCACAATTTCCTGAAGCATGGCCCCGCCATGAACATACCTTGCGCCCCCCACAAAGTGAAATCGGTTGGCCCCTTTTGGAATCCAGAATTCCATGTCTCCCTGGGCCCCGGCTGTGACTTCGGTGGCGCCGTGCCATACACTGTCAGCCTCCCCGATATCGCGTCCAATCAGATATCGCTTTTTCACTTTCACGGTTCCGGCAGGCTTGTCCGTGAGTGTACTCTTATCCGGTTCTCCGGGGGTCGACTCGGTAAAGAAAAACCCGTGGTCTGCGGTAATCAGCACGTGATGCCCGTTGAGGTTATTGATGACATTGACCACGATGGAGGCGATCTCCCGAATGGCCCGTCTCACCGCTTCAAAGATATGCCCCTCCGTGGCTGCCGAATCCCCCACCGAATCGATGACATTGTGATAGATATAGACCACCCGCTTGTCCTTGACAAACGCCCGGCCCTCATCCTTTTTCATCTCCAGCAGATCATCGGCCTTGACGGCCAGGCCTTCTACAGCCGAAAGGATCTCATTTCGCTGTTCCAGAGAGGCCATGGGCAGTCCATCCACCAGCACCTCCCCGTTGGGTTTGTATGACAGTTCTCTATGAGGGAGGAGCGCGGCCATGCCCAGGGCCGTGTAAGAGGGGAGGACGCCTAACTGTGAACCGAGTTCCGCCTCAAACCGGTACTTCCCGTTCAGTTCCCGTGTGAGTTCTTCGGCCGCCTCATAGCGGAAGGCGTCGCTGATGATGACAAAGCTGCGACGTCTCTCGGCTTCTCGCAATCGCGGTGCCACGTGCGTCTTAAAGAAACGTTGCTGATTGGGGACATCGCTCAGCTTCCACGTGGACAGAAGGGCATTGCTTCCCTTCGGGTCAACAAATTTTCCCCAACAGGTCGCCAAGCCCTGGGCATACCCGTTCACATACCAGGCCTCCACCTGTTCCCGGAGTTTCTTGAGCAGATCCCATATCCGTGCCTCGGCGATATCGGCCTGTTCACAGAAAATTCGATACAACTGATCCAGCCGGAACAGTTCTTTGGTATAGGCCCGATACATCTCCCCAGCCTTATCATAGTCGAAGCCTTGAGCATATGTATTTTTTAGTGAGAAGAATTCTGCCGCGGCCACCAGGGCCTCGTAGACCGCGTGATAGGCAGCCCGGGGAACAACGTCTGATCCTGCCCCATTGATGCAAGCCCAGCGGCCGGCCTGGCGGTGGGTGGCAACTGCCCGTATATCATCCACATTCACCGCATTGGGAGCCGATGCAACTCGGTCCCTGAGCCCCTGGGCAACCGCCCTTTCCACGGCTTCAAAGGTCATGATGTCCAGGAGGGCCTCGATTTCTTGCCCATAAAGCTGATCTTCCAGTTTGATGATATGGGCCACGATGTCCGACAACCGGTCATAGCTGCCGCCCCTGCTGGCGCTGTCCCGCCACTGGGCCAGACAGACCACTGCGTTGGACCGGCCTTCAGGCGGCAGCACCAGGTGAGAAATGGAATCTGGTACGGTGCCTTTCAGGTAATGAGCGAAGTCCGTGACCAGGAGCCGGATGAGCAGGTTCTTCAGGCTGGGGTTCTCTTCTCTGTATCCGAACAGGGACTCGACCATTTGCCAGAATGTCCCCTCCAGATCAAACTTCTCTATCTGCATCCATGCATCCGGCGGGTCGTCCAGGTTAATATCTTCAACGTTTTCCTGAAGCGTGAACCCCTGAAATAGGGTGCATATCATATGGAACCACTCGGGATGGTCGGCTTTCAGAACGACAGCGATCATCTTGCGATCCAGGTCCAGGTCGGTGTCGTCAGGGACCACGATCTCTTTGAGCTTCTGGAGCCGTTGCCTGTTGTCAAAGAACTTGCGACGGGATGCGATGTGGTCCCGAAGATGCTGGTTGGCCAGGCCCAGTTCATCCATGATGATGGAGGCCCGGTCCGCCCGGAAACCACGGCTGTACAGGCGGATATCCAGGAGCCAGTCGTCTTCGTAGTCGGGTTCTTCGGCCGGGGAGTAGAGGAGATATCGGCCCTCCGGGTCATTCCGTTCAAGCAGGACCTTGGCCTCCAGGGCGCCTATTTGGTCGAGGCGCAAAAGATGGACATGATCGGGCAGGTCCAGGGAGGTGACGGTGATATAAAACTCCCGGTCCGGATCGTTCCAGAAAACGATGCGGTGGCCTTCGTCAACAAAGAGCCTATGCAGGGCTTCTACGATCTTTGCGCTTTCCATTTCTGACCACGAATAGCACGAATAGCACGAATTTATTTATTTTCTATGGGTTAGGCCATATTAAGGGGCGAATTTGCTCTATGAACTGTACACACTCACTCAACTGCTTCTCCACATACGCCGGTTCAAAGGTGATGAAAACCACATAGTCCCCTTCCTGTCGATCCTCAAATAGCTGGTCATAGAACCGACCCCATTTCTGATCAATAAGGCCAGGCTTGATGAATTTCTGATGAAACGCGGCGCGTACGCCGGAATGCTTCTTGAAAGACAACCGATGTGCCATCAACAAGGCCGATACCGCATAGAATGCCGCATAGTAGAGCCGATTCATGGCAAAGGATAAGGATTCTGCTTCAAATTCGCGCCTCGCAGACTTCAGGCTCTCCTCGGCCTTTTCAAACCAGTAACCAACAACAGCGGAGCGTGTCTCCTGATTGTTCATAGACGTATCCCATCCCTCATAATCTCATCTCTGAGTGGGAGCACGGACAACATCCCCGTCTCCCAGGATTCTTTGTCTACCACCAGCGTACTGAAATTGGTTCCGAATTCCAGATTGACGTCGAACACAATGTCCGTGATTTCATGACGTTTGAACCGGGAAATCGGTTCTGAGACCACGATCATCAAATCAAGGTCTGACTCTTCATCCGCCTCTCCTTTCGCGGCAGAACCATACAGCACGAAATCCACCACCGGAAAAGCAGCCGTCACCTTTGCCTTGATTCGGCTCAACGCTTCAGATTCTTTTTGAGAAAGCGGCATTTCATTCATGATATCTCCTTTACAACCACGAATCACACGAATAACACGAATGTTTTCAGAGAGTTATGAACGTCAGGAACAGCCTTTCTACAACCTGCAAGCCCTTCTCCCTTATCAAATCCACCCCTTAACGCTTTGTTTTTATTCGTGTAATTCGTGCGATTCGTGGTTTCAGTTGATGATGCGTTCGTATTGGAGCTTGGGATGCGATCCGAAGTTGACCAACAGACCTAAACGATAGGCAGTGGCTTTGAGGTAGTTGTGGACCTGTGCACGGTGTTCATCGCACAATTCCTTAACCGCCTTGATCTCCAATATTATCTTCTCGTAGCAGGTGAAGTCCGGAACATATTTCTGTTCAAGCACCCGGCCCTTGTATGTCAACGATAGCGGCACCTGAGCTTTGAATGGAATGGTCTGATTCGTGAATTCAATGCCGAGGCATTCTTGATAGACAGATTCCAGAAATCCAGAGCCCATGGTGTTGTAGACTTCAAAACACGCCCCCACAATCCGGTAACTCTCCTCTTTCAATACAATCTCCATAAAGCCACCTTTTCGACCACGAATTGCACGAATAGCACAAATCATCTTTTGGAGTTACAAACGGCGAGAACAGGTCTCACACCACGACAACCCAGCATCTTACCCTAACCTTATCCCTTCTTACAGCCTTTCTATTCGTGATATTCGTGTGATTCGTGGTTCACTTCTTGCCGGTTATGGCGTTTACCTCCGCCAATAAATCTTCGAACTTACCGTAGTTGACCTTCACCCCATCATCCAGATCCAGCGCAATCCGCATGTCCGCATAGTGTCTGAGCTTTTCATCAAACGCCTGAAGCTCGGCCTTCTGTTTCACCAGTTTATCCCTCTCCCTTTCCAGTTTTTTACGGTGGGCCGTGGAGGTGGCGGCATCCATGTCCCCGGACAACTGCTCGATCCGTGCCGCAAATTTGCCCTGCAGAGGGATCACGTATTCGGTGCGCATGCGGGAGAGGGTCCCCTCGTTGTATCGATGGAGATAGACCAGGCATTGAAAGGCCCGGAGCTTGCCGCTGGTAAAGAGCCAGTAGATGGGCCGCTTCTTATACAACCTCAAATGATGCTTGAAAAATCCCGTGGCCATGTACCGCCGGATGGTCTCGCGGGGGGATTCACCCCGTTTGGGACCTAAACTCTCGGAAACGAATGCGAGGTTTTCTTCGAGGTGCTCTTCGGGCCAGACCACAGAGATGAAGTGGAAGAAACGGTTGGCGGCATCGTCCGGAAACCAGTCCATGTCGGTTATGGGAATGATGCCGTCCGCATCCGGAGGGAAGGTCAACCACCCCAGGTGAAGACCCTCGGAGGGAACCCCAGTGAAATGCGCTTTGCTGTCGTGGACGAATTGCACGGGGTAAACCCGGTTCAACGGGGCAGGCGAATCAGTTGAATTGAATGAATGGTCCTGAGATGGATGCAGTTGGTTGTGCTTGTCATGGTAGATTTCCCAGAATTGGGCGTTTCCGCTGTGGGCATAGATAAGCCCGGGGACATCCAGACTGTACCGGCCCATCATGCAACCAATCGTGTAAGAGATTAGTGTCCGGATATCCTCTTCCCTGTCTGGTCTGAAAAGCATTATCTCTTCTTCGGTTACTGACGGTGAGACATCATCATTGAGGTGGTAGAAATCAATAAATTGGCGGTTATTTTCTTCCTCCAATTGTTTCATCACTTCGCGTGCCGCATTGGCGTTGTGTTCCCAATCATCAAATGAAGAGGGAAGGGCACTGCCAAGGGAATTTCGAAGCAACGGATGCTTCCGAAAACCCCACGAAACCTCTCGTAAATCCCAATCACGCCGTGAGAGTTCCAACGCCTTTTTGGCAATCAAGTTCACAGGAAGATCCTTCAAGCCCGCCGGCAGTGGCAGTTTATTGAAGTAACCAACGTGGAAATGCATCGTTGGATTAAGGAGTTTCGCTAATTCGCACACCAAGGAGCTATTCAAATAACTTAGCAAGTGAAGTCGAATCGATTGGTCAGCTATGAAGGCCGAGTGAGCACATGCATCGAAGATGAAACCCTCATCGTAGTGGCGAAAGGCATTGCTGGATGCTGTTACATCAGACCAGCTTATTGCCTCCCTAAAGTAGTAATCTGGGTTTCTGATCACTGCATGTGGCTTGAACTCTTTGATTTCTTTACCGTCATTCTCCCAATTGACAACGAATTCGTTATTCCCGTACCACCTCCTAAATTCACCCCCTTTGTTATAGGGGAACCACTTCTTGGCCGAGATCATAGCATCGCGTCTGTTGCCGATATTAAAGCCAATCCTGTTAAAATCCACCTCAAACCAACGACGCAAAAACCTAGCGTTGTTGGCAGTTGCCAGACCCTGTTTGGCATCGGCTACATAACTTATAAGTGCTGACTGGTTGAACACGTCAAGTGTATTTTTCCCTATCCAATACACTAACGGTGTCCCTGGTATCTTTGTGAAGTCAGTGGTCCTCACGGTATATCGCCATCCACATCCAGAGTTTCTTACGGCTTCAAGTGCCTTCTGCTGCTGTATTTCCTCTCCGTAGAAGTCACATAGTCGAATGAAATCAGCCTTTGGTGAAATTTGTGAATTGGCTAACACGAATGTACATATGGGAACATAGGCTGACTCGAAAAATGAGTGATATTCCGGATGGATCAGGCTCAAGATCGCCTTTTCTTTCAAGAGCCATGTTCGCAGAGATTCATAAGAAGAAAGAAACATCCAGGTGAAGGGAGTCATTATCCCAACCTGACCATGGGTTGTCGCAAGCTCTGTCATGCGCCTGATAAACATGGCATACAGATCACTCCGCTCCGATCCGTATCCCTTTCGCGCATAACTCTTCAACAGGGGGTTCATTCCGTGAGATCCCATATAGGGCGGATTGGAAACTACCGACATATACTTACTTAGCAAAATCCCAGCCTGCCCAACAATGGGCCGCAATTCGCCAGCCGCTGCTTTACCAAACATCTCCCCATACTCGAGCACATCCTCAACCCGTTCTGCAATGTCAACCAGCTTCTCGTGCAGATCCTCCGGCACACGAATCAACGATCCAAGCGTCTTGCTGTGCTCAAATAGTTGAATCAGTTGGTCCACATCACCCTGGGAAATCTCTCCTTTCACCGAAAGATTTTCCCGGCTGAACAGCGGAGTGCGAGCCTCATCCATCTCCTGGAAAAGCGTCTCGGGGGGCGGGAGATCACCTTTCACGATCGGTGTATTGATCGACTCAGTAATTTTTTCTGCATCCATGCCGTTGGTTTCCTGCATGGCCAGCACGTGGGGGCAGGTGCCGTTTTCAAAGATCCTTCCATCATCTTCCCGGGCCTTCATCATCAATGCGAACGCCGCCAGCTGCGCCGCCCGATCATCGATATCCAGTCCATACAGATTTTTTTCCAGGATCAACCGCGGGATATCCTTTGCCCTGTACCCTCTCTCCTGATATATCGCCTTAAACAGATCATAGGCTTCCACCAAAATATGACCCGATCCGCACGCCGGATCCAGCAGGGTCATCTCCTCAGGATTCAGACTTTGCGGCGTGATCGCCTTAAGCTGCGCTTCCACCTCGGGTGTCTGTTCAGCTGGCTCGATGTAATACTCCATTCGGTTTTTGATCAGTGACTCGGGATAGGTGGCCAACCATTGCCTGCCAAGCGTATTCTGCACCATGTATTTGACAATCCAGTTAGGCGTAAACAACTGCGTGGCCGCTGGGATGTCTTCGCTCTTGACCACCTTGCCGATCACTTGGTCCTTCTTCTCCGAGATATAAAACTGGTAGAGCCACCCTATAATCTCAACGTCTTGCCATTCCTCCTCGGGAACCTCGTTCACCATCCTTCGAATCAGCGAATCCGAATGAAGCAGGTTCTCCGGAAGCAGCAGTTCAGTGGCATCCCCGATCCGCTCAAACAAAAACGGCATGGCCTTATGCAGAGCATTGCACTGCCCCACCAGCAGCATCCGGTACAATTCCTCATCCTGATTCCCTGCCAGCTTCAGCTCAACCACCCGCTCCCGATCCACCCCCGGCAGGTCCACATGCTCCGCATACCCCACAATCTCCGGAAGCCCCGCATTTTTTTCATTCGTGCTATTTGTGCTATTCGCTCGCCCCGTTGAACCGGGTTTACCCCGTGAAATAGACGAAGTCTCAGCATAGCGGATTTCACTAGGGTCCCTCTTAGCCTGCCCTGTAGCTCCGGGAGATGGTACATGGGGGTGTTCAACCGGGGTGGTGGATAATACTCGATATCCATGATCCAGATAACCATGTACCTCCATGAACCGTATGGCCACAAACCGATTGAACCACGTATAGGCCATGGCCTCCATGACCTGTTCGAACCCCTCCCGCTCGATCCGCTCCACTAACCGCTTTCGCTTTTCCACCACCTCCCTGGGAAAGGGTTCCCCTCCAATAAGCCCGACGTCCCCCTGCGCGACAACAGGCTCAATCCCTTTTTTAGTGAGCCCATAAACCGCCGCCTGATCCGTCACCGCCTTGATAAAATCCCGGCGTGCCCTGGGTGCATATGCTTTCAACCTATTCCGATTCATTTTGTTCAACCACGAATAACACGGATGGCACGAATATTTTCAATCTGCTTTATGTGTTGGTTAGGGCCATCTTATCAAATAGGCTCGTGATCAATTGGATAAGTCCTACTGGATCATATCTCTGGCCGACTTTCGGCACCCAGTATCTCCCATGCGCAAGCCAATGGCGGTATCTCATCGCTCCTTTTAGCCTGCTGATCTCGGACTTGGTTTCGGGGCTATGCTCGGACCATGTGTCAAGGATGTCCTCCTCAAAACGTACCTTTACTTTGTTGTGATCACATCGAGATACATAAATCTGTCGAAAGCCCCTGCTGACGGCGTCTTTTTTTCTCTCATAAACCCTGGAAAGAAAGTCGACTCGGATTGTCGCCTCGGTTGCTGCAAGTATAAACAGGGATGCCTGTACATCGATTTCTTGAAGTATGTCCTCAAAATAAGAATCCAACTCTTTGCGACTCATACCGAACAGCCGTTCATCCTTGAGACCTCTCTTGCCAATCAGTTCTTCCTTAGCCGCTGCAAAATCGCGCACTACAGTGTCACGAATGTTCTCATAATGAGCCCATACATCTTCCACCGAGATCTGCTCAGAGCTTATTGGGATGCCGGGGATCATTCCATGACCTCCTGGAGCATATCCTGAAATGAATCCTCGTTGAATGGGAGCATTCTTAAGCGGGGGCTGCGCTCCACCACAGACCACTGCCCATTGCTCAAAACGAGTGTGCGGACTGCCTTCGGCCCCCGAACATCGACTCTTCCTTGGGCGCCAACAATAAGGGTTCCTTTGGGACAAAACTCAATCCTCTGCTTAGCGATGTGAAGGGAGAGAACATCGACAGGATAGGGCCCCAGGTAATCTTCTTGAAGGGTCATCTGAGTGATAGAATATCTCAATGTGCCATCTTCTTCGAGAGGCTGGAGCCAGGACCTGATCAGGTCATAAAGCTCTTTCAAAGAGGAAAGCCATTTCTCCTTGCGAGCTTGCCAGTCGATATCCTCTGCCGGTTCTTGTGATTCTGCCGCCTTTGACCGCAGAAACGCGTGCAGTCCATTTTCTTCACTCATCTGCATATCGTATCCTCCTTCCTGACCATAACTAACACGAATGATATGGTTTTATGGAACGTGCTGAGGGAATTTTTCAGGTTCTTGACATCGCATTTTGCGATGTCATTTTCTTAACGAGCCGCTAAGCCGTTGGCCCATTTGAGCTAGCCCCTCGCCGTTTATGTGGTCGCCTTTTCCTGGACACCAGGCGTTGCTCCCTATTCTTGAACGAGCCCACTCCAACCTTCCTCCACATCATACTGCTTTCATCATTCGTGTCGTTTGTGCAATTCGTGGTTTCTGTCATGCACCGCGTCCCATGAAATCTGAAGCGAACAATTCCTTCAGGTCCCCCACAATTGCCTCCAAATCAGACAACGCAACTGTTTCCACATCCAGGCCTCTATCCTCTGCTATCTTTCTGAATGCCTTTTCTGCGACAGAATCCTCCGGAACAATGAGTCTTTCAGCCCATTCATTTTTTGAGGCCCATGCCGTTTGAAAAAGATCCTCGATATCCTTTTCCTGTGGCGCTTCATCCACCACCTTTGACAGGACGTGCCCCAGCACATACGCGCTGGCAGCATCCATCAGAACATAGATATCGTAAGGCTCATCGCCCACGAACAGAAATTCTTCATTGATCCGCACGGCGATCCACGCCTCATTCACCCTGAACTGATCCGGCATCAACATAAAAAAACCTCCATTTTCAACCACGAATCACACGAATAGCACGAATAAATATTCTCACAGTTTTCCTGCTATTGACTCAGTTTCGCACTTACAATCCGATTCAAACTGATTCCGGCTTCGGCGGACTGAATTGCAAGATTTCTGTGGACTTCAGGCGGCACCCTGACCATAAATTTGCCGCTATAGCGTTTGCAAGCAATCGGTTCGGGTACGACCTCTTTGTTAGCCTCCATATCCTTAACAATCTCAGCGACCAGTTTCCGTATGCCCTTCAGCGCTGTCTCAGGCGTCGCAGCGAGCCAACTCAAGCTTGGGAATTCCGCACACAAGCCGACGTGCTCCCCATCATCCTCAGACCATGTTACCCTGTACGTATATCGATCATTTTGTAACATCTTGATCTACCTCCAGTTTCTCAATGGCCAAAAGCACCTGCTTGACTTGATATGCCTTTGCCTTTCCTTTATGATTCTGGATATTTATCCTTGGGTCTCCACGCCATGGCGTCTTTTAAACCCGATGGCTGCCAGAACCTTTACGGGGTTCCCCAAAGAAATGATCACAAACCTTGCACAGATCCTTGAAACGGGCGTGCTTTGGATTCTGCTTCATTCTTGATATTAACTCATCGAACTCGCTCATCTTTAAATAGTAGCATTATTGATATCATTGTCAACCATAACTTGCTTCCCAAAAAGAAAGTCTTGCAGGCCCT
>CAZXCQ010000185.1:0-13261 GCA_964639275.1 uncultured Desulfobacteraceae bacterium | reverse complement strand
CAACCGCTCATACCCAGGCATTTTATTCCTACCTTCTCAGCTTCCTGTTGCCATAGCTCCCAAAGGCCACCCTCCAGCCAGGCTCTCCACTCGCTGTTGTCTTTCAGTAGAAATGGCGTGTCCGGTAGTTTGTAGAGCGGGATAGCTCCACCCCAATAACCAGTCGGTATCTCACACACCTGGATAAGGCCTTTCTGGAGAGCCCCGAATATCTCCCGGCTTCCATAAAGCTGTCCACCCGGGTATGTGATAATCTTGAGCCGGCCGCCGCTTTTTTCGGTCACCTCCCTGGCAAAAGTTTCGGGCAGATAGCTCGCATCACCAGGTCCCCATACTCCTGCCATCTTCCAGACAATGGCCTTCTCCTTAGCCAGCGCCATTCCGGCAAAACTTAAGGTCAAAACTGTTATCAATGCCAGTCCAATCAACACAACTCTACCTTTCATTCTGCTACCTCCTTTTGATTTTTTGGGTTTGATTAAAGGCAATCACATAAACTCCTTTTACATAGGCATCCCCCCTTTCGACCCCTGCAGGTTAATCCTGCCAAATTAAATCAATCTTGATAGTTAAAGGTTCTTCTGGGACGCGATTTTTTCTGAATAGATGAAAAGCGACTTTATAACATTCACGCATTGCTCAGCGGACATAAAAAACGGCACCTCACGTTGTTCAAGGATTTTTATGCCACGCCTGGATAGACTTCCCGCTGCCCACCATGTAAAAAGCGGCTTTCCTATTGACTGTGAAGCATCCGCGATGAAGGTTGCCCTTTTCTCACTCAACTCTGCAGAGACCATTGAGGTCGCGACGATTATGACATCGAGGTTTGCATCCGAGGCAAAAGTCCTTAGTGAAGTCCTGAATAGATCAGGATCGTTGATTAGTTGTGCAGTCAAATCAAACGGATTCTTTACCGATACAAAGACAGGCACATTTTTTTTCAGTTCGTGAACCGTTGCTTCAGAAAGATCCGGCACGGTCATGCCCGTTTCTATGATCTTATCCGCCAGTATGACACCGCCGCCCCCTGTGCTGGTCAATATTCCAATTCGATTTCCGCGAGGCAGTTCACTCTTTAAGAATGCTGATGCAGTCACATAAAGATCGTCCAAATTATGCACCCGAATTACACCATTTTGCCTAAAAACGGCATCGTAGATCTCATTGGAACCTGTCATTGATCCTGTATGGGAGCCGGCGGCCTTACTTCCTGCCTCAGTCTTCCCGACCTTCATAACCACTATGGGCTTCCTTTTCTTAAGTGCTCTGTCGCAAGAGCGTAAGAACTTCTGCGGATTCCTTATACCTTCGATTAAGGCCATAATAACGTTCGTTTCCTCATCTTCCACAAAATCCTCCAAAAAATCTGCCACGCCCAAAACAGCCTCATTTCCTGTGGATACAAAGCAACTTATGCCAATCCCCTTATCCTGTGCCCGATTTAGAAGCGCGCCCCCGAGTGCCCCACTTTGTGAAATGAAAGCAATATACCCGGGGATTAGGCTTGGGGTGTCCAAAAATTGCGAAAAAGACATAGCGACCTTGTCTCTGAAATTAATAATCCCGACACAATTAGGTCCGCAGATCTTCATTCCATACCGTCTAGCCAGCTTTTTGATCTGGTATTCTCTTTCCTTTCCGTCTCCTCCAACCTCTGAAAATCCAGAAGAATAGACGATTGCATTTTTGATGTGGTGTTCTCCGGCGTCTTCTAAAGTACGAGTAACATAATTCACTGGGACGGCGATTAACGCCAGATCAATAGGTTTTGGAACGGCTGTCAATCTTGGATAGCACTTGGTATTCTCTATCGCCCCATACTTCGGGTTCACCAAATAGATGTTGCCTTTGTAACCATGTCGCAAGAGGTTCTTGTGAAGCCGACCGCCAATTTTTGAAACATCGCCTGAAGCCCCGACAATAGCGACTGATCTAGGATTAAACAGGGTTTCGATATCCTTATCCTCCCTTTGACACATCATTTCATCGTAACATACTAGCTATTTAAAACAGCCGTTGGTATTGCAAGGAGCCCACGGGGGTCTCTTTATTGTCCAGTTTTCAAAGGGCCAAATTATTACGTAAAATCAAAACCCATCTAGGTTGAGTAAGGAGTCGATTAATCCTTCATTATCTCATGAGCAATTCTGTTCAAACACATTTGTGTGGTTCCGCCTCCCATGGACCACCCTCTCACATCTCTGTAATACCTCTCCACTTCATAATCCACAGTATATCCGTAGGCCCCATGAAGCTGGATTGCCTTGTCACACACAGAGACGGCCATCTCATTTGCAAATTTTTTGGCCATCGCTGCCTCTTTTGCAATCACCTTGCCTCTTTTCTCTGACTTAATAACCGCATCGTATACCAAGAGACGAGCGGCCTGAATCTGGGTTGCCATCTCAGCCAGTATCCAGCGAATTCCCTGGAGCCTGGCAATTGGCTTTCCAAATTGAACGCGTTGTTTGCAATACATGAGGGCCCTTTCATAAGCCCCTTGAGCAAAGCCGACGCAAAATGCCGCATTACCGCAACGTTCCCCGTTGAATTCAACCATCACTTCTTTAAACCCCCCTGTTCCGGCAGGGATCAATAGATTTTCCTTAGAAACCCGGACATCTTCAAAAATGACCTCATCCAGGCTTGAGCAGTGTCGTCCCATGGTGTCCTCTGTCTTGCCTATTGAAACGCCTGGCAAGTCTCGATCCACAATAAACATCGCTATGCCCCTCGAGGGCTTTTCCAGATTCTTCTCGGTTTTTGCCAGGACGATAAAGACACTGGCGATTTTCCCGTTGGATATAAACGTCTTTCTCCCGGTCAGGTGATAAAGGCCGTCTCTCTTGTCGGCAAATGTGGTCATGTTGCCAGAGTCAGACCCGGCGTTGGGTTCTGTCTGGCAATAGGCGCCGATCTTTGTTCCGGATGCCATATCAGGCAAGTACCTTTTCTTTTGACTATCACTTCCTTGATTTGCTATGGCCCGGCAGCAGGCTGAAACATGGGTAAGTGGAATCGAAGCGCCACCCCTCCCCATCTCCTCGCAAAGAATTACTAAATCAACCAGTGAACCTCCTGCTCCTCCGTATTCTTCGGGTACCAAAAGGCCCAAAAAGCCCATATCCGATAACTTCCTGTAGTACTCCTCGGAATAAGCCCCCTCGTTTTCCCATTGCTTGACATTCGGCATAATTTCCTTCTCAACAAACCTGCGGACCGAATCCCTAAACATGATGTTCTCTTCTGTCAGAAATGTATCGATCACGACAAAAAACACCTCCTAACGGATAATTAGTGCCTATTACTATTGCGTATAAGGCACCGCTCTAGCCCCTTGGTATCAATTTAGCCGTTTTCAAAATTGGAATTTAGACAGGAAAATGGGGGTTCGGAATCCCCATTGCCCGGTTTTCAAAGGGCTAAAATGTTGCAAAAAAGTTAAATTGATACTGATTTGCAGAGATGGTCAATAACCGAAGCGGCAATGGACAGAATTAGCCTGTTTTGTCCGCAATGGCCCCTCTTTGGGGCAAGAACACTCCTTTGCAAAATGGGCATTTTAGTTTCTGTTTTGGATTAGAAAGGATTGTTCTATAGAGGATCTGGTCCAAATAATATTCTTTCTCGCAAGCAGGGCACGTTACATAATAGACTTTCGCCATGACTTAACTCCTCTTGACTCACAATTGGCTTAGGACTTCCGGAGCCAAAAAGTCTTCTAGTTTTATCCGTTCCATCACATGTGTTGGTATAGACAGCCTTTTTGGAAATGAGCGAGAATCACATGGTTTGGTTGCATCTATTCCACCTTTTGTTGTGGTAAGATCGTCAGCCGATGGATCGAGCCTGGTTCCCATCATACCGCGAAATATCATAAGGTCCTTATCCCATTGGGATCGAGTGGCCACTGCCCAAAGAACTTGCTCATCGTCTTCGATATCAACATCGTCATCGACAACAATTGCATGTTTAACACGAAAATCAGAACTGAGTGCCGTGGCAATGGCTGTTTTAGGTTCAGCATCATTGCTTTTTTTGATTTGAATATATACATGCAGCCTGGCAGTCCCCGACACTGGCATACGCACTGCAATGGTGCCAGGAACCACTGCCTTTAGCCGACCATACAGATATGCCTCAATCATGGGTGCATCGAGAAGGAGATGATCCGCGTGTCCAGGCATAATGTCTAAATAAAACGCATCCTTCCTATGAGTTATGGCCGTTACGTCAGCAACAGGATTTAGCCTTTGGCCTCCGTAGTATTGTGTGAATTCACCGAAAGGGGCTTCAATATCCAATTCTGTGGTGGATATCTCGGCTTCGATGATGAGGTCAGCTTGGGCAGGTACTAACAAATCGTTACCCCATGTCTCAGAGGGAGTCAGTTCAAGGGGTTCCCCCATGATTCCGCCGATTATATCCGGTTCGTTAGTGAGTAGCTTGGTCTGAGCCCCCATGTAGAATGCAGGGTGATGCCCAATGATGGTGGCCGATGGCATGGGTGCCTTCATTCTCTTATACTTCTCAAAAATGTGATTAGTATGACGAGCGGGATTAAAATTCACAACCAGACGCCTGGGGCCTGCCACGAATATCCTCAGGATGGCACAATTCACCCATTGTGTTTCAGGATCTTTGACCCATACGCTCCCGGCGGTAATATATGGCCCCACATCCATTTCATGATGGGTTATAATCGGCAGTTCAAATAGATCGGCCCTGTCGCCTTCCATTGTGACTTCCTTTACCTTGGCATCTTTGCTTTCTAGTTTTACGGGTGGAACGGGGTTCTCCCTGGCAACATAATTCGTGTGCAGCCGCTGGGCATTGGAATTGAGGGCGTAGGCCAACCTCTGTCTTGATCCAAAGAGGTTTATGATGACCGGGAACGTGGATATGTTCCCCTTGAGATTTCTGACTCTCTCAAAGACGATCACGGGCTCCCTCTTTTTTAGCTCGATCTGCTGTAGAATGGCGGGGATTTCAAACGCCGGGTCTACTTCATTTTTCACCCTTATTACATCCGAGGAAAAATCTCTTTCGCAGTTCTCCAAATAGGTATGCATGTCCTTATTCATCACACTCTATCCTCCGAAGGTCGATCTTCTTTCAATTTGGCATTTTCGTATCAATTCAACCTCTTCCAAAATTGGACCTGAGACAGGGCAATGGAGCTTCGGAATCCCCATTCCCACGCTTTCAAAATAACTCCTTACGCCTGTCGCCAGGGTCGTTCAGACATATACGATAAGTGGTTCCAGCGGTTCTGGACCCACTCCTGGAGTCGCTTAAGACGCCGTTCGTCAAGACCACGAAAACGGCCCTGGAGCGAGATATACTCTGTTATTGGTTTCTTCCCCTGTTTCCGATTCAGAATGTATCTTTCTCCGTCTTCAATTTCGTAAAGTGGAAAGATACCCGTTTCTGTCGCCAGCCTTGCTACCCGGATAGTCAGCTCAGGAGGATGACGCCACCCCGTTGGGCATGGTGAAAGGATCAAGATGAACTTTGTCCCGGTGATCTCCTTTGCCTTTTCAATTTTTCTGATCAGGTCTTTGGGATATCCAACAGAAGCGGTGGCAATGTAAGGGATCTTGTGAGCGGCCATAATTCCGACAATATCTTTTTTTGGGGTATTCTTTGCATCCGGGGTCGTGGTAGTCCATACGCCCTCCGGGGATGATGAACTCATCTGTACTCCCGTGTTCATATAGGCTTCGTTGTCATAGCAGACATATATGATGTTATCGTTCCTCTCGGCGGCGGCGGATAATGCCTGGAGGCCTATATCAAATGTTGCCCCGTCCCCCCCCCACGCGAGGACATTTATGTTGGTTTTTCCCATGGCATCGAGAGCCGCCCGAATTCCCGAAGCTGAAATTGCCGTCGTCATAAAAGCGACTCTCAAGGCGGGGATCTTCAGGGCAGACTTCGGAAACCCACCTGCAATAGGTCCGGAGCAGCCGGGCGGGATAACGATGATAGTCCTTGGCCCCAGGGCCTTCAGGACCAATCTCAATGTTAGTGCCGCACTGCAACCAGGGCAGGCGGTATGTCCCGAATAAAGAAACTCTTCCCCCGGCAACGGAAGCCCTATCTTGTCAGTCCCATCCATTCAATCCCCTCCGGTTTGTCGGTACGATGAGTATGCTCTATAATATTTTCAACATCTTCATCCGTTACATCCCTGCCCCCCAGCCCTGCAATATATTCGTAGAGTGGTTGGCTATTCTGGCGCCCATACAGGGCCGCCTTTATCTCCTGTGCAAAAATCCCTCCACAGCCCGGGGAAAGATCCCGGTCGATTACGGCTATCTTTTTGGCGTTTTGAAGTACCTGGCAAACCTGCTCTGTGGGAAATGGCCGAAACATCCTGACCTTTAAGACACCTATCTTGAGTCCCTCGCTCCTGAGCCGATCCGCCACCATGGAACAGGTGCCTGCGATCGTCCCGGCTGTTATCAAAATGATATCCATTTCCTCACAATGGTGAGCCTGGACCAGACCATATCCACGGCCAAAGATCCTCTTAAATTCAATGTCGATTTCGCTGGAGACCCTCTTGGCTTCTTCCATCGCTTGCTGGAGTTTGTACCGGAAATTGATATAGTCGTAATCCGCAGGCCCTCCCAGCATAAAGGGATTCTTCACATCGAGACAGTGTCGTTGTGGGGGTGGTGGAAGGAAAGAATCAATCGTCTTTTGCGCCGGGATCTCAACGATTTCGTATGTATGCGAAAGGATAAATCCATCCAGATTTACCATCACCGGGAGCAAGGCCTGTTCTGATATCTTAAAGGCCTGGATAACCGTATCGAACACCTCCTGTGCGCTTTCGCAATAGAACTGGATCCATCCCGTATCCCTCTGGGATAGACTATCACTCCAGTCTGCCTTAATGTTAAACGGGGCTGCCAATGCCCTGTTCACATTCGCCATAACCAGGGGCAGCCTCAGTCCAGAGGCATAGTGGAGCAATTCATGCATCAGTGCCAGCCCCTGGGAACTCGTTGCGGTAAAAGCCCTGGCGCCGGTTGCTGATGCAGCGATACAGGCAGCCATGGCTGAATGTTCAGATTCGACATTGATAAATTTCGCCTGAAGATCTCCTCTCACACAATACTGCGCAATCATCTCAACGATCGAAGACTGCGGAGTAATGGGATACGCCGCAACGACGTGCGGTTTTCCCGACATAACTGCATGGGCCACGGCCTGATTTGAAGAAACCACTTTTTTCATCGCTCTTCACTCACCAGTATGATTGCTCCCCTGGGGCATTCTTCGGCACAAATGCCACACCCCTTGCAATATTTATAGAGGATTTCATAAGACCCCTCATCTGGTCGTACGGCGGTGTCAGGGCAATACATCCAACACACCCCGCACTGGTTGCATTTTTCCAAATCTATGACAGGCCTTCGATACCGCCATTCTCCGGTTTCGTTCCCCTCGGTGGTAAGAGAGGATATGGTTGTCGGGGGCAAGTCCTTTAGCATATCAACACCATGTCCTTTTCTCATTTCTCTTCTGTGAGCCCTTTTATGGCGATAGAGGGTCTTGGCATTTCAACGACTCATAGGCCTCCAGTGCGGCCCTGGCATTGTCCTCTGTTCCTGACGGGATATGCTCGCGAATTGCATCGACGATCGAACCGATGGTTACCGCGTGAGTCACTCTCGGCAAGGCACCCAGGATTGTGGTATTTACCATTGGCATAGAGGATGTCCCCAGATGGTGTTCCAGGGCGATCGCGCTTGCATCAACGGTGGCCACCCGGTAAGCACCCAGTTCAGGGTAGCTGTCGGGATTTTTGTGGGTATTGATAATGACCCAGCGATCGGGTTTTAGCCCCGGCGTAACACCCTTTCCTTTGACCAGGCTGGGGTCCAGTACGATGACACAATTTGGTCTGTAAATGCCGTATCTTGCCCTGATTTCGTTATCACTGGCTCGGGCATAGGCGATGACCGGTGCCCCCCTCCTCTCGGCCCCGAAAGATGGAAAGGCCTGAACGAATTTACCCTCTTTGAAAAAGGCCCAGGCTAGGAGTCTCGAAGCGAGAACAACCCCCTGGCCTCCCCTACCATGGAGTCTTATTTCGAACATTGCTTAGACAATGCCTCTCTGTTCCAGCCACATAGGCATTAAATCTCTATCTACCTTACGGTTAACCACCGGGGCCAGTCTTTGCATTTCCTTTGCCAAGGGCTCACTAACGTTAAAACCTCCAACTGCTCCGTCAAAGACCAGTATATTTTCACTTCCAGAAACACGTTTGGCAAAGTCCACCGCTTTAACCAGGTCCTCCGCCTCCATTGCATTATCCATAAACAAAGGATTTTGTTCACAACTTCTGAACAAATCGGCCTGTTGCCCCACCACTATCGTTGGTATCTGCTGAGAGAAGAAAGTGCTGGGGTACCCCTTAGAGCAATAATTGATAACTAGAAATTTTATGGAAGGATTAGGTGGAGGAAGGATACCCTCCTTCAGTGGACTGGCATTTGGATAAACCATGTCAGTATAACGGGTAAAGGGTGTAAAGGGGATGTTGAGGTCAAACTCGTCAACGTTTGCATTCAGGAAGTTGCCAAACAGAAGCCCCCCTGCAGTGGTATAGGGTATGGGTCCGGGATAATCTATAATCACGATGGCTTCCTTGATCTTGCCAAGCAAAGTAATGATCCTGCCGTACCAGTCTAAGTTCAAACGGGTGAAGTACTCATTCTGCTCAACCAAGTCATTGTTTGCATCTACACCAATTATCCCAAAAGGAGATACCTGCAGGATTACGGAACAAACGAATTTACTTTGGACAAAAGGGGATTCATAGATCATTCTCGGCAATAAATTGGCGGCTCTGGGCCCCATGCTTTGATGGTAGGCCGACCTAGTCTCAATAGTGGCGTAAGACATTGCAAAAGGCTTAAAGAGCCTTCCCATCATCCGGTGGTAGTGGAGTT
This sequence comes from uncultured Desulfobacteraceae bacterium, assembly GCA_964639275.1. GTDB lineage: Bacteria > Desulfobacterota > DSM-4660 > Desulfatiglandales > Desulfatiglandaceae > CAZXCQ01. The sequence goes on along the minus strand of CAZXCQ010000185.1, from coordinate 4,286 downwards.
CGCGTATATCGTTGTTGTGGGCTTGAATGATCCAACGGGTCGAATAAGCCTTCCCGATTCCGTATAGCGTGCCTATCTCTGTTTCAATTGGGATTCCGCGATCAACTGGCGTAATAGCTTCTGCTTTTCCTTCAAAATACTCATTCAGCTTGAAACGTTCGATGTACTCGTCGCTTTCCTGGAACCTCAGTCCCACTCCTGCGCGCAAATAGATTCTTTGAGTTCCGCACCGTTGGAGCACCTCGTCACGTATGCACCTGATCATTTCAGCGTAGAAATCGCCCCCGTAAATACTAAACCCATGATGAGAAGCCAAGATATTGACCGAATCATTCTTTTGGATTTTTTCCAGATTTACACCTTCCAACGCGCGCATTGTGAGCGCCCTGGCCATCCGGATAACGTCGGAGGGGGATTGTGCAGATATAGGATGAGGGCAACCGGAAAACAGATCGGATATGCGTATGGCGGTCATGCCCGGCAAGTTGAGTGCAGCCCTAGCAAGTAATTGCTTGGGCTCTATGTTATATATAGACCTGCGTGGCTCTACCGGTGGTAAGATAGTCATTCTTATTGGTCCTGTTTACTTCCCGGAAACAACTCGTTAATACATTGTAAATCATCCGCGAGATAAAATTGTTTGTATTTATCCCGCAACGTCTCGGGTAAATTCCAGATCGATATGTCGACCCCATACCATTGATATCCTGGTGCCTGGGTGAGCTTAATTCCTGCAGCTCGCAACAGTCTTAATGTGCTGGTTATGCAAAGGGTACCGCATCCTGTGCGCGCCCCCGTCGCTCGGGCGATATCTTCCGGGGATCTGGCTCCCAACAGGATCGCTGCTGCCACTTCTTTGGCCTGTACCCTGTGGCAGTAGCAAATTACTTGGTCTGGATACATATGAGCATCTTGACAGATTCTGGTCATATCTCTCTGGGAAACATCAGCCGGATTCACGCCAATCTTCAACACCGATTTCCTTTCAATCATCTTGACGGCGTCCTCAGGACAACGCAATACACAAAGAGAACAGTCAAGGCATCTCTGTTCATCTATTGCGGCGGATCCCTTCTCCTCACGTTTTTCGATAACTATTGCTTCGACAGGGCAGATCCTAACACAAGTGGCACAGGCGTTGCATCTCTGCTCATTAACCGTCGCGACTTTATTAACTCTTCTCAAATCTTAAAATCCTCCCGTCCCAATCTTCTGTACTTTGCATGGGGGAAACGTAGATTTGCAACAATTTGAGTTTTTCTATTGTCATTTGAGACTATGGGGCCTTATTTTTACTGTTTTTGGCTTGAAAAGCGTGTAACGACCGTATGGTATAAAGGCAAAGCTCGCATCTTTACCTTTTTTTTTGACAGCCTGGGAAAATGCTTCCTCGATCGATTCATGGGCAGTCAAACCAATCTCTTCACATATGGGTAAGTTTTTCCTTTCCGTAACTATCCATACCTCTTTTCGCGTCATAACCTCGTAGATTTTGTACCAGGCAAAGCTCCTCTCTCCAGATACTGTTTGCCGATAAAAATCCAGAACGGCCTGAACCTGTTTCTCTTTGGAGGCGGGCAAATATCTTTTAAGGATATCCATCCGCACAAACCCTGGCCAGTCCCCATAACCTGTACAGGGGGTTGCCATAATAATGATTCCCTGGTCTCGAACGATAGGTTCGCAGTTCACCAGTGCCCAACCGGTGTGGAAAAAAAGATCGTCAGTATGTGCGGTAGATCCGGTGATGGCGACATCTACCTTTTGTTGAACAATTCTGTCTAGTGGAAACTGATAAATTTGATTGTAAAAATGAATCGCCTCCCTATTTGATTTTACTGGGGTGCCGGCATTAACAAAGATGACGCGACCTTGGTTATTTACAATTACATTGATACCCATTACTTGCACGTTGGGTAATTCGAGGGCCTCGTATTTATCAAGTTGCATGAGACAATTGTTGTTGCCTGGAATGCAATCCGGAGCTAAGGACAGTAAATGGTTAAGTTCAGTGGTTTCACTACTGGTGACGGCGGGAATAATCATACCTGATCCCCCATAGCCCCAGACGGTCGCCTGAGTCGTACTGATGGTAACAACGATGTCGGCATCAGCAACCACCTTGTGTACAAAAAGAGGTGTCCCCGCTCTCGTAATACCAATATAACGATATTGTTTGAAATCGTCAGCATCGTTAAAAAAAATAGGGATACCTGATTCTATTAGTTCAGGGCCCAGCTTTTTTTCCAGCTCTTCCTTGCTCAATGGCGGTAGTGTGGCATTACCGATGATAATTGATATCTCAGGGTCCCATTTCCTCGCTTTTTGAACCAAAACAGGAAGTATATCCCTGGCTGGTGCCTGGCGGAATTGGTTCTCGGTAATGAATGTAACCCTTTTCGTATTATCAAAGAGTTCTGAGAATCTCGGCCCGTCGATGGGTGTCTCCACGGCCTTCTCTACGGCATGGGACAAATCCTCAATGCCTTTTGGTTCTCGGGGGATGATCTTTGCCTTGAGATTTCTATCCGGTACTTCCAACTCCAGGTAAGCGCCCGGTTTTTCCAATGATCCATATGGAATTTTTAAGACAGCCATTCCATCCCCATTTTCAAAAAAGGGATCGTATCTTCTCAAAAAAACGGGGTAGATGCTTTCTAAGACTGCTTTTAATTTATCCGAGTAATGCCTGCACCTGACCGAACAAATGATAGTGTCTCAGCTGTAATCTAAGCTTGATGGTTTCGTAAAACCTACCAATGCCACTTTTCCGTCATTCCGGCCCCGTATAAGATACGGGATAAACAGCAGCGAGAATCCAGTATATCTAAGACATTATAGGCCCCCGATTGTGCGGGGGTGACGAGATAGGGGGTATGAATGAATCAATTTGTTTTATTTATTAACATTCCATATATGAAACAATTTTATCCTAACATTTCCTTATCTCGCCCGTGTCCAATCAGGCCGTGAGTCAAAAGGGCGTTAAATCGCTAAAGGACTGATTCCATGACTTTATAAAGTAAGTCCGTCAGTGTTTGTTGCTCCTCATGGGTCAGGCAATTCATCATGGTCTGATGAAGAAATCCCCGATATTCACTGACAACCTTTGGTGCCAGGGCTAAGCCCTTTTCTGTCAGTCGAATCCTCTTGACTCTACGATCATTACCCCCTTCCACACGTTCGACTAGACCGTCTCTCTCCATACGGTCGATCAGTGTAGTGACATTGCTATTGCCTGAAAAAATTTTTTGGCTAATCTCGGACAAGGTAAGAGATTCATGATTGTAGAGTTGGCGAATTACACCATATTTGGGAACACTCAATTGCCATTTTTCAAGTTTTTTACTGACATGACGGTGTAACTTATCATGAGTTCGACGGATAGTCGTATAGGCATTAATTGCCTCGGTGAAGGGAAAGCACTTATAGGTATTTGACGACTCGTCGTCCCAAAGCTCAATTCTTCTATCTTTCATATATGAATCTTTATGGCATGAAAATCTTTCTGTCAATAAGATTCTGGCTTTCCAAAAGAATTTGTGAGTCAAGAAAGAGCAAATCAAGGGCTTAGAATGTCCCCTATGGACCGCTGGGTTAAAATCTGAAACCGCCTCGTAAGGGAATCAATCAGTGACTGAGTTCGATAACCCATTGAAATTGTATTAAAATATTGGAATGGTTGTCAGAAAGTTAAGACACCTATCTCAACACCTTCCGATCAAGGGGCCTGTATTGGATGGCCTCTGCCACGTGACCAGACCGGATATCTTGGATCGATATCGCTGGACCTGCAAGAATGAACAGGTACATTCACGCTTTGGGTGCCCCAGAAAACCGCAGGGATGCGGTTACCCAATTTACAGAAAATTCTAACCGTCTAATTTCTTTGAAGATTCCTGTTGATCCCCCTTATTTTAAATGTCCAAAGTCAGACCTAAATGACCTAGGACTACCATCTAAAAATTATTACACAACCCAGGAAGTGTGTAAAGTCTTGCGAGTCAAGCCGGATACATTCAGGGATCGTTTGTGTAAAGGGTATTATCCTGACTCGGGGATAAAGGTTAGTGGAGGGGGGCGTTTCACATTGGCTGAGATTAGAGAAATAATTAAATTAACTGAAGAATTAAGGAATAAAGGAAATTCAGGGCCTAAGTAGTAGGAATGTTCACAGAAATCATTTCCACCAGGCCCTTAATCCGGGCCGGATGCGTGTATAGATACCATGCGGTGCCTGCCGGAAGTATCACGCAAATGAGGAGCAGCCCACAGAGTAACAGAAC
>CAZXCQ010000184.1:0-13278 GCA_964639275.1 uncultured Desulfobacteraceae bacterium | reverse complement strand
TGGAAGAAAAAAAGACCCCCATGCCACACCACTATCGATTGATCCCCTGGTTTTTAAGAAGTTACCTCCCGCTTGAGATCAATCCGACGGGTCTCTATTATCAAACACGCGCAGGCTCTTTCTCTCAGACCTGGGCAAGGCGCCATATTCCACAAGCTCTATATTTGCGCTTACAAGGATCTGCTTCTTGATCTCTTCGCCTATCTTCCGGGTCAGTTCCGCATCCCGCTCGCTCCCCACACCGTGGTCACGCTCAACCTTCAGCCTCATATAGTCGCGACCATCTTCCTTCCTCTCCAGGATTATCTGATACTCACTTCCGATCCCCCGGATGCCTGACAGGACATGATCCACCTGTCCTGGATAGACATTTACGGCCCTAAAGGTGATCATGTCATCCGAGCGGCCCAGGAGACGATCGTGTCTCGGTAACACCGATCCGCATGGGCATTGACCGGGGATCAACCGGGTCAGGTCCCTGGTCCGGTAGCGGATCAGGGGGACTGCCTCCTTTCTCAATGTGGTCACCACCATCTCTCCCATCTCCCCTTCAGGGACCGGAGCCAGGGTCTCGGGGTCCAGGATCTCCAGGATGTAGTAGTCTGCCCAGTAGTGGATACCCGTATGGTGGACACAGTCCAACCCCGTCCCGGGGCCGTAGAGCTCTGTCATCCCCGGTATATCGAACATATGCTCAAGACCCAGGAGTTCTCTGATTCGATTTCTTATGGCATCGCTCGAACGCTCGGACCCAAAGATCATCTTTTTGAGATTTATCTTGTCGATTATTCCCCGCCGGTTCACCTCCTCGGCCATCAGCAGGCCCATGGATGCGGTGCAGCACATCACCGTGCTCTGAAAATCCATGAGAAACTGGCATTGCATATCCAGATTTCCGGGACCTACGGGCACGGCCATGGCGCCAAAGGCCTCGCATCCCATCTGGAAGCTGATGCCGGCCGTCCATACCCCGTATCCCACCGCGATCTGGACCCGGTCTCGCGCGCTCAATTGGGCCATTTCGTAACAACGGGCAAAAAAATGTGTCCAGTCTTCGATGTCTTTCCGGGTGTAACAGAGGACCTTTCTCTTTCCCGTTGTGCCCGAAGAGGCATGGATCCGCACCACCTTCTCAAATGGGACGCTGAGAAGGGGAAAGGGGTAGCCCTCCCTCAAATCGTTGGCAGTGGTAAATGGGAGTCTCTTGATATCTTCAAGTGTGCCGATAGATTCAGGACCCACACCGGCCTCATCCATCTTTGCCCTGTATGAGGGGGAGCCGCGATATGCATGCCCCAGGGTCCACTTCAGCCCCCTGAGTTGTAGCTCCTTCAGTTCCTCTTGTGTCCCCACCCGGGGCATAAAAGTCCTTTTCATGATCTAACCCACCCCTCCAGTCGTCTGGTTAAGGCAACATCTTGTGGCCTTCGTCAGTCATCCATCACCCATCATCAATCCATTCCTATCGTGCCATCTCCGGTATGATCAAGACGATTTTCGGAAAGATGATCAGGATGGCTATACAGATAAGACAGGCCAGCAGGAAAAAGCTGACCCCTTTGAAGATGGTACTCAGTTCGATTTCAGGGGCCAGAGCCTTTACCACGTAGATATTGACCCCCACTGGTGGCGTGATGGCCCCCATGGTGGTCACCATGGTCAGAATGATGGAATACCATATGGGATCAAACCCGAGGGCCATACCCAGCGGGAAGAAGATGGGGATGGTCAGTACCAGGAACCCCAGAGAGTCAACAAAACAGCCTCCGATCAAATAGATCACCAACACGAACGCCAGAATGACATAGGGGGATACAGGAAGGACGGCCGCGAATTCCGCCACCATGAAGGGCAAACGGGTGATGGCCAAGAAACGACCAAAGATAATAGCACCGGTGACAAGAAAAAAGACCATGGCTGAGATCTTCAACGTCTCCTTCATGGAATCGATGAGGCCTTTCCAATTCAATCTCCGGGTTGGAATCGTAACCAAAAGGGTAAAAAAAACGCCTACGGCACCGGCCTCCGTCGGTGTGAATATGCCGAGATACAGACCTCCGATGATCAGGACAAATATGGTCACCGCTTCAATCACGCCGGTCAGCGACCTGAGCTTTTCTTTGATATCCGTCTTCGGCCCTGCCGGGCCGAACTCAGGGTAGGTCCGGCAAATGGTAAAAATGGTGAGGACAAAAAGGATCCCCAGCAGGATGGCGGGTAAGATGCCCCCGAGGAAGAGCTTTATGATGGACTGCTCTGTCTGAAGCCCGATAATAATGAGTACGACACTGGGGGGCATCACCGTCCCCAGTGTGCCACCGGTAACAACGGTGCCGCTACTCAAAATGGCATGGTAGTGGTACTTCTTCATCTGCGGCAGGGCCACTGCCCCCATGGTGGCGGCCGTGGCCGTGTTGGAACCACAGATGGCGGCAAAAAGCTCATCTGCCCCGATGGTGGCGATGGCCAGCCCCCCCCGCCAGTGGCCAAACCACTGGTAGGCAGCGCTGTAAAGCCTCCCGGCGATCCCCGAGTTGAATGCCAGGTAACCCAGGAAGATAAAGAGGGGAACAACGGTCAACCCGTATCTGGAAAAGGTACCCCATATGTCCGTCCCCACCATGGTAATGGCCGCCTTGAAGGAGACCACGTACCAGAAACCGCAGAACCCGACGATACCCATGGCGAATCCCACAGGCATGCCCAGCAGGAACAGGACGGCCAGGAGGAGAATAATCCCGAGGATTCCGACCAGGGTGGGACTCACGCTTTGTCCTCCCCTCGGATCAGCGTCTTTAGGAGGTCGGCCAGAAACACCAATGCCAGGACCCCGCACCCCAGGGCGACACCATAGGTAAAGGGAAAATAGATGATCCTGAGCGTTTCGGTGACCTCTCCGGTTCTCCACAGGGTGCCGGCATACTTGGCAATCTGCCACGACACCAGTGAAAAAAAGATCGCACAACAAAGGCAATTGATACCATCGAGGATCCTCTGGGTCCTCTCAGAGAACTTAAGGACTAAGATATCGACCGAAATGTGCCCCTTCTTTATCTGCGTGTAACCCAGGGCAAAGGCCGTTGCCGCGGCCCCAAAATAACCCATCAGCTCATAGGTACCTTTGATGGGGAGCCAGACCACGCGAGAAAAAATGTTTGCACATGTCAGAATGATCATGGCCCCCAAAAAAAGGCCGGCTATCCCCATGAGCACCTGATTCAGAAACCGGGTCACTCTGTTCAAAAGATCCAAGACCGCCCTCCCAATCGTAACTTCTCAAAAACCCTCGGGGGTGAATGGATTCTGGTGTGGCATGATGTTACTCCCAATGACCCCTGCATCGCCCCGGGTCGCGGGCCAGACTCAACAGCCTCCTTTTCTGCGAAGCTCGAAATCCCTTTGGCCGTCCGAGAATCGGAATCCCCGCCAGATGGGTACCCGGACCTTCCTATTGGCCAGAGTACATCCTTGCAAAGGCCTTGATGTCTTCCACGATCTGTTCGGCCGGAAGACCCTTTGCCTTGGCAGCGGCGATCCATTTGGTGGTAATGGGGTCAAGCAACTGATCCCATTTCGCAAGCTGCTCTTTTGAGAGCTCTGTGATCTCGATGTTGTAATTCTTCTTTGACCACTCGATCGAATCGTCCACATGATTATCCATATAGACACCTGTCCACACGGCCTGTTGAGTGGCCAGCTCGTCCATAACGCGCTGGACATCCTGGGGTAAGGAATTCCATTTCTGCATATTCATGACCACAGCAAATGGATAGATCGGTCCGTTAAATATCGTCACATACCTGCACAGTTCCGCATATTTGAAATCCTTGAGGGTTTCCAGAGAGGAGGCTGCCCCCTTGACCACGCCCTTTTGCAGGGCCTCTGGGGTTGCCGACTGCGGCATCCCCACCGGAGTTGCCCCCAATGCCTTTAAGGCCTCAGCAACACCCCCGGAGGCCCTCAGTTGCAGCCCTTTGAGGTCCTCGAGGTTCTTGACCGGGACCTTGGCGTAGATGTTTGCAGGGGCGCAAGTAAACATCGTAAGGACCTTTACATCGGCAAATTCTTTGGGCCGATACTTGTTGTAGATATCCCAAAGGGTGAGGCTCGCAACCGTTGCATCCGGAAAACCCACGGGGAGAGCCGTGGCATTGGTCACAATAAACCTGCCGGGCTGATACGCCATACACAAATTGCCAATATCGGCCTGGCCTGCAATGACCCCATCCATCATGTTTTTGGCCCCGAGCAGCGTTCCTCCAGGATAGGTATTGATGAGCACCTTCCCTGAGGTACGCCTTTCCACCTCCTTTTTCCATCTCTCCATCTGGACACAGGGAAAGGTCGGGGCGGGTGGGAAGTTTGCATAGGTCAATTTGATCGGCCCTGCCGTAGCAGTCGCCTGCATCCAGGTGACTGAAAAGAGTATTGCCAGAAACACACCGGCCAACACAAATCCTAATCTTCTCTTCATGATTGAGACCTCCTTTTTTGATGGACAACCTGTTAATTCCATAGTCAACTCCGGCCTATCCGCTCATCACCCCCTCTCCTAAAAAATACTCGGCTCCACATACTCCCCAAAGACATCCCTGAAGACATTGGCCATCTCTCCCACGGTGGCATAGTGTTTGCAGCACTCCACCAGATAGGGCATGACATTGTCCTTTCCCCTGGCAGCCCCTTCAAGGGCCTTTAAGGACGCACTCACGCCCTTGTTGTCCCTGACCCTTTTGAGCTCCCTGAGCCGTTCGATCTGGAGACGGGCCCATTCCTCGTTGTATTCGTGGAGATCCACCTCCATGTCAACGCCCTCGGTGTATTTGTTTACCCCGACCTTTGTGACCTTGCCCTCCTGGAGCTTTTTCTCAAACTCGTAGGCCTGCCTGGCCACTTCCCTCTGAACATATCCGGTAGAGACCGCCTCGACCATACCGCCCACCTTCTCGATCTTTTCCATCTCCTCCAGGATCTTCTCTTCCATCTCCTTTGTCAGGGTCTCCATAAAGTAAGACCCGCCTAAGGGGTCGACGGTGTCCCGGAGACCCATCTCATCCATGAGTATCTGAAAGGTCCTCAAGGAGAGGAGCGCGGCCCGCTCCGTGGGGATTGTGTAGGCCTCGTCAAAAGAGCACAAGGCAGTGGTCTGGGCACCTGATAGCGCTGCTGCAAGGGCATAATAGGCCCCGCGCATGATATTGTTTTCCGGCTGCTGCTTTGTCATGCCCGAGCCCCCTCCCCCGAATATGCCGCGGAGAAAGAGGGCCTTTTTGTTCTGGACACCATACCTCTCCCTGAGCAACCTGGCCCATAACTTTCTGGCGGCTCGAAATTTGGCCACGGTCTCCCACAGGTTACCATAGACGTTCAGGTTGAAAGAGAACCTCCCGACAAAATCCTCCGCCTCATATCCGCGTGCCACCACGTTATCGATGTAGGCAAAGGCGATCATCAGGGCATAGGATATCTCCTGGGCCTGGGTACAGCCCGATTCCCTGATATGATACCCGCAGACAGAGACAGGGTTGCACCTGGGCAACTCCTTTATGGCATACTCGATGGTATCACCGATCAGTCTGACCGCTGGCTCAACAGGATAGATCCACGCCCCCCGGCCCACGATCTCCTTGAGGATATCGTTTTGCGGGGTGGCCGAGATCTGTGTCTTTTTGTATCCAAAGCCTTCGGCCATGGACTGATACATGGCCAGCATCACAGAAGCCACCGCATTGATGGTCAGGCCGCTCCCGATACGATCGAGCTGGATATCCTGAAAGGCGATTTCGAAATCCCTCAAGGAGTCTACCGCCATTCCCACGCGCCCCACCTCTCCCTCGGCCATCTCATCGTCAGAGTCGTAACCCATCTGGGTGGGCAGGTCAAAGGCCACGTTGAGTCCGGTCTGACCGTGGGATATCATCAGTTTGAACCGTTCATTGGTCTCCTCTGACGTCCCGAAACCCGTGTATTGCCGGGTTGTCCAGTTCCGGCTCCGATAACCCGATGGATAAAGGCTCCGGGCAAAAGGAAATTCGCCCGGCTCCCCAAGGTCCTTGTGGTAATCAAAACCGATCCGTTCCAGATCCTCAGGTCCGTAAGCGGGCTTTACCTTTATGCCCGACTGGAGGATCACTTCCTTGATGGCATCCCTTTCATCCTTTATATATGTGGCTACTCCCATTGTTATACCTGCCTATCCTGTCTCTCTGTTCGTGGTCTTCTCTCGAGTAAACCTCACTATCTCATCAAAATGTGTCCCCCCCGGGAATACGCCGGCCACCCCCATTTCCTTGAGCGTCGGGATATCCTTATTGGGAATCACACCCCCTACCGCCACCAACCTGTGCCCCGCATCCTGCTCTTTGATCAGGGCCATCAGTTTTCTACAGATGGGGATGTGAGCCCCGGACATGATGGAAAGTCCAATGACATCCACATCCTCCTGGATGGCCTGATTTACAATACTGGCCACCCTCTGATGGAGCCCGGTATAGATCACCTCCATCCCCGCCTCCCGCATGGCGTGGGCAACCACCTTGGCCCCCCTGTCATGGCCGTCCAGGCCAGGCTTTGCCAGAAGCACCCGTATCTTTCTCTCTGCCATAGCACTTATACCCCTGAGTCATCCTGCATATCAAATTCTTTTAGCACGATCTCCTGTCCCCTCAATATGTGTGCCCTGACCAGACGCTCCGCACCCTCTCCGTCCCGCCTCTCGATAAACTCCAGCATCAACCGGTGGTCCTCGTTGCTCTCCCGGGCCATCTCTTCCATCTTCAGGATGACCTGTCGGAAGCGGCACATCTGGTCCCTGAGTCCGCTGATCATCTTGACCAATCGCGGGCTGTGGCTCAGGTCGTAAAGGAGGTCATGAAACGCCGTGTTCATCTGTGGAAGGGCACCCATGTCACCCCGGTCCAGACAGCGTTGATAGTCTTCTATCTTCCGTTTTAGTGGCACAAGCTCTTCCGGCCCGTGGTGAATGGCCGCCAGTCTGGCGGCGTAACTCTCCAGTACGCTCCGGATACCAAAGGTCTCCTCGATATCCGATCGCGTCAGTCCGGAGACAAAAGACCCACCCGTGGGATTCTGGCTGAGGAGACCCTCACGCTCCAGTTTATGGATTGCCTCCCTGACCGGCGTGCGGCTGATCCCCATGACGTCGGCCAATCGACTTTCGATCAGACGACTCCCCGGCTTCAGGTCACCCCTGACGATCGCCTCTCTCAAGGTCCCATAGACCCATTGCCCCAGGGATCTCCTCTCAGGCAGTGACCTCAATGACCTGAAATCAGGGTATCTTATTTCTGCTGAATTCCGCATTTACCAAAGTCCGAAGTCCGAAGTCCGAAGTCCAAGGTCCGAAGTCTGAAGTCCAAGGTCCTCCGAGCTTTGTCTTCTGACCTCCCCAATCCGAAAACCGAAATCATCATTCGTCAATCATCAATCCCCATTCCCCATTCCGCACTCCACACTCCGCAATCCTACAGCCCCACCCACCTGGCAATATTGGGTTGAAGGATCTCGTGGGTTCCCCCGCCATAGAGCAAAAAGCGGTTATCCCGATAGTATCTCTGTGCCGAGTATTCCATGGAATAGGCATACGCCCCGAAGATCCGGGTGATCTCATCCCCGGCCCTGCAGGCAGCCTCTGTGGCAAAATACTTGGCCATCGAGGCCTCTTTCAGACAGGAGATCCTCTTGTCGATCAGTCGTGTCGCCTTGTAGGTCAGGAGTCTTGAAGCCTCCAGGTCTGTGGCCATATTGGCCACCTTGGCCTGAATCAGCTGATAGTCGCTTATGGCATGACCAAACTGTGTCCGCTCATGGGCATAGCGGATAGAGTCATCCAGGGCAGCCTGCTGGAGTCCCGTGGCAAGGGCCGCTGTCATGGCCCTGATCTCTGCCAGAATGGAAAGGAGATTGCTCATCCCCCGGCCTTCCTGACCCAGCATATGTTCGTGAGGGATATGGACATCGGTAAGGGCAAGTTCTGAAATAGGTGTTGTCCTAGTCCCCAAGAGGTCAAAGGGCCTGCTGAGCGAGAGCCCCGGGGTATCTCTGGGGACAAAGAAGAAGTTGAGGCCCTTGAATTTCTTTGCCGGATCGGTCTGGCAGAGAATCGTATAGAAATCTGCGACCGGGCCGTTTGTGACCCAGGTCTTCATCCCGTTCAATACATAGCCCCCCTCTGTCCTGACGGCCGAGGTGCTGACATTCCCCAGATCAGAGCCGGCCTCCGGTTCGGTGAGGCAAAAACAGGCGATCTTCTCCCCTTTCATGGCCGGGAGAAAGTATCTCTCCCTCAATTCATCAGTTCCGAAATGAAACAGGAAATTGGTTCCCATAAGGCACTGCATGGCCGTGACAGCGGCCACGCTCATAAGCCCCCTTGCCAACTCCTCACAGATGATGCAATAAAGGGTGGTATTGCCGCCCGAACCGCCGCGATCTTTTGGGTATCTGATTCCAAAGACCCCCATCTTGCCTATCTCCTGAAACATCTCCCGGGGGAACTCCCCCTTTTCATCGATCTCCTTTGCCTTCGGAATCAGCTCATTGTCTACAAAGGTGGCCATGACCTTTCTGATCAATTCCTCAGAATTGGACCGGATCATTTATCCCTCCCCGTCTTGAGTTGCTCGATTATCTCCGGGATCACTTCATGGAGATCTCCCACCATGCCCCAATCAGACACCTGAAAGATCGGCGCCCGGGGATCTTTGTTGACGGCAATCACGTACCTGGAGTTTATCATCCCCGCCCTGTGCTGAACGGCACCCGATATTCCACAGGCGATATAGAGTTCTGGCCGGACAGCGTGTCCTGTCTGTCCGATCTGCTTGTCTGCCGGGATCCAGCCCTCTTCAACAGCCACACGGGTGCCCGCAACCTCGCCCCCCAAAAGAGCGGCCATGTCCTCCAGGATCTTGAACCCGCTGGCATCGCCCACTCCCCTTCCTCCGGCAACGATTACCCTGGCCTCGGAGAGGTCAACCGCCCTCCTCTCTTCCTTGACCGCTTCGAGGAGACTGGTGCCCATATCCGCCTCTGATAGCGAAGTCTCATGCCTGATGATATCTCCTTTGTTATCGGGCCGTTCTACGGCCGCCATCACACCGGGCCGGACCGTTGCCATCTGGGGACGTGAGTACCGGTTGGCGATGATGGCCATGACATTGCCCCCAAAGGCCGGCCTCGTCTGAAGCAGGATACCCTCTTCGGGGTCAATGGTCAGCTCGGTGCAGTCGGCGGTGAGCCCAACACCTACGCGGCGAGACACCCGGGGGGCCAGGTCGCGACCGATATGGGTTGCACCCATGAGGAAGATATCCGGTTTGAATTGGTTCACCAGCCCTTCAATGACATCGGTATAGGGGATTGTCCGGTAATCCTTCAGGAGAGGGTGCTCGGCCAGATACACCTTTTGGGCCCCATAGCCTATTAGGGTCTCACCCAGGTCTGAGACCCTGTCTCCCAGGAGCAGGGCCGATACATCATGCCTGAGCGTATGGGCCAGTTCCTGGGCCTTTCCCAGCAATTCCAGCGTGACCCGGTTCAGCTTGCCTCCCCTCTGTTCCGCAAATACCCACACGCCCTTTCTGTCGATGAAGTCGGGGATAGACCTTGGCTTTGCATCTGTTTGGATGGCCGCTTGTTTACAGGCCGCGATACAGGCACCGCACGATGTACAGCGCTCAAGGATGTGGGCCTTCCCATCCTCAATCTCAACGGCCCCGTAAGGGCATGCCCTTATGCAGAGTCTACAACCATTGCAGAGATCGATTTCGATCCAGACCGTCATTTGCATCTCCTCTCCTAAATGAGCCTCTTTTCCCTTAGCCTCCCGATCAAATCTGCGACCACCTCTCTTGTGCCCCCCTTCAGGATCTCCGTCTCCCTCTTGAACTTGGGGGCAAATGTCTTGATAACATGGGTCAAGGAGCCTTCCAGCCCCACCTCGCTGGTCTTTACACCGATGTCAGCCGCGTTCCACACCTGGATCGGGGCCTTGTCTTGGCAGGCATCAATCACCCTTCCCACCAGGGGATATCGGGGGCGATTTAACTCCCCGATCACCGTCAACAGTGCCGGCAGGGTGCAGTGGATCCGCTCATAGCCGTCCTCAAGCCGCCTCTTGACCACCAATGCATCTTCCCGGACCTCTTTGAGCTCGCAGACATAGCTGACCTGTGGGATACCCAGATAGTCTGCCACCTGGGGGCCGATCTGGGCGGTGTCCCCATCAATTGCCTGTCGGCCGCAAAGGATCAGATCGTATCTCTTGATCTTCTCTATGGCCTTTCCCAGGGTAAAGGAGGTCGCCCAGGTGTCTGCGCCGGCAAAGGCCTTATCGGTCAGGAGCACACCTTCCTCCGCGCCCATTCCCAGGGCCTCCGATATGGCGTCAATTGCCTGGGGTGGACCCATGGATAGGGCGGTGACCCTCCCCCCAAGGGCCTCCTTTAGACCCACAGCCGCCTCCAGGGCGTGGCGATCGTCTGGATTGATAATGCTTTTTACACCTTCCCTGATCAGGCTTCCTGTCTTCGGGTCCAGAGCGACCTCGGTGGTGTCTGGAACCTGTTTGATCAAAACAATGATATCCATGATCCCTCCAAAGTTCAAAGTCCGAAGTCCGAGGTCCGGAGTCCAACGTCTACTGTCCTCCGACCACTGACCCCTGTCTTCTGACCTCTACCGCACTGCGAAGTCCAAGGTCGGAAGTCCCAGGTCTGCTGCCCTCCGCACTCCGCATTCCGCATTCCAAAATCCGCAATCCAAAATCCGCACTCTTATATAATACCTTTCTCTTTTAAGGTGCCAAGCTCTTCGTCAGAATACCCGAGCCGCCTCCCATAGACCTCCCAGTTGTGTTCCCCAAAACGGGGAGGGAAGGAGAGCTCTCGGCCCGATTCTTCCAGAAATGGTGTCACATTGGGCGGGGGGGCCAGGGTAATTCGTGTCCCGGTTAACGGGTCGGTGGAAGAGAGAAGTCTTTTCTTGACAAGGGGGTCGGCTACCACCTCGGGAATGGTCATGATCTTGCTGCAGGGTACCGTGATGGATCTAAACAACTCTACGAGTTCCTCAGAGCTGTGCTGTTGGGTAATCTCGTTTATCCGGTGGTTTAGGGTTTCCACGTCTCTTATCCGGCCCTTATTTATCTGATATTCCGGCCTTTCAAGGGTTCTAAATATCTCCTGTGAAACCATTGACTTCCACTGCCGGTCATTGCCCACGGCCAAATAGACAAAACCGTTGCGGGTCTTGAATACCGAGACCGGGGAGAAAAACTCGTGGGTATTTCCCCTGCGGGTGATCCCCTTTCCAAAACTGACAGAGAGCGTGATAGGAACCGTGAGCCATGATACCGAAGACTCAAACATGGCCAGATGGATACAAGAGCCCTCCCCCTTGACCTCCCGTCTGTAAAGGGCCTTCATCAAGAGCCCGTAGGCATGCTCGCTGGAACCCATATCAGGGAGGGGAATTCCCAATACCTGGGGATCTCCATCCCGCTCGCCCGTCAGTTCCATCAGCCCGGACCTGGCCTGCAAGATAGGATCATAGGCACCTTCATTGCTTTCCGGTCCGAAACCGGTGACCCCCAGCCATATGATATCGGGCCTCAGCGCCCTCAGGCTTTCATAGTCTATCCCCAGTTTCTGATAGTTCCTTGGCAGCTGATTGGTAGCAAAGATATCGACCTTGAGGTCGCGAATAAGGGAGCGCAATATCTCTTGGCCTTCTGGCTGTGAAAGATCCAGGGTCAGCGCCTTTTTGCCTGCATTGATACACAGGAAATAGGCGTTCATCCGCTCCTCTCCGAGGACATTATCGCCCACCAGGCGGTTTGGGTCGCCATAGACAGGATGCTCCAACCGGATGACCTGGACCCCATCGTGGGTCAATCTGTACGTCAAATAGGGAAGAACGGTGGCCTGTTCGAGAGACAAGATGGTGAGGTCTTTAAAGAGATCCATGGTGCTCCTCCCTTTTTCCGCCGGCCCCCTTCTTCCTGTGGAATAGGCGGGAACCCGCATAGGGGATAAGGATCAGGTGGAGGGATAGAAGGGTGCGGCAAAACAATTGTGCCGGGCATTTGTGTACTGTATACACCTGCCCCTGTCAAGGGCTTCTTTTGACCATTACCCCCTGTTTTTCTGGTAGGTCTTGACGGCCCGGTTATGTTCCGGGAGGGTCTTGGAGAAATGGTGGCTCCCGTCATTCCGCGATACAAAGTAGAGGTAACTGGTCTTGGCCGGGTAAAGGACTGCCTTGATCGCATCCCCTCCCGGGTTGGCAATGGGCCCCGGGGGAAGCCCCCGAATGACATAGGTGTTATACGGAGTCGGTTCACTCAGGTCGCTCTTTTTCAGGTTCCCCTGAAAATCCTCTATCCCGTAGATCACGGTGGGGTCACTGTCAAGGCGCATCCCCTTTTTTAGTCGGTTCAAGAAGACGCTGGCGATAAGGGGTCTCTCGCTGGCAAGACCGGTCTCTTTTTCAACGATAGATGCCAGGGTAACCACATCCTCCATACTCATACCCCTCTCCTTGGCCCTTTCTCTGAACAGTGAAAATATTTGCATAAAACGCCTGACCATCACCCCGATGATGGATTTACAGGGGAGCCCCCGGCTGAATCTGTAGGTATCGGGATAGAGGTAACCCTCCAATCCCGGCCCGGATATGCCATAGCTTTTTGCAACATCCGGATCTCCGGTCATGGAAAGAAATTCCTCCTTGTCAACAAGACCCTTTTCCTCCAGGAGCTCTCCGATCTGCCTCCGGGTAAACCCCTCCGGGATGGTAACAGGATAGGTGATGACAAAACCTTTCCTTAAGATATCCAGGACCTTAAGAGGCGGCATACCGGAGTTGAGACGATACTCACCCACCTTTATTTTTTTGCCGTATCCTTTAAACCTTGCCCAGACCAGAATCGGACCCTTGCGGGCGATAATCCCTTTTCTCTCCAGCTCCTCAGCCACCGCGTTGAGGCTAGAGCCCTCCCGAACCAGGAAGAGCTGGTCCTCCCCCCCCTCTTTCGCGGGACTAAACAGGTAATAGACAAATCCAGTGGCCAAAGACAGCCCAACAACAAGGAAAAGCCCCAGGGCAAAGAAGACTACCCTTTTGTGTATCCGGCTAAAGACCATTGTTCCGCCGCAGTTCGTTGAATGATCACATAAGTTATTGGCAAGTCAATTGTCGATTCATGGTTACCTCTTCGACCGATAATACCGTATGAACTTGTGTCTTGACTGTGCA
>CAZXCQ010000183.1:0-13322 GCA_964639275.1 uncultured Desulfobacteraceae bacterium | reverse complement strand
CCTATCCCGGCCAGGATGACGATTTCAATTGCCTTTACCAGCATGTGGTCTCCCATATAGGGGCTTAAACTGACGATCGCACCCATCAGGCTGCCTGCGACCGCCGCCAGGGAGCAGGCTATCATCGTGGCCACGGCAGAGACACGGTGGACATTTATGCCCTGCAGAACAGCGCCCGTGGCATCCTGAGAAACGGCGAGCATTTGCTGACCGATCTTTGTCTCTTGTACAAAAAAGATGAGCGCCAGGAGCAGCGCAGTGCTGATAATAAAGGTTGCCAGTCTCTCCACGCTGAGCGAGACGCCCCCGGCCCTGAAAACGCCCGAGGCAAAGGCAGGCAGCGATCTTACCTGGGTGCCGACCAATATGTTGACCGCTGACTCCATAATGACAATCAGGGCAAGGGTCATGACGATGGTGCGATCCACATCTCCAAAGAATGGACGGAAACAGAACCTCTCCAGAAAAAGCCCTAACAGACCCATGCCCATCGCGGCCAGCAGCAGAGATAGCCACTGGTTCAGGCCATATACGACCGCCAGTTGATAGCAGATATAACCGCCACCCATATATATGACGGCGTGGGCAAAATTCAGAACACGCATGACGCTAAGCAGGAGGGCAAAACCGAGGGCCATCAGGATGTACATCGATGACAGCATCAAGGCGTTTACTGCGACCTGTGCGAGGAGTTGTGGACCCAAACTATTACTTTCTTCTCTGCAATGGCTATCCTGCGGGAGGGGTTTTCACAGCAGGATAGCCGTGTATAACCCGCTTATGGCATCGGCACTTCCTGCCACTTGACCCATACCACCTCTCCATCCTTGAGGCCGGTCAACGGCATGGGCGCGCTTACCGTATGGTTGATTCCGTAAGTCTTTTTCCCGCCCATTTTGCCGGTCCCGTACGGCGTTTCGATTGTCTTCATCTTCTCCCACGTCTCCTTTACCACCATGGGGTCTAGGCTCTGCGCCTTCTCAATGGCCTGTACGAGAGACCACGAGGGACTCCACCCCCAGACATGCGTCGGAGATGTCCTGCCATATTTTGCCTTGGCGCGTTTTGCGATCTCCTTTATCACCGGGGTCATCTCAGGGGCATCGATGGCGAGATTGTGGGTATAGAAGTCCGTAGATGCCTGCCGGCCGGCAACCTCCCGGATATCATAGGGGTCTTCATGGCAGGCGAGCACAGGGCCAGTAAAACCCATCTCTCTGGCCGCCTTGAGCATGGAGCCCATGTGTATTGGCCATCCGTTGATGAGAAACAGCGCGTCTGGCTTGGTAGCCAGGGCCTTTACGGTTACCGGGGTAAAGTCCTGTGTGTCAAGTGGCCACAACACAAAATCCAACAGTTCCAGCCCCTCCTCTTTGGCCTTTTTCCTGAACAGCGGTTCAAGATAGGGCGGTGCACCGTCATCCGGGGTGAGGACCGTAATCTTCTTTGCCTTGGGATAGGCCTCTTTCAGGTACTGCATATTGGGTGTCATAAAATCTACCGTGGTGTCGTTGGCGATAAAGGTGTAGGGGGTCTTGGGGCCATATTCATCCGGCATAAAACAATTGTAGAGGGCAACACGGATGACCTTGGCCGGTTCAGTAACTGACCCCGAGGCGACAACCATAAAGGGCATAACCGGGCCCACAAGAAATTTTACCCCGTGGTCGTAGATAAGCTTTGTGGCCGCGGCCACAGCACCATCGGCGCTGCTCTTGCCATCTTCGGCAACAAATTTGATCAAATAGGGCTGTCCATTGATCGTAATCCCGCCTCGATCGTTAATCCATTGCTCAAAAAGCTGTATCCCTTCCCATATGAGCATTTCCGATGCAGAGGCAAAGCCGGTCATAGAGATAATGGCGCCGATCTTTAAGGTCTTGGGGTTTGGCGGAGCCGCCTTGGCAAAACCGGCCATAAAGGGGCTGGCTGCAAGCATCCCCGCTATCAAGATGACCCCGGATAACATCAACAACTTTTTCCTTTTCATGTCACCCTCCTTTGCAAAAAGGTTAGCGAGATTAGGGACTTCTGATAAAAACTCCCTTTTGTCAGGCAAAACTGTAGGCAATCTGTCTTTGTGTGTCAACAACAAAACAGGGGGTTCAGGGTTCAGCTGAAACCTGACCGGCCAGATCATAACATGGGGAGATTATCCGGACTCTACCTCGAGGCCTTATGACTTGACAGCCGGGGTAAGATCCCTTAGATTTGCGCCCGGATCAATGGAGCGGTGCCAACCCGCAAGGCACCGCCTGACTAATGAATAACCTGCGGTAATCTGACGCGTTGAAGCCATGGCCCCTGCCAGAAAACTGACAAGAACAAGAAATATCGGCATTATCGCCCACATCGATGCGGGCAAGACCACGGTGACCGAACGTATTCTTTTCTACTGTGGCCGCGTCCACAAGATGGGCGAGGTTCATAATGGCGAAGCCACAATGGACTGGATGCTCGAGGAAAAGGAGAGAGGCATTACCATAACCTCTGCGGTAACCTCCTGCGACTGGCGAGGGCATACGATCAACATCATCGACACCCCGGGGCATGTGGATTTTACTATTGAGGTGGAGCGGTCTCTCCGGGTCCTCGACGGTGCACTGGGGGTCTTTTGCGCTGTCGGGGGGGTTGAGCCACAGTCTGAGACCGTATGGCACCAGGCGGATCGATATAAGGTGCCAAAGATGGCCTTTATCAACAAAATGGATCGGGTGGGCGCGGATTTTCCCAGGGTCGTCGAGATGATGAAGGAGCGTCTTGGGGCGCGCCCTTTGGTGCTGCAAATCCCCTGGGGGGTGGAGGATGACTTTAAGGGCGTGATTGACCTTGTCAAGATGAAGGCCATCGTGTGGGAGGACGAGACCCTGGGGGCAGAATACGAACAACTCCCCGTACCCTCGGAACTGGCCGGAGAGGCCTCGCGGTACAGAGAGCGGCTCCTCGAAATCCTTGCCGACAAAGACGATCGGATAATGGAGAAATATCTCGCCGAGGAAGAGATCCCGATCCAGGATCTCAACAAGGTCATACGGGAAGCGACCACGAAGCTGGAACTGGTGCCGGTCTTCTGCGGATCGGCCTTAAGAAATAAGGGCATACAACCCCTGCTCGACGGAATCGTTGATTACCTCCCCTCTCCAGTGGACATCCCACCGGTTGAAGGCGTCGTGCCTTTGTCCGGGAAAAAGACGTCCCGGCCCGCAGAGTCCAGTGCTCCGTTTTCGGCCCTGGCCTTCAAGGTGATGATGGATCAGGGAAGAAAGATGACCTATGTCCGGGTCTATTCAGGCACCGTCAAGACTTCGGAGGTCGTTTACAATCCGGCGAAAAAGGTCAGGGAGAAGATGGCCCGAATCCTCAAGATGCATTCCAACAAGAGGGAACGGATAGACCAGGCCTCGGCAGGGGATATCATGGCAGTCATGGGACTCAAGCTGACCACCACCGGAGACACCCTCTGCGCTGAACAGAGCCCTATCCTGCTTGAGCCCATGCAGTTTAACCAACCCGTTATCACCCTGGCCATAGAGCCAAAGATGGTGCGGGACAATGACAGACTGCTCGACGCCCTCAGCAAGCTGGCAGATGAAGACCCCACGTTCAAGTTTAGAATCGACGAGGAAACCGGGCAAACCGTCATCTCAGGTATGGGCGAATTACACCTGGAGATCATCCTGGGACGGATCAGACGCGAATTTCTTGTGGAAACCAATAAGGGGAAACCGCAGGTTGTATACCGCGAGGCCGTGACAAACACGGCAGAACAGGAGGAGGTCTTCCAGCGGGAAATTGCAGGGCAGCAGCATTTTGCCGGCGTAAAGCTGGAGGTTTCACCCCTGCCGCGGGGTACGGGAAACCGCTTTGCTGATAGATGCCGGAATCCCGATCTCACAGAAGGATCTCTCGCCGCTATCCGGCAGGGGATCTCAGAGGCCGAGACCAGTGGCGTGCTTATGGGTTATCCGGTCATTGACGTTCAAACAGCCCTTGTGGATGTGCAGATAAAGGAGACATTTTCGGATGAAATGGCATTCAAGGTCGCCTCAACCATGGCCTTTAAGAATGCCTGCCAAAAGGCCGGCCCTGTCTTGCTCGAGCCGATCATGAAGGCCGAAATCCTGGTTCCGGAGGAATTTACCGGCGAGGTGATTAGCGACCTCAATACCCGGCAGGGCAAAATCGAGCAGATCGCGGTCAAAGGTCCGGTCCAGGTCCTTACGGCCACTATCCCCCTTTCAAGGATGTTTGGCTATTCTACCGCCCTCAGATCGGTATCACAGGGTCGCGGGACCTTCACCATGCAATTTAGCCACTACGACACGGCATGACCCCGGCCCCCCTGTCCCCTATTTTTTGACCGTCAACCGGGCCTGGCCTTCTCCATAGTCGATAATCACACCGTCGGGGATAATCCTTTTTAGCACCGGCCCGTGTCTCCCTTTCCCGATCTGATCCCCCACACGATATTTACGCATGTTGATAAAGACAAGACGTTTGGCAGGATCTTTGGAGTAACCGTGGACGTTGATCTCGAGTTTTCCCAGCCTCTTGCGGACCTCCTCGGGCAGGTCCTTTAGAAAAGGCACCCCCTCAACCGGTTCCTCCTTGGCCTTTGGCTGCGGGGCCGGGGAAATATCAGGTTTCTTCTCCGGCATCTCTTTGGGCGGCGCCGATGGGGTGGTCTCCTTGACGGCAACCACCTCTTTCCTCTTGGCCGTATCCGGCTCCGGGGGACGGCCTGCCGGGGCGGGTGGTTTTTTCGCAGAAGCGGCCTTTGCAGGTGTTACAGTCTCTTCTACTTTGGGCGGAGGTGTTGTGGGCTGAGCGACGGCCTCTTCCTTCTTGGGCGGGGGTGTTGCGGGCCGAGGAACGGCCTCTGAACGCGCGGGCACCCCGGGCTGCACCGCACCCACCTCTTTTGGTTTCGCGATCTCCTGAGGCGGCGCAGGGGTCGTCTCGGGCCGGTCATGGAGTGGGTCTGGTTTGTCCGGGGGCCGGGAAGTTACCTGGGTGGCAGGTATCTTATTCGTGGTGAGATCCGGAGGCGACGTCTCCGGCCAGAGAAACAGGGCCACCACCACACCGCCCACAACAAAGGCCAGGCCCGCCGAAAGCCACGGCCAGCGACTGCCCCGCGACAGGGCACTCTCCTCGTAGACGGCGCTCAGATCAGGTGAGCGCTCAAGTCGTCGTTCCCGCTCGGCGCGTCTGAGCGCATCAAGAATAAAGGACATCTGTCTCCCTTCCGGCTATGGTGTTCCCCGGCACAACAGGGGTATGGATGGGTCTTTTAATGCCGTGTTTAACTGGATAAATGTCTGCTCCCCGACCTTTCCATCCGGGTCTATGGAGTGGGCACGCTGAAAGCTCAGGACCCGCTTCTTCAAATTATCGTCAAACAAGGCCCCGGCAGCTTCCACCTGCGATCCTGAAACCACCCCCTCCACACGGTCTAACTGGGCTTTCAGCCACAGGATATCGCGCCCTTGATCCCCCTCCTTGAGCAAAGAGGCCCCAATGGGTGGCGGTTTCCAGAGTACGGTAAAGTCGCCAAACCAATAGGGCTCCAGCTCTGAGCGGGGTATGGTTATCTCCTGAGTCCCAAAGTCCAGGGTAACATCGCCATCTTTCAGGGAGACGGCCAGCATGTAGTGGCGCTGCTGGGCGTCATCGACCAGTTCCAGCACGACCGGACGGTTTAGGTGACAGAGGGTCGTCCAGTTTCCCTTGCTCTTGATACAGCGCAGGGCCAGTCTGGAGGCATATTCACAGGGTGCGGTGCCAGCCAAGACCGGCCATTCCGAGTGCCAGCGCTTAAACAGGGCAGCAAATGCGGTCTCCGGATCGGTCTTTACGATCTTTTCCCGCAGCAGCCGGTCAAGCCTGACCGGTCGGGCGGCCTTTTCCGGGGAGGACTCTGTCACGGCAGGTTCGTAAGCGGGTATCGCCTCCTCGCCCGTCGTGACATCCCGGGGCTCCTCAGACAGGGCAACTTTCGGTTGCGGGGGGGCGGGCACTGGCGCCGGGGGGGCATCTCTTTTCGGAAGCCTGGCTACCGCGGTCTGCCCTGCGGTTTGTGCCCGCTTCTCATCCTCCATGACATGTCCAACAAGGCCCTTCCACGCCAAAAACCGCCACCCTGCCCCCAGAACCATGAGTACCAGGACCACCAGTGCCCATCTCATGAGTCGCCGGTAAGTTGAGCGCGGCAATTGGCCGGTCACCTCGGTTGCGGCCTTGCGCACCAATCCTTTGTCGGCCTGGTCCCTGTGTTTGGCGTAGGCACCGAGCAGGGCCCGGTCGCAGATGATGTTGATAAGGCGGGGCACGCCACCGGAGAGCCTGTGCACCAGACGCTGAGCGTCGGCGCGAAACAACGGCCTTTGACACCCGACCACCTCCAGCCGGTGCTGGATGTAAGAAACGGTCTCATCCTGGAGCAGGGGGAATAAGTGATAGCGCGCCGTGATCCGCTGGCCCAGTTGCCGCAGCTCCGGACGGGCCATCATGTCCTTTAGTTCCGGCTGTCCAATGAGGAGTATCTGCAGGAGCTTCTGCTTGGTGGTCTCAAGATTGGTCAACAAACGGACCTGTTCGAGGACGTCGATGCTAAGGTTCTGTGCCTCGTCAATAATCAGCACGGTCCGCCCACCCCTTGAATGGGTCTCCAGGAGATGAAGATTGAGGTGGTCCACCAACACCTTGAGGCTTTGCGTCCCCTGTGGATAGGATACACCCAGCTCGTCACACACAGAGCCCACCAACTCCAGGGCCGTCTGTCTCGGGTTGAGGACCAGTGCCACTTCCACCCCCTGGGGCACCTGCTCCAGCAGACTGCGGCACAGGGTGGTCTTGCCGGTCCCCACCTCGCCGGTAAGGAGTACAAACCCTCCCCTCTCCCCCATCCCGTAAAGGAGGTGGGCCAGGGCCTCCTTGTGACGGTGGCTCAGGAAGAGGAAACGTGGGTCAGGTGTAAGGGCGAAGGGCTCTTCACTCAGACCAAAGTACGCACAATACATGGTTCTTGTAGGGCCTCGTCTTTCTATGGGCGGGCAGAGCGGTCCCCTGCATCAGTTTGGTGAATGCCCGGACAAAAAGACCGCTTTCCGCTTCTCCAGGAATGCCGTAATGCCCTCTTTTCCATCGGGAAGGTCCGCACACCAGGACAGGAGTTCCCTTTCCCTCTCCAGCTGGGTTTCAAATTTCGTATCAAAGGAGTCGTTAATCAGACGTTTTGAGGCGGCAAAGGAGCTGAGGGATCTCGTCTTGATATCCTCGACCACCTGAATCGCCCTTTTTGTGCCTTCGCCATCTTCAACCACCTCGGTCACCAGACCCCAGGAAAGCGCCTTTTCGGCGCTGATGGGCCGGTCAAAGGTGGCAATCTCCATTGCCCTGGCCAGTCCAACCAGTCTGGGGAGGGTAAAGGTGCCCCCCCCGTCAATGCTCAGGCCGTTTGAGGTGTATGCCTGTCTGAGCGTGGCAGAACGCTCCATGATCCTGAAGTCACAGGCCAGGGCGATGGAGAAGCCCCCGCCGGCGGCCAGGCCGTTGATTGCCGCCACGACCGGTTTGGGCATCCGGCGTATCTCCAGAATGGCCTGGTGATAACGGCCGGCCAGCTCATGAAAGGCGGCCCCATGATTCTCTCCATAGCCATTCACCCATTTCAGGTCGCCCCCGGCACAGAAGGCCTTGCCCTCTCCGGAGATCACAACCCCGGAGACTGCCGGATCCAGGGCCACGGCAGTGAGCTGATCCACCAGTGATTGCACCATGGGGAGGTCAAAGGAGTTATAGGTCCTGGGCCGGTTCATGGTCACCAGCACGATCCCATTCTCTTTCCTCAGTCTAATTGGCTCTTCCATAATCACCTCACAATCAAGAAACCCAAATGTAAACGTTCATGGGTCCAGGGTTCACGTTTCCCCAGCACCGAAACCTGTCGAAGATCCCGCTGTAAGCGAGAAAACCCAAAACCAGACACCCCCCGGCCAAATTCTGCATTATAGTCTCAAGACCCGGACCGCATTCAAACCCATTATCCCGCCGGTTGCCTCAGCCGAGAGACCCGCCTGTTTGATCTCATCAAGATACCGCCGGGGCCCCAGCAGGGGATAATCGCTTCCAAACAAGATCTTTTCAAAACCGATGATCTCCGCGGCTATTCTATGGATTTCCGGTCGATAGAGGAAGGGGGATGCTGCCGTGTCAAACCAGACATTCTGAAGGACCTCCCTTACCTCCCGCTTCATAAGGCCATAAAAAGGTATCCCTCCCCCCCAGTGCGCAAGAACAATACGAATTGAGGGGTTGGCCTTGAGAAAAGAGTAGATCTGGCCGAGTGTCATGGGCGTCTTTCCCGGGTATGAGTGTCCCACCGGCTCATTGGTGTGGAGCAATAACGGTACATCGAACCGCCCGCAGAGACCTGCGATTTCTCCCAGGGCCCCGGCAACCCCGGAGGACAGGCCCGACCCATAGACAGCCAGCTCCCCCACACCGGAGAGCCCGGCCCCCAGGCATCTTTCCGCCTCCTTTGCCCCGCCCGGGGAGAGCGGAGAAAAGGTGCAAAAACCGGTCAAACGGCCGGTATGCTTCTGGACCGCCTCGATAACATAGTCGTTGTGCCTGCGGTAGCGCTCCGGGTCTTCCCAGGGAAACCCAAAAATGACCGACCTCTCGACCCCTGCATCGTCCATACTCCCCAGGAGTTCCGTAACCCCTGAAAGTCTCGCCCCGGGTGCCCTGTAAAGAGCTTCAAAGGCAGGCTCGTTCGAAAAGAATGCTACCCTGTTCTCCCTGAAATATGGGGGAAAGACATGCGTGTGGAAATCGAGAATCATTACAAGAGCCTATCCAGGGCCTTCTCAAGGGCATCGGGTTGATACCCCACAATTTTGTCTCTTATCCTGCCCTTGCGGTCCACCACAAACATAGTGGGTATGGCCGGTGTTTCGGTGCCAAAATAGTCTCCCATCACCTTTGCGTTATAGCGAAGGATCAGATAGTTGATCTTGTATTTTTCTTTGAATGCCGTGATGTATTTATCCGGAAATTGCTGTGGATCATCGAGTGAAATCCCAAGGATGACCAGACCCTTCTCCCCGTATTTTTCCTGTAGTCTTATCAGCACAGGGATGGTCATCCGGCAGGGTGGACACCAGGTCGCCCAGAAATCCACAATGACCACCTTTCCCCGGTAATCCGACAGCGTCTTTTTTTGGCCCGACAGGTTCGTCAGGGTGAAATCGGGGGCCAACGGCCAGGCCTCAACCTCTTTTTGACACCCCAGATAGAAGGTAAAACCCGTAACGAGACCCAAAATCAAAATCCTCAATTTCCACTTCGAATGCATAAAGATCCTCCCAATCCCATTAAAGAAAGGGCTTTTACCCGGGCCAAGTGCCCCATAAAGCCCCAGGTGAAATCCCAATAAGGTCACTATTATCGCGTCTTATAACTTATTTTGTTGATTCTCAGGATTTAAATCCTGGATAGCATAAAATTCCAAATCACAAAAACCAAATTTCAAACAAATTCCAAATTTCAAGAACCAAATTCCAAACAAGTTGTCCTTCGGACTTCCCAACGAATTGTTGATTGGCGATTGAAAAAACAAAAAACAGCGGTCACTGGTCAATCCCAATCATCAATCACCAATCGCCAATTGAAAATCCCCAACCCGGAACCTTTGAACCTCTCCGAGCCGGAGGCCTGAACCCCGAACTTCTGAACCTCCCAACCCTCATGTTTGTTATTTGAGATTTTGGTCATTGTGATTTGTTTGGGATTTGGCCTGCCCCATTAAATCTGTCTTTTCCATTTAACCGGGGTGCTTGGGATTTGTGATTTACATGGTCACCTTATTTATCTCACAAGCCCACAGCAAAGCAAGGGATTTTGGTCCCCATGATCAGATCATCTGATAGGGGTCCATATCCACGATGAGACTCACGCCGCTCGATTGAAACACCTTTTTCTTTCGCTGTTCCACACGGCTCAAGAGATGACGCATGAGTGACACTTTTTTGCCCTTGACCAGGATCTGCCAGCGATATTTGCCCTTTAGCCGGGAGATCGGCGCCTCTGCGGGTCCCAGCACCTGAATCTCCCTTCCCCGCATGGGCCATGTGGCCAGGACACCTCTGATTGTCTGGTTCAGGTCTCTGGCCGCATCCTCTGTCTTCTCCCGGCCGTTTCCTTTGAGCGTCAGACACGCCAGATGGGAAAATGGCGGGTATCCCAACTGTTCTCTCAGTTCCCTTTCTGCCTCGAAGAATGACTGGTAATCGTGTGCTGTGGCGGTGCTGATTGCGTAATGTCCAGGATTAAAGGACTGGATGATCACCCTGCCTTTCTGGTCCCCCCGACCTGCCCGGCCCGAGACCTGTGAGAGGATCTGAAAGGTCCGCTCACCGGCCCTGAAATCCGGGAATCCCAGCGAAAGATCCGCAGCGATGACACCCACCAGGGTGACATTGGGGAAGTCGTAGCCCTTGGTGATCATCTGGGTGCCGACCAGTATATCGACCTCCTTTTCGGCAAACCTCTTGAGGATTTGGATGGCCTGGCCTTTCCTGCGGGTGCTGTCGGCATCCATCCGAGCGATTCTTGCCGCCGGAAACAACGCCTTCAGTTCGTACTCCAGTTTCTCTGTGCCAAACCCATAGGCCGTCAGACCCTCGTTACCGCACGAGGGGCATTTCGTCCGGGTCTCCGAATGGTAACCGCAATAGTGACAGGTGAGACGGTCCTCCTTGAGGTGGTAGATCAGGGCCACATCACAGTTGGGGCAACGAATGGTCTGGCCACAGGATCGACAGAGGTAGAGGCGATAAAACCCCCGCCGGTTCAAAAAGAGAATGCACTGGTTGCCGTTTTCAAGATTTTGCCCGAGCGCCTCCCTGAGTCTGGGACTGATCATCTCCCCCCTGTGCCGTCCATCCTCCGTGTCCTTCATATCCACGATCTCCACATCCGGCAACGGCCGTTTTTCGATCCGCTCCGGCATGGAGAGCAGATGATATCTTCCACTGATCCCGTTCTGGTAGGACTGGACCGAGGGGGTTCCGGACCCAAGGATAACCAGGGCCTTCTCCATCTTTGCCCGCACCACTGCCGCATCTCGTGCATTGTAGCGGGGGCCCCTGTCCTGTTTGTAGGCGGAGTCATGCTCTTCATCCACAATGATCAGACCCAACCTGGGCAGGGGTGAGAACAGGGCTGAGCGCGCCCCGATGACCAGGTCTGCCTCGCCCCTGGCTATGCGCATCCACTCGTCATATCTCTCCCCGTGGCTGAGGCCGCTGTGGTAGACGGCAACCCGATCCCCGAGTCTTGACCTGAAAATCCCTTCAAGGTAAACCGCGAGTGATATCTCAGGGGCCAATAAAATGGCCTGTCCCCCCGAAGCGATCACGTGCTCTATTGCCCGGTAGTACACCTCTGTCTTCCCGCTACCCGTCACACCGTAGAGCAGACACGAGGAGAAGCCGCCCCTGTCAAGACACGACTTGATATGACCCAGGACACGCTCCTGCTGTCTGTAGAGTCGAGGGGGGATGGGAGAAGGAGAGATGATCTCTCCTGCAGGGTTTCGATAGACGGTCGCGTTGTAGCTCTTGAGTACCCCCCGCTTTATCCATTTTTCAACCAGATAGGGGCCATTGGTGAACATGGCCGTCAGCCTGCTCAAGAGGATTCCATCGGAGCCAAAGACATTTTCCAGAAACTGAAGCTCATTGCGTGCCGTCAATTTGTCACCGCTCTCCGAGAGAACGGCCTTGAGATCAATACCCTCCTCTGGCCTGACAAACTTTCTGATAAGAGGCCCGCCGTGCCTTTTCCTTAACCGATCTTCCACGACCACCCAGCCCTCTTTTCGGAGTCCGTAAACCTTCTGAACCGGACAGGGGGGACGCCTCTCCGGGTGATCTTTTATCCAGGAGAGGATCTTTCTTTCCTCAGAATCGGGATTGAGTCTGTCCAGGGCACGCAGGCCGTCCGGTGTCAGAGAAGCAGTTGTATAGGATTTTATGTTGAGCCCCCCCGGCAGGGCCGACTGGATCACCTGGCCTATGGGATGGATATAGTAACTGGCCATCCATTCAAAAAAAGGGACCACGGATTTGGGGAAAAGCGGTTCAGGATCGAACACATCCAGTATCTCTTTGAGCTCCTTGTCATAACCGCCCGCTATCCTCTCCAGTATATAACCCGTGACCTTTCTGTTTTTGAAAGGCACCAGGACCCTGCACCCCACACCGGCCCCGGGCGCAAGATCTTTTGGGACTGCGTAGGAAAAGCTCCCCTCCACAGGGACATTGACGGCAATCCTCAGACAAGTCTGGTTATCGTTTCTCAATTGCTTTCCGCTCGGCCTGCATCCTGGCCATAATGGTCCTGATCCCCTGGTCGGGCTTCTCTCCGGGGGCAATCTTGAGCAGGATATCCAGAAAGGCCTGGGCAGGCGGCGAAAGGTGTTGATCTTTGAGATAGGCAATACATACATCCATAAATATCCGGTGGCCTTGAATCAGGACAGTGGCCAGCCTCCCTTCCTGGGCTTCAACCGCAACGGCCTCTCTTGCAAGAAAGGAGACACCGTCTCCCCTCTGAACGAGCTGTTTGATAAACTCCGCGTTGCTTGTTTCCATCAAGATCTCCAGCGGGATGCCATTTTCGTCAAACAATGCATTGACCAGTCTTCTGGTCCCCGATCCCCTCTCCCTCATAATGACCGGTTCTTCTGCCAATTCGGCAAGGGTGATATGTCTCCTCGCTGCCAGCGGGTGTTTTGGCGCCACGATCAGCACCAGTTCCTCCCGGCTAAAAGGGATAAAACAGACGTCGGGGTTATCTTCGACCTGAGCTATGACGGCCACCTCGTTCCTGAATTCAAGGAGGCTATAGATGATATCCAGAGAGCTCCCTTCATCCAGATTGATCTTGATATGGGGGTAGGCATTTCGATAGCTAGTGATCAGAAAAGGCATAAAATACCGGGCATAGGTCTTTGAGGTCCCCAGCCGCAGCATTCCCCTTTTTAGCTCCCTCAGGTCATCGATGAGGTCTTCAATTTCCTTTTCGTATTCAAATATCTTCCGGGTATAGTCATAGAGGGCCTTTCCTTCATCAGTGAGATATATCTTCCGGCCCCTTTTTTGAAAGAGCTTCAGATTGGAAAAATCTTCAAACAGCTTGATGTGGGCAGTCACAGCAGGCTGGGTGATGCAGAGTTTCTTGGCAGCTACTGTAAAATTCATATTCTTGGCTGCCTGATAAAATGCCCTGAGCTGGTTAAAGTTTATCATTTC
>CAZXCQ010000182.1:0-13352 GCA_964639275.1 uncultured Desulfobacteraceae bacterium | reverse complement strand
TCTCTAACGGTCTCAGACAGGGATACACCCTTCAAAACGGAACCCCCATACCCCTTGTCCCTCTGCCAATTTTGCAGAAAGCTAAATTTGATACAAAAAGACCAAATTGATACCGAGGGTCTTTTTTTCTAACCAAAACTCATTGCAGAGAACTGCAAGGAAGGATCGATAACGATGAAAGCCAATACAAAAACCATAGAAGGAAATGAGGCAGCGGCCCATGTGGCTTATGCCATGAGTGATGTGGCCGCAATCTACCCGATCACCCCATCGAGCAGCATGGGCGAGTACTGCGACGAGTGGGCAGCCCACGGTCGGAAGAATATCTTTGGCCAGACACTAAAAGTTGTGGAGATGCAGTCAGAGGGGGGGGCAGCAGGTGCCGTTCATGGGGCGCTTTCTGCTGGTGCCCTGACAACGACCTTCACGGCCTCCCAGGGACTTTTGTTGATGATTCCGAATATGTACAAGATCTCCGGAGAGCTCATGCCCGGTGTCTTTCACGTATCTGCCCGCACGGTGGCCACCCATGCCCTTTCGATCTTTGGGGACCACTCCGACATCAACGCCGTCCGTCAGACCGGGTTCGCGCTTCTGGCGTCGGCCTCTGTCCAGGAGGTGATGGACCTGGGGCTCGTGGCTCATCTTGCCAGCATCCGGTCCAGCATCCCCTTTGTCCATTTCTTTGACGGGTTCAGGACCTCCATGGAGATCCAGAAGATCCATGTGATCGACTATGAAGATATGGTCTCCCTGGTTGACTGGGAGGCCATCGATGATTTCAGGGGGCGGGCCATGAATCCCGAATACCCCCAACTGAGGGGTACGGCACAAAACCCGGACATCTTTTTCCAGAACCGTGAGGCAGCCAACACATACCATGACCAGGTCCCCTATATCGTGCAGGAGGAGATGGAAAAGGTCGGAGATCTGGTGGGTCGCAGATACAACCTCTTTGACTACGTTGGGGATCCTGAGGCGGACCGGATCATCGTCTCTATGGCCTCCAGCTGCGATGTGATCGAAGAGACGGTCAACTACCTCAACGGCCAGGGCGAAGGGGTGGGTCTTATAAAGGTACGGCTCTATATGCCCTTTTCCATAGAACACTTTTTGAGGGCCATGCCGGCCACGGCGCGGGCCGTCGCGGTGCTCGACCGAACCAAGGCCCCCGGCTCGCTGGGAGAGCCATTGTATCAGGATGTCTGCACTGTGCTTGAGGAGAGGCGGGGCGATCTCCTGATCGTGGGAGGCCGTTACGGTCTGGGGAGCAAGGACTTTACCCCCACCATGGTCAAGGCCACCTTTGACAATCTCCGTTCCAAGGAACCCAAAAACCACTTTACCGTGGGGATTGTGGATGATGTGACCCATACCTCTTTGGAACTGGGCCCTGAACTGGAGACCTCCCCTAAGGGGACGGTCAGGTGCAAATTCTGGGGACTGGGCGCGGATGGAACGGTTGGCGCCAATAAGAACGCCATAAAGATCATCGGCGAAAATACCGATATGTTCGCCCAGGCCTATTTTGCCTATGACGCCAAGAAGTCGGGTGGGATCACCATGTCCCATCTCCGGTTTTCTCCCCACAGGATACAGTCCCCCTATCTGCTGACACACTCCGACTTTATCGCGTGTCATAACCCGGCGTTTGTCAATCAATATAACATCCTTGAAGGGATCAAGAATGGGGGGGCCTTTCTCTTGAATTCCCCCTGGACCCTGGAGGAGATGGAGAGCAAGCTGCCCGATCACATAAAACGGACAATTGCCCAGAAGGACCTGAAGTTCTACAATATCGATGCAGTCAAGATCGCGGCCGAGCTGGGTCTGGGCGGGCGGATCAATATGATCATGCAGGCCGCGTTTTTTGAGATCGCCAATGTCATCCCCCCGGATGAGGCCTTTGGATATGTAAAAGAGGCCATCAGGAAGACATACGGAAAAAAGGGGGAGGATGTGGTCCAGATGAATATCGATGCCGTGGACAAGGCCGTCGGTGCCTTGCAGAAGATCCAAGTCCCCGGGTCGTGGGCCACGGCAGGTCACGAGGCCTATGTTGGAGAAGAAGAACCTGAGTTTGTAAAGGACGTGATGAGGCCCATGCTGGCCCAGCAGGGCGACAGGCTCCCGGTCAGTTCCATGCCACCGGACGGGATCTTTCCCACAGGGACCACCCAGTACGAGAAGAGGGGCATTGCCATCCACATCCCCGAGTGGATTCCAGAAAATTGCATCCAGTGCAACCAGTGTGCCTTTGTCTGCCCCCATGCCGTGATCCGCCCTGTCCTGGCGCGCGAAGAGGATCTCAAGAATGCCCCCAAGGACTTTGTTACCGAGGATGCCAAGGGCAAGGAGCTCAAGGGCCTCAAGTTCCGGATCCAGGTCAGCCCACTGGACTGCACCGGGTGCGGAAACTGCGCCCAGGTTTGTCCGGCCAAAAAAAAGGCCCTTGTCATGAAGCCCCTCGACACACAGACCGAGGTCCAGGTTCCAAATCACCGCTTCTCGACCCGACTGCCCGCCCTGGGTGATATGAAGCCGGTAACCTCAATAAAGGGCAGTCAGTTCCGCAAACCCCTCTTTGAATTCTCGGGGGCATGCGCGGGGTGCGGGGAGACGCCCTATATCAAGCTGGTCACCCAGTTGTTTGGTGACCGGATGTTAATCGCCAATGCCACCGGGTGCTCTTCCATCTATGGGGGCTCGGCGCCGAGCTGCCCCTACACCGTAAATGAGGAAGGACACGGCCCCGCCTGGGCCAACTCGCTCTTTGAGGACAATGCGGAATATGGGTTTGGTATGGAGTTGGCGGTCACCCAAAGACGCGAAAAGCTTGCCGATCTGGTCCGCGAGGCCATAGAGGGGGGTGTCTCCGGGGAGCTTCGGGATGCCCTCCAGGGATGGCTTGACAATCGGAATGATGGAGAGAAGTCAAAGGAGTTGGGCCAAAAGATCACCGGGCTGATTGGAAGTGAGATCGCGGACCCGGAAAGGGAACTCAACCCCCTGCTCCTGGAGATCTTAAACAGGAGGGACTACCTCACAAAGAAATCGATCTGGATCATCGGTGGAGACGGATGGGCATACGATATCGGCTACGGCGGCCTGGATCACGTTATGGCCATGGGGCACGATGTCAATATCCTTGTCCTGGACACAGAGGTTTACTCCAATACGGGCGGGCAGTCCTCCAAGTCGACACCCACGGGTGCCGTGGCCAAGTTTGCGGCCAGTGGGAAACCGACCCGCAAGAAGGATTTGGGGCTGATGGCCACGACATACGGATATGTATACGTGGCCTCTGTGGCCATGGGCGCAAACAAAAACCAGCTGTTAAAGGCCGTTACCGAGGCGGAGGGCTATCACGGTCCTTCCCTTATCATTGCCTACGCACCCTGTATCAATCACGGTATCAACATGGGTCTTAGCCAGGAGGAGGAGAAGCGGGCCGTGGAAGCGGGTTACTGGATGCTTTACCGCTATGATCCCAGACTCAAAGAGGAGGGGAAAAACCCCTTTATCCTCGACTCCAAAGAGCCAAAAGGGGACCTCAAGGAGTTCCTGATGGGGGAGGTCCGCTATTCAAGCCTGACAAGGACCTTTCCTGAAAATGCAGAGCGGCTATTCAAGAAGGCAGAAGACGACGTAAAAGAACGATATGAGCTTTACAAACGCATGGCCGCCCAGGGCGAGGCAGGCGGTGAAACCGTGGAAAAGGGTTCTGCCTAATCACAGCCTTGGTTTGCAATTTTTCCGGACGATGCGAAACGATGAGGTTCACCCGCTTACAGCGGGATCTCCGCCAGTAACACTTTAGCCATTTGAAACCCGGGGAATGGGGATTCCGTTTTTCGGGCGTATAACTCGCCCGTAAGAGAGCGTAATGAAATTACGTGCCATAGGTGAAAACAGGGGGCAGTATTTGCTAGAAAGTCTTATGGTTTCGGGTTTCAGGGTTTTTGGTTTGCTGAAACCTGAAACCCGAACACTGGTTACTGATCCTGTTGCGGCCAAGGGTCTTCGTTAGAAACATCTCATGGGTGCTTGCAGATCACGTTGAGTAACGCCTGCCGCCCTTCCTCCCGGATCACCCGCAGGGCTCGCTGCAGGGCTGGAATCAGTTCTTTGGGGTCTTCGACCCGTTCGCCGTATCCGCCATTTGCCTGGCAGATCATCTCGTAGGCCGGGGGCGGTGAAAGCTCGCTGAGGGGAAAATGGTTGTTCTTTGCCGCCCAGCCCTGTGGATGCAGCCTCTGGGTGGCCCACCGCACCGCATTCCAGCACTGATTGTTGAATATGACCACCAGGATCGGCAGGTCAAAGGCGCGTGAGACAAAATGACAGGTAGAGGGGACGCTGAAGAGATAGCTCCCATCCCCCACCGTGGCAATAACCGTCTTCTCCGGTGCGGCCAGCCGCGCCCCCAGGGCCGCGCCCACACCCCAGCCCAGCCCCGAGGCCGATGAAGACCCGAAGAAACTGCCGGGCAGCTCCAAATCCACCTGGGTCGGAATTAGATCATATTCATTGATGAGGATTGTTTCCGCATCCTTGACCTGATTGATACAGGCAGAGACCCAGAGGGGATCGATCGGCTTATCATTCTTGACCCCCTCGGCCTGCTCGCGCCAGGCCTGCCTTTGGCGGCTGTGTTCTTTGCTTAGGGCCTCAAACCGTGTGCTGATCTTTTGTGCTTCTTGACCGCGATAGGGCTCCATCTCCTCGATGAGAAGGCGCAAGGCAGCGGCGGGCTCGGCCGCGAGGGCAATATCGGCCGGATAGCCGCGCAGGGGATAGCGACTGTACATGGGATCGGAGCGCAGTTGAATGATACGCGTCGTGTCTTTGGGTGTGACCACGGTCGGATACCACGGGACATCCGAGTCAATGACCAGTACCACATCGGCCTCCTTCAGATAAGGCGCCGGATCAAAACCGAGATGGAGGGGATGGGTTGTCGGAAAGTTCATGTACCAGTTGTTCATTCCCACCACCACCGGGATGGCAAAAGAGTCGGCCAGCGCGACCAATGCCTCAACCGCCTCGGGGTTTTTCCCCACGCCAGAGGTGATGATCAGCGGGTGCTCGGCCCGGACAAAAAGCCCTGCCACCTCTGATATCTGGGCCGGATCGGGATGGAGCCTTCCACCCCTCTGCTGTCTTCCCCCCGTGGTGATGGTTATCTCTGAATGGGGTTCCGCAAACACCTCCCGGGGGAGGGAGAGATACACCGGCCCTCGGGGTTCGGCCATGGCAATGGCCAGTGCCCGATCGACCACGGACTCGAGCTGGGAGAAGTGCTTGAGCTCGTAATCCCATTTTACAAATTCTCGAACCAGGGCTGCCTGGTCAAAGGACTCCTGTGCCCAGTGGATCTGCACATCTCGAGAACCCAATAGCCCGGCCTCGGTAAGCGGGGTGCGACCCGCGCTAAAGATGACCGGGACATGGGCGCGGGCAGCATTCATGATGGCAGCGGAGGCATTGGCTGTTCCGACGATGACGTGGACCATGACCACCTGAGGTTCCCCGGTGATCATGTAGTAGCCGTGGGCCATACTCACGGCAGGAAATTCATGCGGTACCGTGATGGGACGGGGGTATGGTTTTCCCTCCTCGGCAAACTTGGCGAAGCAATCTACGAGGGAGGCAAAATCGGTACCGGCATTGCCAAAGAAGTACTTGACGCCTCGATCTCGCAACAGCTCCAGATAGCCCTGGGCGGTATTCTCAATGGGTATGGTTTTTTGCATGGCTTATCCTCCATTCTAAAAATCACCTGGATGGGTGTGGACATCCACGAGCGCGGGCCGGCCCAGGCCCAGGGCCTTCTCCAGGGTGGGGCGGAATTCATCCGGGTCTTCGACCGTAAACCCCTCAACCCCAAAGCCCGTGGCCACCCCCGCGCAATCCAGGGGATGTTCGTCGAAGTTCATCCCGATGTAATCGCTCTGGCGATCCTTGAGCCCAAGGGTGGGATAGTAATAATTGACCAGAAATTGTTTGAGAATCCGGTAGCTGCGGTTGTTGCAGATGACATAGGTGACCGGTAGGCCGTAATGGGCGGCCGTCCAGAGGCCCTGGATGCCATACATGGCCGAACCTTCTCCCACGATGCAAACCACCGGGTGATCGGATCTGGCCAACTGGATGCCCACGGCCCCCCCAATGGCCCAGCCGAGCGCACCGCCCCTGAGGCTGAAGAAACTCCCCGGCTCGTTGAACCCAATCGACCTGAAAAGAGGGAGGGTGGCGGTGATCGCCTCGCTGACCACAATGGCAGCCTTGGGCAGCACCTCCTTCATCTCAAGAAAAAGGCGTTCCGGCTCCATGGGGTGCCGGTCCCACGCCTGGCGCGCCTTTTTCAGGTAGGAGGCCTGGTCCTGGGATTTGGCCCTGGCCAGGTTGGCTGCGCGAATCCGGGCCGCTTCGCGCTGCGATGGGGACATTGCCTGCCCCATGGCATCGGATAAGGCCGAGAGACCCGTCTTTACGTCCCCCCAGAGCCCGACTTCAACGGGATAGTTCTTTTCGATCTCCCGCGAACTCACATCCAGATGGATCACCTTGCTTTTTCCTGTCAGCAGCGGAGTGATGTACAGAAACCGGCTAAAGACATCGCACCCAACCGCCAGGATCACATCGTGCTGAGCAAGGAAATCGGTTGTTGCGGGGCTGTGAAAGTTCAGGAGGCCCGAAAACTGCGGGTGATCTGTGGGAAAATTGACCTCAGAATAGATGGCCGCGGCCACGCGCGCGCCGAGCATTTCGGCGACCTTTACCGCCTCCATAACCGCCCCGCTCTGGGCGACCCGGTCCCCCACGACCATCAACAAATCCTTCCCGTTGACCAGGATATCTGCCGCCCGCTCCAGGGCCTCTTCATCAGGCCGCATGCGGGCATAAACCGGAGAGGCAGGAGTTAAATCCAGCTCGGCCTCCTCATCGAGGACGTTCCAGGGGAGAGAAAGGAATACTGGACCTGTGGGCGGTGTGGATGCGGTGCGGAAGGCGCGGCGGATAGCGATGGGCACATCGGTTGCATGACGGACCTCCCAGCTCCACTTGCTGTATTGCCGGCACATCGCAACAAGGTCTCCCGAAAGGATCGGCTCTTCGATAAGCATGCGGGTGTCAGATTGGCCCGCAGTCAATATCAAAGGTGTCCCGCCCCGGTAGGCATCGTAGAGCATTGACATCCCGTTGGCCAATCCCCCGGCGATGTGGAGGTTTACAAAGCCGGGTTTACCCGTTGCCCTTGCATAACCGTCTGCCAGGGCAACGGCCGATCCCTCCTGGAGGGCGAGGATATACTTTAACTGGGGAAAATCCTGGAGCCCGTCCATAATGGGAAGTTCGGTTGTCCCCGGATTACCAAATATATATTGGGTCCCATGGGCGATTAACATCTCCAACAAGGCGTGACCGGCTGTCTTTCGCAATGTTTGCTATCTCCTTCCTAGATGACACTTGAGTATTTTGGCAACTTCTCCAAACCCCGGGAGGTTAGTGGATTCTGGTGTGAGACGTGGAAAAGAATGGACCCCATGCCACGGCCCTCCCCCTCCCTACCAGGATGTCGTGTATTGATGCCCTGGTTAATAGTCTGCACCAAAATTGTGCAACTCGCTAATGGCACGGTGTACGATATCCTGGTCGATCTCCAGGGCCTGGCAAACCGCATCGGTGATCTTCAGGCCATGGGGTGGGCATCCTGGAACAAAAACACCCTGATCACGATATTGCTTGGCACAACGACCGAGGATAACCGGTGTCGTCCTTGACGAGGGAATCTCGTCGGGTGTTCCCATGATGAGGGTCAAATCGGGCAATTTTTCTTGAAACCCCGCTTTCTTGAGATAGATAAAGGTGCTCACACTCTCTCCCGTGCACCCGGTACAGGAGTCCTTTTCGATGACCTTTGCCCCACCATAAAGATCCTTTGCTGCCTTTAGGAATGGGATAAACGGTTGTCTGACATCCTCTATCCTTTCCCCACGCACATCGATGCGATCCATGTCGCAGACACCAAGATCGGCTTCGGCTGCCAGTTGAATGTGCAGGATCTCTCGTACATCGAATCCTGCAGTGGCGGCACAGACCGTATCAACCGCAACAACATCGCTTCCTGCGAAAATCAGACCCAACGGAACCCTGTCGTTCTCGTCGGCCAGGGAGCCCCATACCCCCTGAAGACCGACAATCCCATCGACGATGGTGAAGGTCGGTTTTACGACGCGGTTCAGATCGACAATCCCTTGATCCAACCCCAACTTGTGGGTGCGTTTTTTTTCGTTACCCGGCAGAACACCCTTCATGTTTTTGAGACCGCATGTGATTCCCGTGCGAATATGTGTCTTGATCACAGGCAGGCAGATGATCACATCCGCCTCAAAAGCGGTCCTGGCAATGGCGAATCTTTCCATGACAAAGGCGCCGGCCGCATTCACCTCGACCTGTTCGTCACGATTGAGATCGACCACCCCCACGCCAAGTCTTTTGGCAACCTCTGTCACGCCGGCTGTTTCCATACAATCCATTGAGTTATGGGTTTCTTGAAAATCATAGCCAACAGAAGCGCCTTCACCAATAACGACCTGCTTGGGATTTCTTTCCAATACCAGTTTTGTGACCGCCTCTATCACCCTGGCATCCGTGACGATTCCGGTGCCGGTCTTTGCAGGGAGCACGATATTGGGTTTGATCAGAACCCGGGCGCCTTCCCACGCCACGCTTTCAAAACCCTCGGTCAAAGAGACGGCTTTTCTGACCGCCTCCTCCACATCCCCACCCTGAAGCCTAACAATCGATACGACCGCCATTTTGAACCCCTTCTCGATCTCTATATCCCCCATGCTGCACCCAAATGCACCTTTTTTCTGTATTACCTCAATAAAATAGAAACTTGACACAAATCCTGCACCTGGGCACTCAGGTTTCAGTTTGCTCACCCGGAGGCCTAAAACCTCCCTGGGCCGCAATCCCGAATCTTAGCATTCTACTTCATAAATATTATGACTTATTCAATTGAGTGTATTAATCTAGCCTTTTTCAAAATTTCTACTTGGAGAGGGCAATGGGGGTGCAAAATTCCCATCCTCCGGGTTTCAAAGGGCCAAATTGTTACCTTTACAAAGATGACTGAACTCTAAGCGCGCAGTTCCCAAATTTTAGGATCTCTACCGATATAGACGGCCAGAAAATGTCAGCATGCTGTATTGAAACATGCTTTGGGGGAGAGGTTATGTCATGGGAGAGGAATCGCAGTTTGGGCTGAATCCTCGTTGTTGCCCCGGTGAGCGCGCAAGATATCTCATCGGGGTCCGATATTCAGTTCAAAAAATACCCGCGTCTCCTGTGACTGGTAAGGCGTGCTCCAGGAATCTGAACTCCAGGGCACGCCTTTGTAGCCTTTTTTATCGCCCTGGACTAGACCCCCTTGAGTACGCCGAGCTGAGCCAATGCATCGTAATTGTAATCGGCCGGCGAAGTAATACAAAATGTGTCCGGGAGACTCACCGGTGGTTCGCCTTTGACGGACTTGGCCAGTTCAAAGGCCTTTTCCACGCATTCCTGGTCACCCTCCAGGGAAAGGTGTACGGAACCCTCAGAGCCCCCGACACCACCGGAGCCCAGATGATAGGCCCTGACACCCGCCAGAATTGCGAAGGCCTGAATTTCGGTGATCACCTTGGCCAGAGGCACCGGGACGAGCCTGACGGGCACGCCGGTGCTGTATTTGAACCGGTAAAGGCCAGTATGCTTTCCGGCCTCAATGACCGAAGAGACCAGCTTCTCGAGGCTCACCGGGATAATAAGATGAGACCCTCTGGGAGTGACGATGGGCCAGGCCATGCCAATGGTGCCGGCTTTGACCGAAGCCACGTAGATGCCGGCGTTACCGTCGTTGTCTACGGCATTGGCGCCCTTTATAAAGACATCGTCGGGGCCAAAGTTGAGTATCTCAACATTGGAGTCGGCACCCTCCACGACCTGTCCCTTTTTGATGACGTGCTTGGTGCATGGGGGCGGGCCTATGTAGGAAGTGGTGATGCCATTGCAAACAATGCCCACGGTCTGGCCCGCCTTGGGCTCAACCGTGATGCCAAAAAGCTCCTCGCTGATATAGGCGTTGGTAATTCCCCTGGCGATGATGATCATCCCGTTCTTCCAGGCATTCTGGACCTCGGGGAGCGCAACCGTGGCCTTCGCCAGAAGCCGGCGGGAATCAGAAGGGTTTAGGACTACCATGGCAGAGATTTGTTTTTGACCGGGTTTGGATTGTGGAATTTCGACTTCGTAAAACATATCTGCCTCCCTGGATTAGAATGTTTAGGATAATTGTATCTCCTCAATATAGTGACCAGAACGACTCACTCCCACCCATGCCTTCCCCCTTTAAGGTGGAGGGGCAGCGAGGGGGGCAGATTGCCGCGCGTTATTGAGAAGATACGGAAGACCGCCCTTTGATTTGAGGCGAATCATAGGAGAAAATCCGTTATGTGTCAAACAAAAAGGCCGCGCTATTTTTTTCACTTGACAGCCACCCAAGACTCGTCTAAAGAAACCATCGCCATTGTCTCTCTGAACGATTTTTGCGTGTTATTGGCCGATCTGAATTGGTCTCTCCAGGTTCAGCAGTGTAAACAAAGCTCACCCTCCTATTTACCCTGTTGAAACGAAAAGATTTTGTATCGATTACCTTGTTGCAGCCGCGGAACTGATCGAATCAATCTCTAAAGACCGGTTTAGTATTTGACAGCAGAAACCGCTTGGGCGTTTGTTTTTTGATTGGCACGGAACTTGCTTGATATTTCGACGGGATCGGCGATTTCGAAGCCCAAACGGTTGACGGGGATTTTTCTGCCCGATTTTTCCGTAAGTTCTGAAATCCGGTGACTAGTCAAAACACATGGTTTTTCCCAACTTATTGAGAACATAACATCTCAAAAACCAGGGGAAAGGCGTGACATAGGGAAGAAAATAGGCCCTAGGCCCCGCGGGAGCGACGGTCGGAGAGGGTTTTTGTAAATTAACCATTATTGTGAAGTATCACTTTAGCCTTTTTCAAAATTGACACCTGGACAGGGGAAAGGGGGTTCGGAATCCCCATTCCCCGGGTTTCGACAAGCTGAAGTGTTACTACATTGTGAAAGGAAATAGACATTAAATGAATCCAATACTGCTTGAATTAGTTGCCCCCATGCTTTCGTATCCCGAGTTTAACTCTCTGGGGCTTAGTTTGATGGCCGGGTCTTTGGGTCTGGGAAGTAAACATAGCGATGTTTGTATCGACGAATACCCCGATGACTGGAAATTTGCTGTTGATTATCTTTCCCAATGGGTGCGGGAGCTCACGAATCTGTATCGCCATCGACTTTATATTCGCGTAATTGATGCCCAGTCTCCTCTGGGGTTATGGAAGCAGATACGTTACAGGCTTTTTCGCTTTCCCGCCTTTATCGTGGCCCGCAAGAGTACCTACATCGGGTGGGATCACGGGGAACTTGAAGCCCTTATTGACGAACAAATCCACAATAGCGCAAAAAAAAGGGGTAACCGATAACCCTCTTTCCCATAGTGAAGAGAGATGCCCATTTTTGACATTTTTGTTGAACATGGCCTGACAAAAGGGGTCAACGAAACAAGGATGACCCTGAATCCCGATTCATAGGGAAACGCTGAACCTGTGAACGCGTATGATGTTAGGCAGGGCACTTGTTTTATTTTCTTTTTATTTTGATTTTTTTTATTTGACATCGCTTTTGATTATTATATAGTGCGGTTTGAAAAATTAGGTGATCGTTATGGGTCGAAAATAGAGTCCGGTTTGGGCGTTTGAGCCTGTGTTCTGGCTTCTCAAAAAAAGGAGATTGGCCATGACCGAAGAGGAAAAACAAGGATTTTTCAAAAGGCTTGGAAAGGCAAGCAGGGAGTTTATTTACGGGATGGCCGCCCACGACACCGCCCGGCTTGCCCTCAAGACCCGTGGGAGCATGGAACATCTCTTCATCTTGATTACCATGGGGGATCTCCTGGGAGTGCCGATCCTCCCCCCCTATTATTCCCTGCGGATTCTCCCCTATGTGGTTCCTCAGGTATCGACCTGGAAGCGAAGGATGCTTCGGGAAAGGGACCTCACGGACGCGCTTGCATAAGAGACGTATACTCGTAAGAGTACAGCGAATAACTGATAGAGACAATCTTTTTCGTTGCGTTTCGAAAGGAGGTGCGCCATTTCAATCACAGACATCTTTACCCAATACCCCGAGAGAAGGTATATCATGTTTGGAGGAAAAGGCGGTCTTGGCAAGACCACCTTTTCTG
Organism: uncultured Desulfobacteraceae bacterium; assembly: GCA_964639275.1. GTDB lineage: Bacteria > Desulfobacterota > DSM-4660 > Desulfatiglandales > Desulfatiglandaceae > CAZXCQ01. The sequence goes on along the minus strand of CAZXCQ010000182.1, from coordinate 1,022 downwards.
CGGCTGCAGCCTATTATCTGGCCAAGCAGGGACACCGCGTGCTGGTCTTTTCCGTAGACCCCCAGGCTTCCCTGAGCGATATCTTCGAGCGCGACATCTTTGGCAAGGGGGCCGTAGAGATCATGCCAAACCTCTATGCCCAGGAGATAGATGCGGATCGGAGGATCAAGGAATACCAGGGGGAGATCCGCCAGAAGATCTTTGACATGTATGGCCTGAAAAAGATACCGGATGAGATCGAGAGCTACATCCAGGCCGCGGCCGCCGAACCGGCCATGGAGGAAAGCGCCATATTCGATGAGGTGGTGGATATCGTCGTCAAAGGGGGATATGACTATTACATCTACGACCTGGTCCCCCTGGGCCACGCCCTCTACTACCTGAGCATGGCCTCGGTTTACGACACCTGGATCGACAAAATAACCAAGCTTCGGGAGGAGATGGGAGAATACGACCAGGTGGTGGCGATCGCGAAACGGGAGAAAGAAACAAAGGAAGATGAGATCCTCAAGGAGCTTCTCTACATCAAGGACCGGATCAACAAGTCCTCCAGTATCCTGACGGACAAGAACAAGACGGCCTTTTTCTTTGTCCTGGTGGCCGAAGAGATGATCATCAAGGACACGCAAAAGGCCGCCGAGCTTTTCGCCAAATTTGACGTTCCACTGAGTGGGTATATTGTCAATCGCGTCATTCCCCCTGAGCTAAAGGATCAGGATATCCCCGCCTATTTACGCCACCGCATGGAGATGCAGGAAAAATATTTGGAGATCATCCAGCGGACTTTTGGCCGGGAGATCCTGGCCCATGTCCCCGAGATGGAGCGGGACATCACTGGATTACCCATGATCGAAAAGATGGCCCAGGCCATGTTTGGTGCGGGAGGGTGAGAAATGGGCGGCATCACAGAGAGCATGACACAATTTGTAGAAGCGCATCCGGGTCTCAAGTATGTCTTTTTTGGGGGAAAGGGAGGGGTGGGGAAGACCACTGTAGCCGCAGCTACTGCACTACGTTCCGCA
>CAZXCQ010000181.1:0-13466 GCA_964639275.1 uncultured Desulfobacteraceae bacterium | reverse complement strand
CTATATTTGGTGGGTTAAATGGGGGATATTTTCTTCCAATACCATATTGCCATTTTTTGGAACAAAACTCTTGAGACGCGGCATTAGGGGGTTGATTGTAATTTTTCCCCGAGATGCACTGATATTTTGCTTCGTGATGAGGTGAGAAGCTTTCAATACGTTCCTTTTTTGTGATGATAAGGGCCCGGGAGGACCCATGCTGAGACCTTACGAAGAGCGCACATACAGAGAGAGGACCTGTGTCAAGGATCTGGTCTCTTTTGGCGTGGTGGTCAGGGAAACCGATCTATGGGTCAGTGCTGACAGAAATCTGGAAAAGGAGACCAGAGACCTGGTCCTGGATTGCAGGCACCAGCTTGAGACGTACATCAGGAGTCATCCGGAGTTTTCAACAGCCCTGTTACCCTATGGGTTAGACCCATTAGCGCCTGCCGTGGTCAGAGATATGATCGAGGCAGCGAGAGAGGCCGGTGTGGGGCCAATGGCCGCTGTGGCGGGTGCAATAGCCCAGCATGTGGGAATCGGTCTTCTCAATCTGACCGATCAGGTCATTGTTGAGAACGGAGGGGATATTTTCTTGAAGGCCAATCGGGATGTGACAGTATCCATCTTTGCCGGGAATTCCCCACTCAGTGAAAGGGTTGGCCTTTTGATCCATGTCCCTCAGATGCCACTGGGAGTCTGCTCTTCGTCTGGAACTGTTGGCCATTCACTGAGTCGAGGGATCGCAGATGTAATCTGCGTCCTTTCTTCTTCAACGGCCCTGGCAGATAGCGCTGCAACTGCCCTCGGTAACAGGGTCAAGAAAAGGAGCGACCTGGAAAGAGTTGCCGAATGGGCAGACCGAATAGATGGGATCATGGGTGGGGTGGCCATTGTAAAGGACAAGATGGCAACCTGGGGAGACATTGAACTGGTGGGGCTGTGAGAATTCGGGTCAAGGAGATCAGCCGCGATGGGCTAACCAGGCTTCCCGTGTTTAGAGGTCATAGAGCTTTTCATCAATCCTTGGGGGGCGGGTCTTAAGGGCTCTGGCTGATTTTTCTTTAAAACCAAAGGGATCTTCTCCCTCAAGAATATCTCCCATCTCCGCCTCGATCTTTTCTGGATCTTCTCCCGCCTCCATTCTACTCAGGGCTTCCTCCATGCCGGGGCCTAGATCCAGTCCGGTCATGTCTGTCAATTTACGCATCAGGTTTGCCGCCTGTCGGGGATCATCTTCATCCAAATGTTCCGCCTCCCTTGCAAGGAGATTCATTGCCCTCTCCATCTTGCTTTCATCCAGATCAGGGAGAGGCCCTTCTTCGGTGTCTCCTCGATTTCGAGGGGTGACAAAGACTGAGACGCGACGCTCCAGTTTGATTTCCTGGCACTTGGGGCACATTGGTCTTTTCTCTGTGTTGACCGATTTGGAGAAGAAGTTAAAGATCATGTGACATTTCTGGCAATAGAACTCATAGATCGGCATGGCTTTTACCTCATAGCGGTGCCAATTTTTGGCTCAAGATTGATCATTCAACAAGACTTTCACTATCCGCAAATAGCTAATCCCCCTCATGTAGCCTTAAATAGCCGACGCCATCGCATGCCCAACAAGGCCTGAGAGGATAACGCAGTCCCGAAGACAATGGCCTGTCATACCTGTCTGAAATACAAAAGAAATCTCTCCGAGTCAAACGATTTTGACACCCACCAGATTAGCCCTTGTCTTTTTTTTTTAGGCTGGTATACTCCTTCTGACCCAGATCACTGTTTAGAAAATCTTTGGGTTTGTTGCTTTTGGCCCTGGGCACGGATGTTTTGCCCTGGAGCCGGGTAGGCTGAACCGAGACCTTTTGATCATGATGATGAAGATCGGAGTCCTTTCGGATACGCACCTACACCGGGTGACTAAAGAGCTCAGGGAAATCTATGATAATTACCTGGCTGAAAAAGACGTTATTCTCCATGCGGGCGACATTGTTTCCCCTGAAGTCATTGACTTCTTGAGCAAAAAGACATTTCATGGGGTGCATGGAAACATGGATCCCTATGAGGTAAAGGAGCTCCTTCCCGGAAAAAAAATCGTGGAATTGGGGCAATATCGCATGGGACTGATCCACGGGTGGGGATCTGCCGCGGGTCTTGAGGATCGTATCTGGTCCGAATTTCAAGACGTTGATGTCATCGTTTACGGCCATTCACACCATGCGGCCAATAGGGTAAGGCAAGGGGTGCTCCTGTTCAATCCCGGAACTGCAACGGGTTATTCTTCTTCATCCAGACACACAATCGGCATGTTAGAGATTTCTGGCAGAATCCGCGGGGAAATCGTTACATTGTGAGGGGCCGTATGAAGGCGCTCTGGGCACCATGGAGAATGGAATACATCCTTTCAGACCAGAGGAGGGGGCCTTGCATCTTCTGCCCCGGCCACGATAGGAGCCAAGACGAGGCACGGCTCATCTTGCACCTGGGATCTCTGACCATGGTCATGATGAATCGTTTCCCATATATCAATGGACACCTCTTGGTGGCACCGGTGAGTCATGTGCCGGACCTGGAGTCGCTTTCACAAGAGGAGACGCTGGATCTCCTGGGCACGGTTGGCAGGGCCATCGGGATCTTGAAAAGGGTAATGAAACCCGAAGGATTTAACATAGGATTGAACCTCGGTAAGGTCGCCGGGGCTGGCATGGCGGAACATATCCATTTTCACATTGTACCGCGCTGGAATGGGGATACCAATTTTATGGCGGTGTTTGCGGAAGTCAGAGTCATTCCCGAGCACATTAAAGAGACCTATCGCAGGCTCTTACTCCATTTTGAAGAACTCAAATTAGATCCTGGAGGTAAGTGATGAAGAACGTAAAGGTGATACTTGTGATATTGTTCTTGTTGCTTGTTGTGATCCTGGCTGTTCAAAATTATGATGCCCTGGCAACCCCTGTAACCTTTAAGATCAACCTTGGTTTTTTAAATTATCAGACCTCCCAGGTGCCCCTCTCCCTCATAGCAATCATCACTTTTATTATCGGTGTCCTTGCTTCAGGATTGTATGGAATCACCGAGCGTCTCCGTCTCAAGAGACAAATCCGAACCCTCATGAGGGATGTCACAGAAAAGGATAAGGAACTGAGTTCCTTGAGGAATCTACCCGTAACCACCGAAGATATGGGCTCTGAGCAAGCTCCAAAAACATAAAGAAAGACCCCTTTTGAGTTTAGATCCGTCCGGCATAATCTGCTCCGAATTGAAGGGCTCGGGAGCACTGCCAGCCTTCCCCCCTGATCAAGTGTTTACCCAATATGGAGCGGGCAATCTCATCATATACAAAGAGAAGAAATGGCCCTCTGAATCCTGTGTTCATGAGGGGGCATAATGCAGGGGAGTGTCAGGAAGGCCAGGTATCCCCCGGATAGGGTTGGGGTGGAAGAAAGCGGCACGGCCGGGGGATCGGGTAATTTTAAAGGGTAATCAGGGGAGAGGAGATATTTCAACTTGCATTCCTTATGGCTATGGCTTGCTGAACCCGGTAACCTGCAGGTCCTTTTGGCCGCTATCATTGCCCTGGCAGTGGGCCTGATTATCGGTTGGGGTATCCGTCGTACCCCCGGTTCAGGGCCAAAAAAGGCGACTCCCGATAAGGGGGATAAGTCCTTCTTTAAAGGAATCCAATACATCCTTTCCAACGACCATGACCAGGCGATCGAAGAATTCACCAAGTCGGTTCAGGTCAACTCTGATACGGTAGAGACCTATGTGGCCCTTGGTAACCTGTACCGATCAAAAGGCGACATCGACAGGGCAATCCGTATCCGCCAGAATATCATTTTGAGACCAACCATCGATAAGCAGATCGCCCTTCAGGCCCTTTTGGATCTGGGCCTGGATTATCGCAAGGGTGGCTTTTTGAACCGCGCGCTGAGCACATTCCAAAAGCTGGTACAGAAGGACCCCACCAATCTGAAGGCCCTGCAAGAGATGGAAAGGATCTATGAGGAACTAAGGGACTGGGAAAATGCCTTTCGGACACGGCAGAAGATTGCCCGGCTGGCCAAAGGGGACCATGATCACATCCTGGCCCACCATCTGGTCGAGATGGGGAAGTTCCACCAGCAAAAGGGAGAGCTGAACAAGGCAAACTCTTTTTTTACCAAGGCCATAGCCACTCACAAGGAGTGTGTGGACGCCTACCTTCACCTGGGTGATCTCCATTTTGCCAACCGGGAATACAAGAAGGCCATATCCGTATGGAAAAAGGTCGTGGAAGAGATGCCTCAGTTTACCTTCCTTGCCTATCGCCGTCTCGAAGGCGCCTACTCAAGGATGGAGAACCTAAAACCGGTCGAGATCTTTTTGAGGGAGTGTTCGGAGTTGAACTCCGATGCATTTACTCATTTGGCGCTCGCCCGTTATCTCTATAATGAAAACGACATTGAGGGTGCCCTGGGGGAGATATCCAGTGCCCTGGAACTGGCCCCCACATTCTGGGAGGCCAGGAGGTTCAAAGGGGAGATATTGCTGGCCCAGGGAAAAGAGGACGAGGCCCTGACGGCCTATAAGGAGCTTATCCAGTATCTAACAATGCCCTATCTCAGATTCCAATGTAAACAATGCGGGTTCTCGCCAAAGGAGCTTCAATGGCAATGCCCCCAGTGCAAGAACTGGGATACAATTGATCTGATCAACTCTGGAGGGACTGTGATAGAGGCCTCTTAAGCGTATCGGCAGGGGTAAAGGTGTGGCATGGGCTCTTGGGGCTTGGGGTTGTTGCAGTGAAGGTGGCAATAACAGGATACAAAAGGGTAATCAGATGACGCAGCTCACACCCATGTTGCGGCAATATATGCGCATCAAGGAAGAATATCCTGATGCTATCCTGTTTTTCCGCATGGGGGACTTTTACGAGATGTTTTTTAATGATGCGCGGATCGCCGCAAGGACCCTGGGAATTACCCTGACGGCCAGGGGAACCTACAGGGGGGAAAAGGTCCCCATGTGCGGCGTGCCTTATCATGCCTATCGTTCCTATGTCGGCAAGCTTGTGGATAGTGGGAGGAAGGTTGCGATCTGTGAACAGACTGGAGATCCAAAGTCCAGCAAGGGAATTGTCAAGAGAGAGGTGGTGAGGCTGGTTACCCCCGGCTCAATCATTGATGAACGAGATGTGGACAATAAGACCCACCTGTATATGGGGGCCATATCCGTAGGGCCTGCCCGGGATAGGACTCATCCCGGCTCGGACGGAGATGAGATGTACGGCCTGGCCCACCTGGAACTCTCAACCGGCGAGTTTTGCGTCACAGAAGTCCAGACATTTGAGAAGCTCTTGGACGAGTTGGGGAGAATTGACCCTGCCGAACTCATAATCCCTGAAAACGGGCTCTTATCGAAACAGAAGGGACTTTCCCGGTATCGGCTGGAGATGTTAGAGAAGGATCTATTTGATTCCCGGGTGGCCGAGGACCTCTTGAAGGAGCAACTGGGTGTCAGGTCCTTGGCCGGATTTGGATGCCAGGACATGGCACAGGGGATCAGGGCGGCCGGTGCGCTTGTTCACTATCTCCGGCACACCCAGAAGGGGTTCCCCTGCCATATCAACGAGATCGTCAGCTATCATATAGACGATTTTATGTTACTCGACGAGTCCACCTGTACCCACCTGGAACTGCTAAAGACCATGCGGCGGCAATCGGTCAAGGGTTCTCTGTTTGAGATTCTGGATCGGACGGTTACCCCTATGGGGAGTCGTCTCCAAAAGAAATGGATCGCCTATCCCCTCATCGATTTGGACAGGATCCGCAAGCGGCTCGCGGCCGTGGCGTGGTTCAGGGATGATCCGATGGGCCGTGACAGGGTCAGAGAGACATTTGAAGAGATCTATGATCTGGAGCGTCTAAACGGTCGCATTGCCCTGAGGAGGGCGAATGCAAGGGATCTCTTGGCCCTCAAATCCTCCATACAAAGGCTTCCGTTTATCAAGCAGGCCATAGGCGGATCAACGAGCACACTACTCTCCGATATCTCCTCACGGCTGGATACCCTTCAGGACATCGGGGATTTGATCGAAGAGGCCATACATGAAGAGCCGCCGGTCTCTCTGAGGGAGGGCGGGATCATCAAAGAGGGGTATGATGCCGACCTGGACAAGCTGATTTCAATGAGCCGCGATGGGAAGAGCTGGATAACCGAATTTGCCGCTTTAGAACAAAAAAGGACCGGGATATCAAGTCTCAAGGTGGGATTTAACAAGGTCTTCGGGTATTACGTTCAGATCTCAAAGCCCAATCTCCACCTCGTGCCCCCGGACTATATCAGAAAGCAGACCCTGGTCAATGGAGAGCGCTACATTACCGAGTCCCTAAAGGCCATGGAAGAACAGGTGCTGGGGGCCGAAGAGAGACGGGTGGAGATGGAATTGGAGATCTTTGAGAAGATCCGGGAAAAGATAGCCTCTAACAATCAGCGGATCAAAGAGACCGCGGGGCTGATCGCCCAGATCGACGTCCTGGCCGGGCTGGCCGAGGCTGCAGAGACCAACAACTACGTCTGCCCCGAGGTCAACGACGGCCTCGGAATCGATATCCGAGAGGGAAGACATCCGGTCATAGAGCAGAGTGTCAAAGATGAGGACTTTGTACCAAATGATATCCGCCTCGATTCAGCCGAACAGCAGATGTTGATCATCACCGGCCCAAATATGGCAGGGAAGTCCACCATCATCAGGCAGACCGCCTTGACCGTGCTGATGGCGCAGATGGGGAGCTTTGTCCCCGCCTCAAAGGCGGTTATAGGCCTCGTGGACCGTATCTTTACCCGTGTGGGTGCCTCTGATGATCTGGCAAAGGGCCAGAGTACCTTTATGGTGGAAATGAATGAAACAGCCAACATCCTGCGATACGCAACACCCCGGAGCCTGGTCATACTGGATGAAATCGGACGCGGCACAAGCACCTACGACGGCCTCAGTATTGCCTGGGCCGTTGCAGAGGCCCTGCACGACAGGAAGGGGGCGGGGGTGCGCACCCTCTTTGCCACCCACTATCATGAGCTGACCGAACTTGTCGGTACAAAACAGAGGGCAAAGAATTTCAATATTGCCGTCCGGGAGTGGAACGACCAGATCATCTTTTTGAGAAAACTCGTCCCTGGCGGGACAAACCGAAGCTATGGCATACAGGTGGCACAGATTGCCGGATTACCCCAAGGTGTCATTGCCAGGGCCAAGGAGATTCTCAACAACCTTGAGGGGACGGAGTTGGATGAGATAGGCAGGCCCCGTCTGGCCAGGACACCACTCAAAAAGGATAAGGGAGAAATGGTGCAATTGGGGCTTTTTGGATCCCAGGATGGGAGACTGAGGGAATGGATCAGGGGGCTTGACATCTCTTCCATGACCCCTCTTGAGGCCCTGATAGAACTCAACAAATTAAAGGAGAGCGTAAAATCTGATACCTGGTGATCTCTCTAGAGTTCATAACCCATTGAGGGATTGCCCAACGGGTGTGTGCATAAGAAACAGTACGCAAGGGATGGAAAAGAAGGTCTATCAAACCCTCCTGTTGATCTTTTTGGCTGTGTCCTTTCTGGCCGGACCTGAGGCAGTCTGCAAGACCCCCAATAAACCCGCCATCCTTCTCAAGGAGGCCGATAGGTGCCGAGAGGCCCTGTATCGCTCCCAGAAGAAAAAGAAATATCGTGACAACTGGTTAAGGTGTATCGAGCGATACAAAAAAGTCTATACCCGCTATCCCAAGAGCGATCAGGCACCTTGGGCGATATACCATTCAGCCGGACTATACACGGGGCTCCACAGATATTCCGGCAGCGCCAAATACCTCCATGAAGCCGTCAGCCTCTACAAACGCATCGTCGATCAATATCCGTCTCATCTTCTTGCAGATGACGCCCAGTATCGAATCGGGGAAATCTTCTACAAGTACAAGAAGGATCCGAGCCGGGCCTATGTGGAGTTTCTAAAGGTGGAGGTGAAATTCCCGTCGGGGGATATGAGACCCAGGGCCAAGAAGATGCTGGATCGGCTTGCGGTCGTTCTTAGCAGGAGAGAAGGCAATGAGGCCAAGAAGGTCCCTGCTGCGTCAAGACCCGGGTTGGTATCGGTCAAAGATATCCGCTATTGGTCGACCCCAAACTACACGCGGGTGGTGATCGATCTGGATGACCGGGTGAAATATGAATGCCACCTCATAGAGTCCGATCCCACCCTTGGCAAACCACGCAGGTTCTATCTGGACCTCAAAAATGCCCATGTGACCTCGGACATTGACCGAACCATAGCCATAAAGGATGACCTGCTCAAGAGGGCCAGGGCGGGCCAGTACACCGCGGATACGGTTCGGGTGGTCCTGGACATGGAAAGTATCGGGGAATACAAGGTCTTTCCCCTTTATGACCCATCTCGAATCGTTATTGATGTCCGGAGATCTGAAAGGCCTGCACCCGAGGACATTCAACGATTGGCCCAAAAGGAGAGGGTGCCAAGAAAAGGCATCCGGAAGGCCAAAGGGCCGGAGGGGAAGGTGTCCCTTGCGCAGCAGCTTGGCCTCAACGTCAGGAGGATCGTAATCGACCCCGGGCACGGGGGCAGAGATCCCGGCTGCAATGCCCGGGGGGGGATCAAAGAAAAGAATATTACCCTGAGCATTGCCAGGCTCCTGGCCAAAGAGCTACGAAAAGAGATCGGCTGCGAGGTCTTCCTCACCCGGACCAAGGATATCTATTTACCCCTGGAACGGAGAACAGCCATCGCCAATATGAGGAAGGCAGACCTCTTTATTTCGCTCCATGTCAATGCACATAGAAGCAGGAGGGTCAGAGGCCTTGAGACCTATTTCCTCAACATCGCCACAGATGAGGGGGCTGTGGTGGTGGCGGCAAGAGAAAACGCCACCTCAGAGAAGAATATCAGCGACCTCCAGTCCATTCTCAGTGACCTGATGCTAAACACCAAGATCCATGAATCGAGCCGGCTGGCGTATAAGATCCAGAAGGGGATGGTAACCGATATCGGGACCAAATACGGGCCAGTCAAAGACCTCGGCGTAAAGCAGGCCCCTTTTTATGTGTTGATTGGCGCCCAGATGCCTGCGGTCCTGGTGGAGGCCGGTTTCCTCACCAACCGGACCGAGAAAAGGAGGTTGCTCAGCAAGAATTACCACAAATGGCTCGCCGAGGGGATCGCCAGGGGCATAAAGGACTATATCGCGACCATCGATCAGACCTATCAAGGGGGATAATCAGGGTTTATATCATCAGTTCTAATTTTGAAGAAAGCTAAATTGATATCAGGGTTGCTGTTTCATCCTCAAAGAGGCATCGATAAACAGGTCGATGTTCCCGTTCATGACCCCGTCAACGTTACCCACCTCCACATTTGTCCGATGGTCTTTGACCATCCTGTAAGGGTTAAAGACGTATGACCTGATTTGACTACCCCAGGCGATTTCTTTCTGGGAGTGGTGCATCTGTTGTTTTTTTTCTTCCCGTTTTCTCTTCTCAAGGTCGTATAGCTTAGATCTGAGCACCTTTAGGGCCATATCCTTATTTCGGTGCTGGGACTTTTCGTTTTGACACTGCACGACCGTTCCCGTGGGAAGATGGGTGATCCTGACGGCTGAACTCGTCTTGTTTACGTGCTGGCCTCCAGGACCGCTTGCCCGGTAAGTGTCGATTCTCAGGTCCTTTTCATCGATTTCAATCATGATGTCTGTATCCACTTCAGGAAGGACAGAGACTGAGGCAAAGGAGGTGTGTCTTCTCCCGGTCGCATCAAAAGGTGAGATCCTGACCATGCGGTGGATGCCATGTTCCGACTTGAGGTATCCGTAGGCATATGGCCCGTCAACTGTAAATGTAACGTTTTTAATCCCCGCCTCGTCACCCGGGAGATAGTCTATGACCCGGGCCTTCATGCCCTTTTCTTCGCTCCAGCGGATGTACATCCTGAAGAGCATTTCCACCCAGTCCTGGGCCTCGGTGCCGCCGGCCCCGGCATTGATAGCCACAATCGCATTTCGCCTGTCATCGGCATCTCCAAGCAGGGACTCAAATTCCAGATTCTTTATCTTTTTTTGAATCCGATCCACCACCACCTTTACCTCTTTTAAGGTGGGCTCATCGTTCTCCTCAAAGGCCATTTGGGCAAGGATCTTGGCTTCCTCGGTCTCCTGGTAGAATTCTTGCCATGAATCGATCTTTTCCCGCAACAGCGCACGCTGCTGGTTTAATCGGGATATCTCCCCTTGATCCTTTTTCCAGAAGTTGGCATCTGACATCATCTTTTCGATCTTTTTGAGTTCTTCTTCTCGGTTATCCAAGTCAAAGATGACCTCTTAACTTATCCAGTTGGCCCAAGATATGATCAATTCTTTCCATTATGTCCTGTTGCATTTTCTTCTCCTTTTGGCTGCTGGCCTGACTACGATGTTATTGTAATCCTAGAAAGAATAAATTCAAGTGGGTTAGGACCTTTTTCCTCCCCCGATCCATCGGGCCTTGAGAAAGCAGCCGATCTTTAAAAGGGAGATGATGAGGAGGAAGATGGCAAAGAGATCTCCAAAACGGGTGTAGAATGTCAAGGATGCCCCGGATATATCCACAGGGGCCTCCAAAACCTCCTCGTGGAAAAGGTCGCTTTTTTTGAGGATTTCACCTCGGGTGCCGACAAATGCACTGAACCCGGTATTTGCCGCACGTATCATCGGTCTTCGGTTTTCAACGGATCGGAAAATAGCCATACTCAAATGCTGGTAGGGCGCACTGGTCATCCCGAACCAGGCATCATTTGTGAGATTGACGAGGATTCTGGCCCCTTTCCTCGCAAGTTCGCGTGCCAATTCAGGAAAGACGGCCTCAAAGCATATCAAAATGCCCATTGAAAGATCATCACTCCTGAGGGGTGTTATCGTATTTCCTGTCTCAAAGTCACCTGCCGCAGGGACCAGGCGGCTTACAAAAGAGAGGATCCTCTTGAGGGGAACATATTCTCCAAAGGGCACAAGGTGGACCTTATCATAATATTGGGGTGGTTGTCGGGGGTGGGGTGCGAGTAAATAGGCCCGGTTATAATATCTTGTCACCCCCCGGCTATGTTGATAGGCCGGACTCCCAAAGACAAAGATGGCCCCCGACTCCTCTGCCATGGAAAAGACCTGCGGAGAAAAGTCCGGGTTGTCCTGGAAGAAAAAGGGGAGCGCCGTTTCAGGCCAGACAATAAGCCCGGGTCTGAAATTGTAGGCCTCTCGTGTGAGCCTCTGATAGATCGCCATCGTGCTGGTTTGGTATGCCGGGTCCCATTTTATGGACTGGTCGATGTTGGCCTGGACAATGGCCGTGTTAACCATCCGGTCCGGTTTTTCCCCGGCCTTTCCCCCTGATAGACGGTATTGTCCGTATGCCAATGTCCCGGCCACCACGAGGCCCACTACAGGCACCTCCCATCTCAGCAGAGCTGGGTGCCTTTGGTGTTGTTTGAACAGGATGTGGTAGAGGAGTCCGTTTATGAGGACAATCACGAAGGAGGGCCCATATACGCCGCAGAGATCTGCAATCTGGATAAAATACAATTGCTTGTATTGGGTATATCCCAAAAGGCACCAGGGCAGACCGGTCAGGAGTTTTCCCCTGATAAATTCAAGGCTGACCCAAAAACCTGCCATAAAAATGATGTCAAAACGGGAACCCTCCAGGCAGGTCATCAGGCTGGAAAAGGCGGCAATATAGAGGGCCAGATAGAGGGTCAGCAAGATAAGGGGGACAAGGCTGACATATATATTCAGATGGCCATAATGCCCGAGCACCACGATGATCCAGTACATCAGGGTAAGAAAATGGACTTCACCGGCAATGAGGCCTAGCTTGAAACCCTGGGAAATCGATCTGTCCTCCAGTGCCTTGAGAAGAGGCACCAGGGCAAACCACGACAGAAACCAAAGCCTTCCCGGCGGAAAGGACGCGGTCAACATGACCCCTGAAAGTATGGCCAATAATATGCTACGCAAGGAAAGCCACATCATTCGATCTTTCGAGTAACCCTGAGCCGGTATCAATCCATAAAACAGAGAGTGCCCTTCGCCGGACCGGGACGTTTGCAGCGCAGTCCTGGGGGGCCGATTCAACAAAAAGTCATGCCTGGGAGTCTTTTTCCTCTTTGGGGGGGGTGGGATGGGTCTTTCGGGTGATGAGGACCTTATCAACTTTCCGCTGGTCCCCCTTTTTGATAGTAATTTCCAGGTCTTGAAATGAGACCTTTTCGTTTACCTTGGGTATCCTTCCCAGGAGGTGGATAACAAATCCGCCCACAGACTCAAAGTCTCCCTTTGGCAGCTCCGTTTTGAGGTATTCCTGAAACTTTCCCACCTCCAAACGGGCATCCACCAGGAAGGAGTTCTCGTCGATGATATCCACGAGGGGTTCTTCGGTGTCATGCTCGTCCAATATCTCTCCGACGATTTCCTCCAGGATATCCTCTATTGTAATGATTCCCGCGGTACCCCCATACTCATCGGTAACTATCGCCAGATGGGTCTTTTTTTCCTTCATGTCTTTTAACAGTTCACTAACCATCCGCGACTCAGGGACAAAATAGGGCTGTCTGAGGATGTCGTTCGGGATCTGAGATTCCGGGTCCTCTCCCAACAGCTTCAGGAGATCCTTTGAATGAAGGATGCCCACGATGTGGTCGATGTTGTCTTTATGGATGGGGATTCGGGTGTGACCGCAACTGGTTACCAGTTTGATCACCTCGCCCAGGGTGGCGTCGACTTGAGCCGACAAAACTTCTGTACGGGGGATCATAATGGACTGGGCCTTTGTCTCCTTCAGGTCCAGTACACCGTATACCATGTGGGATTCTTCGTTGCTGATGAGCCCCTTGGCCTGCCCTTCATCCATAAGGTCATGGATTTCTTCGGTCAGGTTGTTGCTGCTGCCCCAGTGGATTTTTTTCTTGATCAGAGACCTGATTTGGGCAAAAAGGCCTTGTTCTGATTCATCTTCCAAGGATAGTCTTTTTCTCCAGTGCTATATGGCAGTGTTGCCCTTTGATCGGACCCTCTCCGGGGAGGCCGCGGGGTCTTTTGTCCACATGCCAGAATCCATTTGCCCCCCAGGGTTTTTGAGAAGTTACAAAATTGATGGTTTCGTAAGAAGTCCCAAGCCTCGTCACTCCGGCCCCGTATCAAATACGGGATAAACTCCAGCCGGAGTCTATAACCTTTTTGAAAGACTGGATTCCGGCTTTCGCCGGAATGACAGAAAAAGAGGATTTTTGGCCTTTTACGAGACCATCAAAATCTTATTTTTGTTCATGTTAAATGTCAAGATGTTTGCGATAAAAGAGCTTTTTAGCTCTAAAATAGTTCTTGACTATGCCGGGTCGGTGCAATAAAATGGTTCAGCAAGGGTTTTACGAGCGGGCATAGCTCAGTTGGTAGAGTACAAGCTTCCCAAGCTTGGTGTCGCGG
>CAZXCQ010000180.1:0-13533 GCA_964639275.1 uncultured Desulfobacteraceae bacterium | reverse complement strand
CTCTTACGGGCGAGTTATACACCCGAAAAACGGAATCCCCATTCCCCGGGTTTCAAAAGGCTAAAGTGTTACGCCATTTAACTTTCTTCAAAATTGCCTTTTGGAGATCTTCTTGAATATCACACCTCAATATGCCGGCGAACTGCTAAAGTCGCTGTTGGGCGAAAGATCTTGGACGTGTCGGCCATTCGGTGCCGGCAAGTTTTCACAGACCTTTGCGGTTTTGAGTGAAGACGGCGAGGAATTTGTTCTCCGGATAGCACCGCCCGATTCGGTTTTACAGCTCTTTTATGAGTACCATATGATGCGGCAGGAACCTGGTATTCACAGGCGTCTTCTAAAAGAGACATCAGTACCCGCACCCCAGATCCTTGGGTACGATTTCTCCCGCCGTTTGATCGATCGCGATTTTTTGATTATGCCCCGTTTGCCGGGAAAACCGCTGAGTACGGTAACACTGAGCCCTACGGCTGGTGATCGGGCATTTTGCGAATGGGGACAATTTGTCGCCGAGATTCACAAGGTCGTTGATCCAGACAATCGCTTTGGCTACCTCGGTGAACACAACTGCATGGAACCACAATCCAGCTGGCGAGACGCCTTCAGGGTTATGTACCACAAGGAACTGGATGATATCTGTTCCTGTGGGGTGTATTCGCAGACCCAGGCAAACGATGCCATGGCGCTTTTGGAGGAGCACCTGGGAGTTTTTGAATCATGCCAGACTTCCACCCTGTGCCACGGCGATTTATGGATAACCAATCTTCTGGTTCAACCTGACGGCGAGGTCACCGGTGTCATTGATTTTGACCGCGCGTGTTGGGGGGATACAGAATGGGATATGGCGATTGCAGAGTACTGCGGGATTACCCGCCCTGCATTCTGGGAAGGCTATGGCAGGGTCGTAAACACCCACTCTGGTGATACCGCCATCCGACGGCTATTCTATCTCCTCTATGAACACCAGAAGTATATCATCATCTCAATGAGTTCAAGACGAAATGATCCCGGCCGCGCCCGGCGGTATGCCCGTGAATGCCAGGCAATCATGGCGCAATTCAGAAAGACCGGGCGTCCCCTGTTTTAACTACCGAAGCTTTTCGACCTGTGCGGGGCGTGGCCCGTTTCCGCCACTGCGTTTTTCTTGACAAGATTCCATAGGGGCGGAGCCTATCTTTCTGGGGTGATCTTGCTCAATCGGCGCAGCCAAATCTGACTGAAATCCGGACGTCAATTCTGCGAGGTATTGTTTTGAGCCAGCCCTAAGGTAACATCTCAAAGAACAGGGGGAAAGGTGTGGCATGGGGGTCTTTTTTTCTTCCACATGCCCCCATGCCACACCACAATCGATCTATCCCCGGGTTTTTGAGAAGTTACGCCCTAAGGCCTTATTATCAGGTTCTGGAAGGTGATTGATCCGCTGGTGATCCTGGGGGCTTTTATTATCGTACCGGAGGTTTGGGTCGTGAATGTGGAATTCCACCCGCCCTGGAGGGTTAGGGTTTTGGACTGACTCAGGGTAAGAGTCTCACCGTATGTGCCTTTGGCTATCTTGATGGTGCTTTCAGCACCGGCAGAAGTGATCCCCTCCTGTAGGGTTGTATAGCAAGGGCTATTTCCCCCGCACGATCCACCGGGTTCTACGTAAATCGTAAGAGGTGTCGCGGTTGTAAACGACTTGTCCCCTCCATAGTTCGTCCCTAAACTATTGGTCGCCTTCACCCGAAAGTGGTAGGTCGTGCCCGCTTTGAGTCCTGCAACCCCGGCACTCACCCCCTGAGAACTTGCCCCCGTAATCGGGCTCTGTGCCGCACTCACCGTGCTGCCATAGCTCGTCGTGGTGCCGTATTCAAACGTGACCGTTGTTGAGGAACGATTCGGATTCACCGTGCCGTTCAGGGTGGCTGATGTAGATGAAACCGATGTGGCGCCTCCTGTGGTGACACTTGGTTCGCTGGGGCCTGCCGAAAACAGTATTGCCTTTTCCGAGGACACAGAGGCCTGATTACAGGAATACTCGACCCCCACACTGCCGCCAGCATTCTCGATCCCGATGGTGGCAGATGCGCCCCCGTTATACCTGGAAGTTCCAAAATCGACGTCCTGATACTGGAAAACAATGTTGTTGCTCCCCTCGTAGAGGGTCACCTCGAAGGTTACCGCTCCAGTATTATAATAGTGCGGAACGTTCTGCCACTCTATTGTCAGGCTTCGATTGGGAGCAGTCCCTTGGAGAAGATAGTAGACAGAGCCCCCTTGGTACGGGTTTAGATCGTCCCAAAAGGGGGCGATAAAGTCGTTCGGGTCGGTTATGGAGGGAATGGGGTCGTTGGTATAGTCAGTGCCATCTGTACCAAAGGTAAGATAACCATTCGACGAGATCTTGACCGTACTGTAGGTATTACCATAGAACACGAAATTAAATCCAATGGTTATTGTCTCGTAGTCATCATCATAGAAGGGCGAAATCCTGGTCCCTGTGCTGGCATCTATCCAGCTATACGTTACCTGATCATCATAGGCATAGTTCTCAATGACATTTCCACTCACAGACCCGCTAAGGGTATCACCAAAACCAGTGGCTTCAATATTGAGGGTAACAGCTCCGGTCCTAGAAGGGGTCCAGGTGCCAGAATATTTTCCATCGTTTGCCGTGGTATCTGGAGAAACGCCATTGTCCAACAGGTTAAACGATGAATCACCGTTGGTGGGGTTGACAGTGACTGTTGCACCGGTGACCGGAGAGCCACAATCGGTTAACCTCACAGAAACAGTCGTATTCTGATCCACCGAGGCAGAAAATCCAGAGGCCGGAGAAACCACGGTCATCGAGGGGTTCCCAGGGCTGCAGGAAAGGGCATTATAGACATTAAGCCTGCCACCGGATACCACCTTGCCCGACAACGAAGACAGGGAATCGACTGTGTTCATGATTAGGTTTTTGACACCGCTATAGGTATATGAGGGGTATCTCGCCCAAATCAGGGCAGCAGCACCGGCCACATGGGGTGTGGCCATGGATGTACCGCTAAAGGTGGAATAGGTGTTCCCCGGCGTGGTACTCAGTACGGAACTCCCCGGAGCCCCCAGGTCGACGCTGGTGGCGCCGTAACAGGAAAATGAGGACAGGTTGTCATTTCTATCCGTCGATGCAACGGCAATGAGGTTTTCGTTATCGTAGGAAGAGGGATAATGGGGGCTGCTGTCATTATCGGTCGACGAATTCCCTGCAGCCGCCACAAAGAGCATCCCCGCATCCTTTGAGGCCTCTATGGCGTCACGAAGCGCCTGGCTGTACCCTCCTCCACCCCAGCTGTTGCTCGTGAGTCTTATGTCAACGCCGTAGGTATTCCTCATCATAACGGCATAATTGAGGCATTCTATGGCATCCGAGGTAGAACCGCTGCCACCAGAGCTGAGAAACTTGAGGGCCATGATCTTGACATTCCAGTTCACCCCGACGACCCCGATACCGTTGTTTCCTACCGCCCCGATCGTCCCCGAGCAATGCGTGCCGTGGCCATGGTCATCAAAGGGATCGCTGTCATTGTTATACGCATCAATGCCGTAAACATCATCAACGTAACCATTTCCATCGTCATCAATGCCATTTCCGGCGATTTCACCCGGGTTGGTCCACATGTTGGCTGCCAGGTCTTCATGATTGTAATCAACGCCTGTATCGATGACCCCCACGACGATGGCCGAACTGCCGGTGCTGATGTCCCATGCATCAGATGCGTCAATATCAGCATCGATTGTGCCCCCGCTTTGACCTGTGTTGAGTAACCCCCAGAGTTGGCCAAATTGCGGATCATTGGGCGTCAGGTCTATGTTGACGACATAGTCCGGCTCCGCATATTTTATCTCCCCTGTTTCATAGAGTTCCTTTATGACCTCTTTGACATCCTGGTCCTTATCAAGCTTTTTTAACACTGAAATACCAAACTGTTTGAATTCCTTCTCTTTTTTGACTTTAGACGTGTCAGCCTTTTGGCTTAGATTAGAAAATGATCGACCTGGCTTGTACTTTATGATTATTCGATCCGAGGAAATCTTCTTCTTGGATGGTTTTTTGGCTGGGACTTCGCTTCTCCAGAGGGGTGCATCTCCCCATGCCCCAAATGGAACCGCAAAGCAGATAAAAAGCAATCCTCCCAGGAATAGGAATCTCTTGGTCATTCCTCTATACCGCATATTGCCCGAAGGCATTTCGACCGTAAATCTCTGGTATTATTTATCTGGTAGCCATTACCCTTGAGCTCAGGCACCTGCCTCAGGAAATTTGCCTCTTCCTTGCCAAAAAATGTACCAGGATTATGGATCGCTCGTCCTGTCATTTATGCGCACGCCATAGTCCGGTTCTGCATACGCAACTATTCCAGATTCATTCAGTTCCCTTATGGCGTCTTTTGTGGACTTGTTTTTGTCTATCACCTTAAGGACAGAAATGCGCATGTGGGTATATGATTTTAGAACCACCAGGCCGATCCTCTGTAGAACCGACTCAATCTTATCATCCGATATCCCGGGCCGAAATTTTACGAGTATGAGACCCGAGGTGTCTTTCCGCAAAGAAGGCCCTTCCGGTAATACGTCCAACTTTGCATTGGATGCCCATGCCCGCTGCCCATTCGAAGACCAAAAGAGCACAAAAGACAAAAATGTAAAAAAGAGGAACTTTCTCAACACTTCCCGCTCACAAAGGATCTCTTAACCGCGATTTCTCAAGAACCCGGAGGGATGGATTTTTGGTATTGCTTTTGGCCCCAATAATCTAAACAAATGCGAGAATTATGCAAGACAAACCAGCCAGAACAATTCCCCTAAAATGTCCGAAAAATCAAATGGGTAGATCACACCCAAAAATGCATGACCTCCCTGGGGCAATCTCTGGCAAGACCAATTGCGGCACAATTCCTCCGTAATTTGACTGTTATTATAGCACAATTTGGATCGGGTATCACAAAGATTTACAAGAGAGATGAAACATTCTTTTTTGAGGAGATCAACGATTTCAGCAGTAACAGGACAATCCTTGAAGTGATGGGGACAATTTTCTTGAGATAAAGTAACACTCTGTGAAACCCGGGGAATGGGGATTCCCCTGTCCAAGTGTCAATTTTGAAAAAGGCTAGACTGCCACGAGATAAGCTTATTGTATGACCAGATACTCTGCAGTGATGGTCCCGCCACTGCTGCCAATTGTCAGGGATCTTATTGTTGTGCTTGATGATCGGATTGTAAAGGAGGGATCCCACCCGCCCTGAAGTGTCAGGGACTTTGCGGTGTTCAAGACGATGTCTTCGTTGTAGGTCCCCTGAGCCATCCTGATGGCATTTCCTGAGCTGGCCGCATCAACAGCCCCCTGTATGGTCGTGTAACAGGGGGTATTGCCACCACATGAGCCGGATGGGTCAACATAAAGGAGCCCGACGGCGCCGAACTGGACATCCAGCGTCTGCCAGTAGATGCTTTGATATGGAAACCAACCATCAAGGTAATAGCAATCATAGTCCATATCCATGTCTACCCGGAAGATCCCATTGGGGCGGCCTCCAGTGATCCCCCAACTGTTTAACATTATCCAGTAGGAGTCGTTTGGATCATCATCGTTATACCCCACGCACAGCACCGCATGACCACCGCCACCCCCTTCAACCCAGGTGTGGCCACACGAGTAATCGGGTTTCCAGGTACTGGTCTCCCCTTCCGTGTTCCAAAAGGTGCGAAAGACATTCCAGTCGTCGCTGTTCGGCAAAAACCAGGCAAACCAGACAGCCCTGTTCTGGTTTAGCACATTTTTTATGTTTGAAATGGCCTGTGATTTTCCAACCCCATACGTTGTGATGCTCTCCGCTTCAATGGAATCGATAACATATTGGGGCGAGGTAGAAATAGAAGCGCAGGATCTATCGGATGACCCGGCCGCACATCCCTTGCTCCCGTCCTGCCAGCCTGCATTTGTGTTGGACCATGGAATGGCCTGGCTGGTGGTTTTATAAAAGTCCGCAAGGTCTTCCAGCCACCCGCCACAACAGGCATAGCTAGAACCCGTGCCGTCGCACGAGTTCAGATACTGCACGGAAAGGCGTTCAGAGAGACCTTTCTGGACACTGAGGGCAATCCCCATCACTCCTGTCCCCGCCCATACCCAGCAATTCCCGCAGCTCCCTTGATCCCTTTCGGAGGGCGTGTATTGGAGGCGGCTGAGAAGATTTAATGAACCCCTGGGGGCGATGGCACCGCCAAGGGATTTGTCTATCCGTGCCCGTGGCGCGTTTTGGTATTGTTCGAACCATCTCAGACGTGTCTCCAGGTCCGGATGCATTATGGTGTTGGTATTTGAATCCTCATCTGCGGGTACCTCTTGGGCACACATCAAACCCACAGCGATCCCAAAGATCACCCACAGGAGCCCCTTTCTTATTATAGGACTCTTTTGTCGGTTATGGCGTGTCACAAGAGCCATTCAAGTCAAAAATTTGATGTTTGTATCAATTTAGCCATTTTCAAAACTTTTACTTGGACAGGGGGATGGGGATTCGGGAAAACCAACCATCCCCGGACTCCTACGCCCGCCCCGGATGCCGGATTCGGGCCGGGGTTCGCGGGAGTGACGACCGGAGAGGGTCTTTTTGACTTAATCCATAGTTGGAAATTCAAAGATGATCGGCGTGCAAGTTCCTTTGGTAATCACTTTCATACTACATGGAAAGACCTTACCGACTTCAATACCATATTCGCACAAGAAACTTGCTCCAGGATAAGAGGCGTCTTTTTTCAAGAGGAGATACCCTTTTCCTTCGACCCCAACGTATGGCTCCTGGATGACCTGATCAGTATGAAACAGGAATCTGACCTCATAACGATCTTTTTGGGAAGGATCGGTCTGCGTCTTGATGATCCTTTTCTTGACGGAGACGATTTTGGCCTGGCCCTTGTATTCCCTATAATCGCACGGACCACCCACGACATGTTCCCTGTGAGGCCGATCAACCGCCAAAAGGATCTGGGGAGATAGAAACAGCATTGCCGCCATAAGTAGACCGACAAGCGGCCCATAGGCTCCAGTCTTGCTCCTCTTTGTCACATTCTTCATCCCGGTCATTTCAAAGCGGACCTTGGCTATTTATTCAAAAGCGCCAGCTTTCTGGTGGCATTATCCTGGACCCAGTGGCTGTCCCACCACTCTATGGGGTTTACAAAAACACCGCTCACCATGATACCAAAATGGAGATGGTCTCCCCCGGCAAGCCCGGTCTGTCCCGTAACCCCGACAACCTCGCCTTTCATGACCTCCTGGCCCGGCTTGACATTAATCTTGCTCAGGTGCGAGTATACCGAGGCGAGCCCCTGTCCATGATCCAGGACCACTGTCAACCCATATATCCCGACACGACCGGCCATAATTACCCGGCCATTGTTGGCAGCCACGACATCCGAGTTGGCCAAGGATGCCAAGTCCACACCCAGATGTGTCTCTTCATCGATCTCTTTTCCCTCATAATAATAGATCCGATGCTCCCCAAAGCTTGCCATGTTGGCGACGTTTTTTTGTCTCAGCCATGGCCCATTCCACATCCGATCAGGACCGGTCTTTTTTCTGAGATCGTAAAATGTCTGGTTATTCTCTTTCCTCAAGTCTCTGTTGATTTGGAGAAATTTTTCAATGCCGGTCTCTCCCGGCTTAAAATGATAAAACGAAAAATAGGAAAGGATGTGTTTTAAGAATCGATCCGTAACATTGACCTTCACCGTCCGGAACCGCCTATCCCTGATGCGGTAGTAAAACCTGGCCTTTGAGAGGTTCCCTGCCCTATCTCTTGCCCAAAGATATACCTCTGGATTGGGTTGGATATTGAAGGGGATAGCAAAATAGCAGACATGGAGGCCTTCTTTCGATTCCTTATCAGCAGGAAAACCAGGGAAGAATAGCTCGTTCACGAAAAGGCCACTCTCGATAGAATCTGAAGAGGCCTGGTACACGACAAGACCTGCCCCTCCTTCATTGATATAGTGCAGGCGGCTTATTGCCCTGATGGCGGGTGGGACAGTATCCACAAGCATCTTATGCTGAACCAGCGAGAGGTTTCCGTCCCCCCCGCTCCTTCTGGAATAATCCCAGACACGGACCTTCAGGTCCACGCGCCCCTGGGTCAGGTTGAGTTTGGAGGGATCTATAGAGAATTCCGTCTCAAACCGATGGACCCCATCCCGATTGAGCAGACCACTAAACGGGAATTTCTTGTCAAGGATCTTGATCTCCCGCCCCTCTTGGCTGACAGAGACATCGAGTTCCCTGAGCCCCCTCTTCATATCGGTGACAGCAAGCCTGAATTTCTGGCTTCCCGTCAGGTACTCGGGTAGGGGCCCGATGTCCAGACCTGGTTTTTCCCCCTCAAAGACACCTGTCAAAAACCAGCCAAGGCCTCCCAGGAGCACCACAATTGCCCCGATCGTCAATAGCAAACCCGTTCTTTTCTTTTTCTGCATATGTCTACTCTCTAAAAAGATTGTAAGATCCTCTGATAAACCTTTTCACCCTTTGAGAGTAACTTCTCAAAAACCCTGGGGGGGTGAATGGATTCTGGTTACCTTTGAGATACCTCCTGCCAAAGAATGACTTGAAGTCATAACAAGGGCACGCTATAGGATGTTAACCGTCTCATAATTGTCCAATATTCTGTCATTTCCCGCAAAGCGGGGAATCCAGTTCCTCAAGATGCGCGACCGTATTTATGAAACCATGTACTAAGTCTATGAAGGATTTAGATATCAGTTAATATCCCTGATGGCAAATATTTTGTAGGCATGGAGGGTGATGTCATGGAAAGGCCCCATCATATCGGTATCATAGGTACAGGCACATGTCCCGATACGACCTACCAGCTTGCCAGAAATCTGGGCTTTGAGATAGGGAAAAGGGGATGGCTCCTCATCTGCGGCGGGCTTGGGGGAGTGATGGAAGGCGCTGCCAGGGGTTGCGCAGAGGCAGGAGGATTGACTGTGGGTCTTCTTCCGGGGCTCACCAAACAATCGGCCAACCCGTTTATTCGCATCCCCATTCCCACCGGTCTTGGTGATGGGAGAAATCTGCTTGTAGTCAGGGCATCTGACGTGGTGGTAGCCATCGCAGGGGGGTACGGGACACTCTCTGAGATTGCACTGGCACTCAAAATAAACAAACCGGTCATCGGGCTTGACACCTGGAAAGAGATAAGCGGGATTCACTATGTGACAGACCACCGGGAGGCCATCAGATCGGTGATCCAATTCCTCGGGGAATCCTAGCCTCCCACGACAGCCCGCTTCAGATACGTATCTTTTTGCCTATGTCCCTTACCCTGTCCATGATCTCCGGTGGATTCAACGTGGTCGGTTGTCTATCCTTCATCAAGACCTTTCCGTTCACGATAACATCTTTGACATCCGCACCATCGGCAGAGTAGACAAGGGCCGAAAAGGGATCGTAGACGGGACATAAGTGGGGGCTGGCAAGGTCAACCACAATGATATCAGCCCTTTTCCCCTCCTCCAGGCTGCCAATCTCATTTTCAAGTCCCATGACGGCCGCTCCGCCAATGGTAGACATCCTGAGGACAGCCCGTGCGTCCAGGCTGGTGGGATCGAGTTCGGTGACCTTACTCAGCTTGGCCGCAGTATCCATCTCCTGGAAAAGATCCAGGTTATTGTTTGATGAGCACCCATCTGTACCCAATCCGACGGTCAAACCCAGCTTTAACATGGTCGAGATCCGGGCCGTGCCAGAGCCCAGTTTCATGTTGCTTTCAGGGGTATGGACAATCTTGACCCCCTTTTCCCTGAGACACTCCATCTCCCCCTGATCCAGGTGCACCGCATGGACGGCAATAAGCCCGGGGTCTATCAGACCCAATCCATCCAGGAAATGAACCGGTCTCTTCCCCGACCTCTTTATGACCTCACCGACCTCTTGAGAGGTCTCCGAAAGGTGGATCTGAAGCGGAAGATCAAACTCCCGTGACAGCCGGGATGCGGCCCTGAGTGTCTGCTCCGAACAGGTCACAGGGCTGTGACAAAAAACACCCGGTGTGATCTCTCCCGAAAACCCCATCCAACTCTCTACGAATCTCCTTGCTGTGGCGATATTTTCCTTCGGATCCTCAACCCCCGGCGCGGGGAAGTCTATGACCCCCTGGGCGATAAGCGCCCTGAGCCCCGACTCCTTTACCGCGTGAACTGTCCCGTCCTGAAAAAAATATCCGTCCACAAAGCAGGTGGTCCCCGACAAAATCATCTCCAGACATGCAAGGAGAGAACCCCAGTAGACCGTATCAGGGTTGAGGAATTTTGCCTCGGCTGGGAAGATCTTTTCAAAGAGCCATTGTCCCAGTGGCAGGTCATCGGCAAAGCCCCTAAAGATGCTCATGGCCGCATGGCTGTGGGCATTGATCAGCCCAGGCATGACAATACAGTCCCTTGCATTAATAATCTCCGCTCTTGACCCCATAGGGGTCTCTCTTTCATCGGCGCTCTCAATCCGAACAATCCGCCCATCCGCTATACAGACCCTGGCACCCCACACAGGCTCATCATCTTCCGTCATTGTGACAAGCACCCCCCCTTCTATGATGAGGTCCGGGGCCTCTCTGGGTCCGCCAGCATCATGCCCATTCCTGTTCACCAAAGTCATCGACAAAACCTCCTTGGACCAAATTCCCTTGACACATTCCCGGAGTGATATTAGATGTTTAGTATCATTTTAGCTTCTTTCAGAATTGGAGCTTAGGCAGGGGAATGGGGGTCCAGAATCCCCATTTCCCGGGTTTCAAAAAGCTAAAGTGTTACGATGTTCATTTTTTTGGGATCAGAAGGAATCAAAAATGGCTGTTATCGCCCCCTTTAAGGGACTAACATATAACTTTCACACCAGGCAAGACTTAGCAAGCCTGGTTGCCCCCCCATACGACGTGATCACGGAGGAGCAGCAGGAGTCGTACTACCAGAGAGACCCCCATAATGTCATCCGCTTGATCCTGGCCAAGAAAAAGACCGGCGATTCTGATTGGGACAATCAGTATACCCGAGCGGCAGACTGCCTTTTGAGGTGGGAATCGGATGGTACCCTGATCCGTGCCGATCAACCCTGCATCTATGTCACCTCGCTGACTTACAGCCCAGGGGGCCAGGAGCCCCCTCGAACCCGGTGGGGAATAATCGCATTGGTCCGAATAGAAGAAGAGGGGAGCCGTGAAATACTCCCACATGAAAGGACCTTTTCGGCCCATAGAGATGACCGGTTAAGGCTCATGAGGGCCTGTAACGCTCAGTTAAGCCAGATATTTGGCCTTTTTGAAGATCCGGATAACAGGATATTTGATATATACAAAAAGGCCATTGACTCCCCTCCCCAGATCGCGTTTGAGCTTGAAGATGGCGCCAAACACCAGGTCTGGATTCTACAAGACCCCCGTCTCTTTGAGTGGCTCGCCCACACCATGTTGAGGATGCCCATACTGATCGCAGACGGCCACCACCGTTACGAAACCTCGCGTAACTTCAGAAATATCATGAGGGCCAGGTACGGAAGACGTCCTGCCAACAGGTCCTATGAATATACGATGATGTATCTTTCCAATATGAATGATAAAGGCCTGACGATCCTTCCCTCACATCGACTCATCAGGTCTGTGCCTGACTTTCGCATTGAACCATTTTTAAAAAGGATTGAACAGTGGTTTCACATAAAGAAATTTGCACTCCCGCTCCCCACCGCCTTCGGCGAATCGGGTGCTATCAGAGAAAAGCTCAAAGGGGCGGGCACCAAGAATACAAGCCTGGCATTTTATCAGCATGGCTCGCAAGAATACTATCTCTTCTCACTCAACGAGGGTGCGAGGGATAAGATGGGGGATGACCTTCACCCCTCACTGAAAAAGCTTGACGTGCTCGTCCTCTCCCGGTTTATCCTCCAGAAAGGTCTCGGTTTTAGCAGAGAAGATCTGGATGATGAAAAGCGGTTTCACTATCAGAGCAACATGGAGACCGCCATCTCGCAGGTTGAATCGGGGGACTATCAGATGACATTCATGCTAAACCCCACCCAGGTAGACCATGTCAAAGAGATAGCCGGTAATTCCCTGGTCATGCCCAGGAAATCGACCTATTTTTATCCCAAGGCATTATCGGGGATGGTTTTTAACAAGATAGATCCTCATGAAATCATCCAGGTCCCATAAAATTGCCCTGCGGCCCCACGAATCGATTGATTATTTTATGGAGGGCCGCCTGAAGCTGATACAATCAAAAGACGGCTATCGGTTTTCCATTGACGCCATCCTGCTCTCCGAATTTGTAACTGTAAAACCCGCTGATGTGGTGGTCGACCTGGGAACCGGGTGTGGCATCATCCTCCTGGTTCTGCTCCTGACAAAACCGGTTGGGCATGTCTTTGGGCTTGAGATTCAAAAAGAGCTGGCTGCCCAGGCAAGGCGCAATGCCGCTCTTAATGGGTTCGAGAGCAAAATGGAGGTAATAGCCGGGGATATCCGGTATCCCCCCATGGCCAAGATGTGGGCGGATGTGGTCCTTTGTAACCCCCCTTATCGCCAGGTGAGAAGCGGTCGCATCAACCCTGATCCGCGCAGGGCCGTTGCCAGGCACGAGTTGCTGGCATCGATTGACGATATCCTGACGGCAGCCTCGGGACTCCTTCGGAAGAAAGGGAGGCTGGCATTGGTCTATCCATCTGCTCGTCTGGCGGACGTCCTCGAACGCATGCGCCGTTTTGGTCTCGAACCCAAACGGCTCCGGATCAATTATCCTACTTTACACGCCAGGGCCAAGCTGGCGTTAATAGAGGCCTCCTTAGGGGGGAAACCCGGTCTGGAGATAGCCCCCCCTTTGCTGGGACAGGGAAATTTCTCTATTTCGGGCCGACCCTGAACTCTATCCTTATTATGGCTTCTCGGCCCAACGTCTTGTTTATTCTTCGTCTGATATCCCCCTCCAGAAATTTCAATTCCTGAAGCCAAATGGCATTTGAGACCTTGACCCTGAGTGTTCCGTTCTTGATCCAGTCAGGTCTGGCATTATTCGAAACAGAAGGGCCGACCACCCTATCCCACTCCTCCCAGATACGGGCGTCCTCGAGGTTAAAGGGTAACGTACCGTCCTCAAGGAGCCGGGTGATAATATCCCTTATGGATGTAAGCGAACCTTTGTTTTTGACCATGGATCCGGTTCTATAGCCGCCGGCGTCATCGATGTCAAGAAAGCCTTGTTGTCATTATCCCTTGACCTTATTGATATTTATCTATATGCTTTTTGTGGATTTTTCAACACCCATTGACTTGGTTAGACCCCGAATTCCGAAAAGCGCTGTTTCTGTTTTATGACCGGAACAAACCATTATAACAGATTGATGGATCGTATCAATTTGGTTTTCTCCAAAATTGGTATTGGGACAGGGGTATGGGGGTTCCGTTTTAAAGGGCGTATCCCTGTCTGAGACCGTTAGAGAGCGTTAAGAAATCACGGAGATCGACGTTG
>CAZXCQ010000179.1:0-13597 GCA_964639275.1 uncultured Desulfobacteraceae bacterium | reverse complement strand
GGTGCTTGAACATATACTCCAGGTCCGGCTCAAATGAACGGGTTCGAATCAGGTCCAGCCGCTCCAAGGTACTGAGTCCGTGATCAATCCGGTCTTCCAGTTCCGTGACCTGCATAAGAATCTCGTAGAGAAAGGCCCTGCCAATCACCGATGCCTCCTGGAGAATCCGTTTTGTCTCCTTTTCCAAGCGATCCAGTCTGCCCGAAATCAGGCCGTGGATAGAGGAGGATATGTCTGTTTCTTTGATTGGCCTTGTGATCTTCCAGTCACCGTTTTCCCGAATCAGGACCTCGGATTCAATCAATGTGTTGACCAATTCCTCCAGGTAAAAGGGATTTCCTTCTGTCTTGTTCTGAACCCATCTCTTCAGCTCGGAGGGGATGTTCTCTGTCTTGAGGACGGATTTCAGCATTTGCTGGGCATCAGAAAGGGATAGGTCCTGGAGTCGAATCTCACGGTAGAATTCGCCGACACGGGTCAGCTGATGGCTGGTAAAGAGACTGAATGCGGGCCGGTATAAACAGAGCACAATGGCGGGTTGGCGGATCTCCAACAATGCCCGGCGGAGCAGTTCCACAAAGGAACGGTCGGCCCAGTGGAGGTCTTCCAGAAAAAATATCGTAGGCGCTCTTTTGGCCAGGGCGGTAAGAATCGTTTGAACGGCTTGCTCCAGCCGGTGCTTCCATAACTCAGCGCTCACGTCCTTCAATTCGGGGTAAGGTAGTGCGTATAGATTGCCCACATAAGGAACCATCTCCTTGCCGTTCTCTGTAATGTCTTTGATCCCGGCCTCGATTTTTTCCTTGATTTTTTCAGATGAGTCTTTTTCCTCAATGTGGAAAATTCCATTAAGAAAGTTGATCAACGGGAAATAGGGGATGGTCTGAGCGTAGGCGTAGGCATGCCCTTCAATCCATTGAATCTCCCTCAAATCGAGGGTCGCCTTGAAGTCCTCCATCAGCCGGCTCTTTCCCGTACCTGCATCGCCGCAAATGGAAAAGATGCTGCCTTTGCCGCCTCGAAGTCTTTCAACCGCATTGCCCAGCTCATCCATCTCACCTTTTCTTCCGATGAGCTTCGCCCTGAGGCCGGAAAGACGGTGGGTCGTAACAGGTCTCTCTTTTTGGGATAATACTCTGTGGACCTGCACAGGATCAGCCTTGCCCTTGACCGTGACGGGTTCCATGGATTCAAATGAGAAATGCCCTTCTGTCTGGCGATACGTGTCGTGCCCTACTAATATCTCTCCCTTCTTGGCGAGGCCTTGAAGTCGTGATGCTAGATTGATTGCATCTCCGGCTACCCCGTGAGTTCCCTTTTCCATGTTGACTTCACCGGTAACCACAAGACCTGTGTTGATACCGGTATGCATAGAAATGGATCGGCCAATCCTTTTTTCCAAACCAGGGCTCAGGGCCTCTACGAGATCATGTATCTCACGGGCTGCCAGGATCGCCCGCACCGGATCATCTTCATGGGCCTTTGGCACCCCAAAGAGCGCCATAACGGCATCGCCCACAAACTTCTCTATGAACCCTTCGTATTTGGCTATCACCTGTGCGATCTCCCCGAATATACGACTGATGATCTCTTTTACCTCTTCAGGGTCGAGTGTTTCAGACATGGCCGTATAGCCGGACAGGTCAGAGAAGAGAACGGTGACGTATTTTCTCTCTCCCTCGGCTTTTGACACAGTCTTTTTTGTTTCAGGCACTACCCTTAAGTCCTGGCCACATTTGCCGCAGAATTTATGGCCAAAGGGAAACTCAGCTTCGCATTGAGGGCAGATCAAAAATAGTTTACTACCACACTCAAAACAGAACTTGTTCTCATCTGGATTTTCTGTCTGGCATCTTGAGCATTTCATCACATTACCTCACGATTGTGTATCAGCTCTGTCTAACCGTTCTTAAACAAAAAGCCGAACTAACTGCCTTAACCTCACCTTTCCGAAGTCACAATCGGCAACCCAGCTATCTTTCAATAACAGGATAGCTTAAAAGAGTCTCAACGGGGAATAATAAGACCCGTGGCTTTCCGTTCTCAATCTCACAACGGGTTTGCCTTTATTTTGTGGTACGCTCGAGGCTCCCAACAGGAGGGCATCATTCCGTCAGGAGATTGGCATGCACATTCTGCAGTGTTTTTCCATGGCTATCCTAACGAATAGAGGTTAATTGGTTGGTCGGCGCATTATTCCTACGAAATGCCGGAAAGGGCTGTATGTGAAGAAAAACTGGTCTATTAGAGGTCGTTTTATCCAGAACAATCCAAATTTTGTAACAAGTTTAGCACATTTCGAAGTTCACAGCAAATTGGATGTGACCACCGCAAGGAGACTGCATTGCAGAGGCCAGACCCTTTGATTAGACCTCTGTCGATGGTTTTTTTCAGATCGATATGAGCGATGGGAGAGTCGTCATAAGGACGGATAGGCTTCGTATCGCGCAGAAGCTTTCGTCTGGATATCTCAAAGATTCAGCATCACCAAAAATTTGACATACCTGCCATTGACCTCAGCCTTTCGAAGCTGAAATGTTATTAAATATCAGCCAGATAGATCGAAACGATTATCGGGGCTAAGGTTTTCTTAACTTCCACCCCTCAGATGCGCGAAATCATAATGTCTCTTGTCGCTTGCAACCCTTAATATCCCTTTCTCATCAAGCAGAATCCGCCATCTGCCTTCAGGCCTGAATTTCTTCCAAAGCTCTGATAACCATCTGTAGACATGGACCAGTTTCTGGTCTTTCTGCTCCTGCAATGCAGATCCAAGAGCACCGGTAAGCATTTCTGCCGGCATCTGTCTTTCATAGTATGAATTAAAACGGTCCTTGAGAAGCTTCAACCTGTCGGCCTGCTTCAACTCCACCCTCAATTCCGCAAGGTCACGGGTCTTTTGCTCAATGCAACGGCCCTGTTCGCGCCATTTCAGGGCCTGATCCATGGCCGCAAGGATGGCATCGCCCTTTTGCCTTGGTCCGACCCGGGACCCAGACGGGACTCACCGGTTCTCCACAGGCGTCCCCTATCCCCTGCGATTGCATCACCTCCAGTACCACTGCCAGGCTTTGCTATGAGGCCCTCGCAGCCTTGGGGAATCATGTGGATGGTCTGATATGGGTCAGTGCGGGAGGGTAATCAAATGATTTGATTTTTTAAAGAATTTCCGGCAGAATTCAAAGAGTCACACGCTTCTCCTCCCATAATCGGTTAAGAAAGATACCATATTTTATTTACTTCCAAGGAGTTTTTTATGAACCTGCTGAAAGAAACGGCCATCGAATCAATCAAACGCTTACCGGAAGGTTGCACCGTCGAGGACATCATGTACAGGATAGATCTGGTTGCCCAGGTCTTTGAGGGTCTTAAAGATGCAGAAGCGGGCAGACTGATCACCACTGAAGAGCTCCTCGAACGAGTCGACCAATGGGCAAGCTAAGGTGGACCGACAAGGCGAGCAAGAATCTACAGGCTGTTTTCGATTATATCTCGAAAGATTCTAAGGTATATGCTGCGAGATATGTAAAGGCACTTGTCCATTCAACAAAAAAGCTTGAGAATATGCCTCGATGTGGTCGTACTGTACTGGAGCTTGACGATCCCAGATTTAGAGAAGTGATCTACGGAAACCACAGGATCGTCTATCGAATCATTGGGGCAGATGATATTGAAATCCTTGCTGTAATCCATGGCGCCCGTGATATGAGAGGGGCTTTTCGGGAAGAATGGGAATTATCATAAACAATTAATCCGGTTCTGGGTCTAGTGGGCGCAGGCCTGTGGGGGTTCGAGTCCCCCCTTCGGCACCACAACGATTGAAAGGGGTTGGCCCAACAGGGCCGACCCCTTTTCTTTTCCACGCTTTGACCCTCAGCCAGAACTTATGATCTCACCGGATTCCGGGCTTTGGGGGAACAGGCCCCGCAGGGAGGACAAATTTTTCTTGCTTCTCAAACCATTTCGATCTGTTGCCTTGGTTCAGAACCAATGGAACCACCATGATCCGACCGTCCCCTATCCCTACCCTAAAGCAGTTCAGCCTCGATGGCATCTTCAAAGGATTTTTCGGAGATCTCTATCGGCTTCACGGGACGGTTCCCTCAACAAGAATATCAAGATATCGGGCATAGGTGAACACCCTGTTTCTTTTTCGGCCTGTGGTTTCCCTTACCAGCCCCATCTCTTCCAACTTACGAAGGACCGTTGTGATGGTGGGCAAAGAAAGGCCGGTATCCCTGCTCAAACCGGCAATGGTGTTGACCGGCCGGCGCTTTAATGCATGGTGGACCTGAAGGCACGACCCTGACAGCCTGCCCAATTGCTCGATCCGGGTCTGGTCCTCGTTGCTGACATCCAAGAGGGCCTTTGCGGTCTGAAGGGCATTTTCAGCCATCTCCTGCACGCCCTTCGCAAAGAATCGGAGCCAGCTCCCCCAATCGCCATCGGTGCGAACCTCATTTAGGAGATCGTAGTATTCGGGCCGTCGCCTCTTGAAATAAAGGCTCAAATAGAGCAGGGGATTTCTGAGGACTCCTTCGGCGTGAAGCAGCAGCGGGATCAGGATGCGGCCGACCCGTCCGTTCCCATCCAAGAATGGGTGGATGGTTTCAAACTGACCATGCGCCAGGGCCGCCTTGACGAGCACCGGGGTCTGCTCGGGCATATCGTGCAGGAAACGCTCAAACGCGGACATGGTATCCGGAATCCGGTCGGGCGGAGGGGGAACGAACCGGGCGTTTCCAGGCCGGGTACCGGCAATCCAGTTCTGGGAGCGGCGGAACTCTCCGGGATGCTTGTGCTGTCCGCGGCCCCTGGAGAGCAGAACGCCGTGGATTTCCCGGATCAAACGGTTCGAGATGGGCAACCCCTCCCCAAGCCGCTTCAACCCAAGGTCCAGGGCCGCCACATAATTGGAGACCTCAACCACATCGTCCATGGGCACGCCCGGGGCCTCTTCCAGTTCGAAGAGAAGCAGGTCTGAAAGGGAAGACTGGGTCCCTTCAATCTGAGAGGAAAGCACCGCCTCTTTGCGCACATACATGTAGAGGAAGAGATGGATGTCGGGAACCACAATGCTGATGCTGTCCAGCCGGCCCAACGCAAGGAGCGCCTTGTCCAGCAGGTCCCGCAGGGGGCCGTCAATCCGGAGGGGCGGATCAGGAGGCAGGGGCCGCGGAACAAAGGCCCGCACCGGCTCATTGCCCACTGTCGAAATCAGCACCTCCTCTTCAGTCGGTCCCCGCTTCATAGGGTGCGCCCCTCCTAAACTTTTTTTAATACCATACGGCCTTATTAAAGAAAACGTAAGAAACTTTTAATAAGGACGGATGCCTTCTTTAGATTGGCCGGCTGCATGAGCAACTCAGTTCACACCCGATCCGGGACATCAATCTTACCGGTCGCTGCCGAGAAGATGAGGGCGGCAATGATGACTCAGCATTACCTTCTGTCCCCGTAAGAAAAAAGTGTCACTGACCGGTAGTATGGAGCCACCCATGATCCGACAAAAGATTACAAACACGTTCTGCACGAGCGTCCCCTATCCACTTTATCCACATAAGCTTGTGCTCTAAAAAATCTCAAAAAACTCTCTTGCTTGTGACCGGATCTGTCAAAACCTCATGGTAAAAGAGGTACCTCTCACCCCAGTACCGTCTTCCGGAGCTACGGGGCGGGCAGAGACCACGGAGCCACTGGGATTTATCCGCCTCGGGCGGATTAATTCTCGAAAATTCCACTTTTTTTCTCCCTGCCTGCCCCGTGAAATCTGGAATCTATTTCACCGGGGTGATCCCGCTCCGTCGCCATAGCGACTTTGGCGCGCCGGAGACTGCGCGCTCCTTGTCCTGCTATAGCATAGCGAAATCGGATGCGAGAGATGATTGATGATCAGGTCCTCCATCTCTGCATTTTCACCCGGTTGAACGTCAAGAAAGCAAAATATATCCATCCAGGATGGCAAAATATAGTCAAAGGAGGCGAAATAGAGTATATTAGGCATGAAAATTCGAGGAGTTGAGGTCAAAAGCCATACAGAGAGCGATAATCCCGCAAAAACCCTCATGGGTGAGATCAGAGCTAAAAGCATGATTCATGGCCTGGCAACCGTAAGTAACCCTAATGGTGATCAATATTTCTTGACGAACAAGATAATTTTAATTAAATTTGAATTATTTTTCAAAATGTGATTTGGTTCATCAGGTTTTTGCGTACTTGATATTCTTTATTTCTAGTAACAGATTGAAAGGAAAAAGGAATTTTAGCACCTCCTCATCAGAGGGTCTATAGGATAGTACTTATTAGTCATGGCGCAAAACAGGAAATTCCAGGTATCAAATGGATATTTACTGGATTTTGACCAACTCGCCCGAGTTCTCAATTTCTTGAAGGAAAACCCCTCTGTAAAGAAGATCAAAAGGAAAGAACTAAGAGAGAGCACAGGGCTCTCGGATCGTCAACTTGAAAGCCTGGTCAGCGTAGGTAGCGCTATGGGGCTGATTCAACCAAGAAATCAAATCTTGGGTCCCTTTGGAGGGCTGATCGCCGAGCACGACATCTTTATTGAGGCAAAAGGTACCCTTGAGTGGTGTCATTATACTGGGGCAGGATCCTACAGAAATCTCTTTTGGTACGAGGTGTTTAACAGTCTGCTCCAAAATGTGCAACCAATGAGACAGGAAGGGTGGCTGAAATATTTTAGGGATAACCTAAAAGGGCAATACACGGACAGGACCATATCCAAACATCTTCGGCAAGAAGTGCGGTTTGTTGTGGATGCCTACCTCAACCGCAATTTCAAGAAATTGGAGATCCTCCAGCAGGCATCCGATGGCATATTGTATCCAAGACGACACATCAACACTGAGCCCGTAGTATTTTCAGCGATTCTTTACGATTACGCCCGTAAGAATAATACCCACCTTCTGCAAGTAAGGGAACTTTCTGAAAGGTCGGGAACTCCGGGACTCATATTTTCAATGGATGAACCCACTTTGAGGCAGAAAGTAGAGCTGTTGCATGAACGGGGATGGGTACGCTACGAAAGCACCCATAACCTCGATCAGGTTCGCCTCAAACAGGGCTTTGAGGCCCTGGATTTCTTGAAAGCCTATTATGAGACCGGAGAGCCAAGGCCTTCCGGAAAATGGAATTAGCTGGGGGTGACTCAGGTGAATGAGCCGGTTGACATGATAAAGCTGATGCAGGGACTTCAAAAACGACCAAGAGGCAGGGCCTGTATTGTCCTCACTCACGATTATGCCGGTCAGAAAGACTGGGCCATGGAGCTGGCAAAACAGACCGGGTCTCAGCATGTGGACCTGCTTGATCATTTTCAGGAAAAACAGGACCTGGCTGAAACGATCAGCTCACTGAATGTATCGCGGCTTTTCAGGTTGCTCCGAACCATAGGCGATAAATCCGTCATCATTGTGACAGGCATGGAATTCTTGAAAGCAACATGGAGCGCCCAGCACAATGCCTTAGATGATTTTGCGAAGCACGTCGAGACGTGGACCAAATCGCCGACGATGCTCTTTGTCTTGCAGTTTGACTCAGCCCTCGCTGAAAGGAAATTCACTCGATACCCTCAATATCAATTTATAGTTGACCAAAAGGAAACTTACGCCCTCACATGAAAAACAACGGCCTGTTCAGCACACTTTTTATAGATGAAATAGGAAAGGAAATCCGGCTTGACGACCTTGCCCGTGGCCGGATGGCCACCCTTGTTCACGCCTGGAAGACCCGCACCCATGGGAACTTGGAGACTCTCTGGGAAACGTTCATGAAACAGGCCCTGGGCTATCTCCAGTTTGTACCCGGAGTGAGCCCTATTTCCCATGGTGTCTATCCCCTTTCCGAAGACTTCGGTTACAAAAACTTCATAGCCATCTTGTGCCTTATTGATACCGCTGGGGACCTAGACGAGAAGACCGTGGGAAAATTTTGGCCTGCAAAGCTGCTTGTCCATTTGAAAAAGTATAAGCTTAACTGGGGAATTCTCACAGACGGGGCCACCTGGCGCCTTTATTCCACCAAAAGCTCAAGGCCGTTCGAGGATTTTGTGGAGCTCCCCCTTGCCGAGGCCCTGGAGAGCGGGGACGAGCGTGAGTATGCTCTTTTTGAGCGGTTCTTTCACAAGGACTCTTTTGTCCCGGAAGAAGACTCCGAAGAAAAAGAAGAGTCGAGTAAGGACGAGGCGGCAGGCGTTTACAAGTGCAGGCTTGACCGGGACAAAGAGGCGTCTGAGGAGATACTGGACAGGCATGTCAAGAAACCGTTCCTTTATCAGATGGATGAAGTCCTCCAGTATCTCTGCAACGGCTTCATAGCGGACACCCCAAAAAAGGGAGAGGAATATACAGAGAAAGAGCGAAAAGAGATCTTTGAAAGCGCGGTTAAGCTACTCTACTGGTGCCTCTTCTTTTTCTACGCCGAAGCCAGAAGGCTTTTACCCTCCGATAAAGAAAAAGCGGAGACCTACGAGAAACATTCCATCCGGTCCTTGTGCAGGGAGGCCCATAAATTTCAATGGGGAAAACGAAAGGACCACGACGCTTTTGACCTTTGGCAGCACCTCAAAAGTCTGGTCAACGCAGTAAATGACGGGGACCCCGAGTACGGCATCATGGGATACAATGGCGGGCTTTTTGATGATGAGGAAGAGAAATTTCTCGGTGGGCACAAACTTCGGAACGACTTCCTTTCTCGCGCCCTGTACTTACTGGCCTATGTTGAACCGCAAAACGCTAATCCGGATGAAGAGTACGAGATCCCTTATGAAGACCTTGAAGTAAGGCACCTTGGGGAGCTATACGAGAACATCCTGGAATATAATATTGTTATAGCGGACGTCCCTTTCAATCGCTGGATGACCAAGAAAGGCCCTGTCCTTCGGCTGGATTCCGATGGAAAACCGTCCCAAGATGCTCGCTTGCTTAAAAAGATCAAAAAAGGGGACGTGTTTTTCGCCCAAACGGCCCTTGAAAGAAAACAGACAGGTTCCTATTACACGCCAGAGCCTCTGGTGCGCTTCCTGAATGAAAGGGCCATCATTGATCCTCTGAGGGAGAAGTTCGAGAATGATTACCGCTGCAGGTTTGACGAATTCCTCGACCAGGCCCGTTTCGGTTACGACGACAGTGCTCGCCGCGGGGCAACTCGTTCCGCCCTGGCCTTGATCGAGCGCTTTGTAAGCGAAGAACTTCTCCATTTTAAAGTTTGCGACCCGGCCATGGGGAGCGGCCATTTCCTCGTGGATGCCTCCAACCAGATGTCCGGACTGGTTGTTGAGCTTTTAGCGCAAATCCCTGCCATGGATGGTGTTCAGACCAAGACAACGAGCGATCCGAACTATTGGCGACGGCTCATCACCCGGCACTCTCTCTATGGGGTGGATCTCAATCCCCTTGCCGTAAACCTGGCCAGACTTTCCCTCTGGCTCAACTGCTTTGCAACGGATCACAGATTGACATTCATCGATCATCACCTCCGCCAGGGAAACAGCCTGATCGGCATCCGGACCATCGATCAGCTAAGGGAGATCCCTGAGAGGAAAAAGGACCGCAAGAAGAAGGAAAAGCCCCAACTCAAATTCAACTTCGATGACATAGCCAAAGGTCTCGCAGAAGCAGCCCAAACGGTCAAATCAATAACAGAAATCCCCGAGGACGACACGGATCAACAGAAGGCGATGTATGATGAGGCTTCCGAAAAGACGCAGGCTACTCTCGCTCCCCTGGCTGATCTCTTCACTGCCTACCTCATGGATGGCACCATAACTGAAAAAGAATACAGTGACCTTTTTCTGCAGCTCACAAAGGGAGAGGACATCACGGGTATTGGCAATGCTCGCTTACTGGAGATTTGATCTCTGATTGAAGAATACACATCCAGGCACGATTTGTTCCACTGGGGTCTCGCCTTTCCGGATGTGTTTGCCAAAGATGGAAAAGGAGGATTCAATGCGACCGTCGGTAATCCCCCATGGGACGTTCTCCAACCAAGCACACAAGAGTTCTATCTTCAGTTTGATCCCCAGTTTCGAAGATACACAAAGCAAGAAGCCATTAAAAAGATAAAGGAGATTCACGATAAGCATCCAGAGATAGCCGTGAAATGGAATTCATATGAGAATATTTTTCAAGAAGCATCTACCTACTTTAAGGAACCAGTTGCCTATTCGTCTCTTACAAAGGGTAAGGTTGATATTTACAAGGCTTTTTTGGAGCAGTTTTTTCAATTGCTCTGCCGTGGGGGTAGAATGGGTATTGTTGTTCCAAGTGGGCTTTATACCGACCAGGGGTGCCTTCCGCTTCGCAGACTTTTTTTCGAAAAGAGCCAGATCAGATGCCTTTATTGCTTCGAAAATCGATGGCCAACAGTCTTTACCGCTATAGACGGCCGATTTAAGTTTGTTTCGTTTAGCACGCAAAAAGGGGGTGAAACAGAATCATTTAAATGTGCCTTTATGGAGCATGATCCTGAAAGGTTGCCTGCGATTGATATGAATGTTCTGGAAATGACAATGGACCAAGTGAAAAAATTTTCTCCCCTAACTCTTACACCGTTGGAAATCGATTCATCGGGGTCTTTAAAGATACTCGATACCTGTTATTCAAATCACATATTGATGAGTAATATAAAAGACTTAGAAATATATCAAGAATTGAACGTCACATCTGACGCCAGTCTACTGAATGAAAGGATGGCCGGCTATCCACTGTTAGAGGGGAAGAACATCTGGCATTACGACTGGGAATTTAGTGAGCCAAGATTCTACCTTGATTTCCAAGAAGCTGATAATTTCATAGTGAAAAAATATGGAAAGCTCTCATCAAGAGGTCCTAAAAAATATCGTCTTTGCTTCAGAGGTGTAGCTGCTGCTATGAATGAAAGAACATTGGCTGCGGCGATTGTTCCATCTAATGTATTCTGTGAAGTGAAATGCACCTGTATCGATTTCAAAGAAGACTCGACTCGCGCAGGTTTTCTGCTACAACTTCTTGGGGTTCTATGCTCATTCGTAAAGGATTTTTCGATTCGGTTTCGAGCCACGAGTAATGTTAACATCTTTCATATTGAGCAATTACCAGTGCCTTCTTCCCTATACAATAAACATCCTTTTCTATTAGCTCGAGCCGCACGATTGGTTTGTTGCTCCGAAAGGCTCTCTGTCTTGTGGTCTAAGGTTTTTTCAGATGATTGGTGCAATCCTGATTTTTGGTACCCAGCAGATTCTGTCTCTCCTGACTCATATGGTCCGCAACACGAAAGAGAGCTTCGCCAAAGAATTATAGATTCAGCACGTTTCTTTACTAATGAGTGGCCTGTTGGATGCGGTGTTTATGATCGCACGCTTGATTGCCGAGACATAGGAGACCGGGCACAGCTAAGGGCTGAGATTGATGCTTACGTGGCCCATCATTGCGGGCTGAGCCGGGAGGAGTTTTTATACATTTTGGATACTTTTCCGGTTTTGAAGCGAAAGGAAGAGCAGGCTTTTGGTGAATATATGTCCAAAACGAAATGTCTGGAAGAATATGACAGGATAGGAAGAATCATGAATGCGGAATGATGAACGATGGATAAAAGTAAGAACAAATTGGTAAAAGTCGCCACTTTTTACGCTGAAATCCGCGCTGTTTTGGAAAAGGCGCGTTCGTCGGCCTGCCGTGCCGTCAATTTTGACATGGTTCAGGCATATTGACAAATCGGATATCTGATTGTGGAGCATGAACACGAAGGGAAGGAACGGGCCGAATATGGCAAGGCGTTGCCGGATGATCTCGCAGGACGTCTGACGAAAGAATACGGCAAAGGGGACTCTGTTCAGGCGTTGCGCAATATGCGGCAGTTTTACTTGGTATTTTCGAAACGCTCCGCACTGCGGAGCGAATTGACTCGGGAGCGTCGGAGAATAGAGAAAAAACATTTAGGAGATTCCCATGACGGAACAACTGGAACTAAAGAGCATCGAATTAAAAGGATTCAAATCCATCGATGCTGAAGGACAAACGATAGAATTAGGACCGATAACAGTCATGCTGGGAGCGAACGGCGCCGGGAAGAGCAACCTGGTGTCGTTTTTCAAGATGCTCAACTACATGACGACCGGTGCGCTACAGCAATATGTGGCGGACCAGGGGTTTGCGGACTCCCTGCTGTATCTGGGAGCCAAGGTAACGTCAGAGGTGTCGGCACGACTCCGCTTTGAGGACGTACGAGCTAAGGATGAGTACTCTTTTGTGATGAACCGGGATGCGACCGGGCGACTGTTCCTGAAAGACGAGACGATCGTTTACCATGCGTCGGGAAGAGCTAGGCCGCAAACCCGCAACCTCGGGGGCGGTGTGCGGGAATCTCAGTTAAGGGAGTGTGCTGAAAAGGGGGACCAGACCTGTCAGGTTGTTTTTTCCCTTCTCTCGCGATGTCAGGTATTTCAGTTCCATGATACCTCAGCGACATCTAAAATCCGCAGTGAAGGCTATGTTGACGATGCCAGGTTTCTTAGAAGCGATGGCGGAAATCTCGCCGCCTTCCTGCGTCAACTGCGCATTAAAGATCCCGGCAAACGATATTATGATCGCATCGTACGTCACATTCAATTGATGGTGCCCCAGTTCTTAGACTTCGATCTGGAGCCTTTACCAGAAAATGACAGGTACGTCCGGCTGAATTGGCGGGAGAAGGGGTCGGATTATCTTTTCGGGCCGCACCAGTTGTCCGATGGCTCTTTACGTTTCATGGCGCTGGCAACCCTCTTTATGCAGCCGCCGAATCTTCGGCCAAGGGTTATTATTGTGGACGAGCCGGAACTGGGGCTTCATCCGGCAGCCATATCGTCGCTGGCAGGCATGGTTAAGGCGGCTGCACCTGCGACCCAGGTCATTCTGGCCACCCAGTCTTCGCGCCTGGTAGATGAGTTCACGGCTGATCAAGTGATGATCGTCGAACGGGACGAAAAACGACCAAGAACGCTGTTCAGACGGTTGAATGAGGAGGACTTGGGCGAATGGCTTGAAAGGTATTGTCTGAGCGAACTCTGGGAAAAGAATGTGCTGGGGGGACGCCCATAGTGCCGATAAGACTCCATATTACCGCGGAAGGACAGACCGAGGAACGTTTCGTTAAAGAAGTCCTTGGACCCTATTTGGG
Source organism: uncultured Desulfobacteraceae bacterium (assembly GCA_964639275.1). Taxonomy (GTDB): domain Bacteria; phylum Desulfobacterota; class DSM-4660; order Desulfatiglandales; family Desulfatiglandaceae; genus CAZXCQ01. The sequence goes on along the minus strand of CAZXCQ010000179.1, from coordinate 436 downwards.
CGAACGCCTGGTTTGGGCCGATGCCCGCTGTGTCTTGACAAGCAAAAACAACCGGCTGGATGTTGAATACCGGGGTGGATGGCGGCGGGCCAGCGCCTACGCCACGGTAAAAAGGGATATTTGCACCTGGATGAAGGAAGACCGAAATCCGGACGCCCGATTTACGACCATGTTTGATCTCTATGCCCTGCCTAGAGATTTTCCGGGATACGCCGAGGCATATCATGAAATGGACCCTTACCGCCGGGTTTCCGCTTTGGAAGAAGCCCTTGCGGCGGATATAAACGGAGAGCTTAGCGACACACGCTTTGTTCCCTACATCCAACTCCATGAATTCGAGGCTTTAATACTCTCTGACCCGAAACAACTGGATTGGGAATTTCCTGGAATTCCGATATAAGGATTAAACGAGAAACAGTGTTGCCGAAAGAAAACC
>CAZXCQ010000178.1:0-13739 GCA_964639275.1 uncultured Desulfobacteraceae bacterium | reverse complement strand
TCTGACCCAAATCTGGACGCCAATTCTGCGAAGTTATTTCTGCGCAAGCCCTTAGGGTTTCAGTCTAGCTCTCAGCGACCTCGTTGCTTCAATATCCACTCTCAGGTTATCGTCCAGGACTACGAGGTAATCTTTCTGTGCGGATCTGAGGCTGATCTTTCCATTGATGACATCCCACCGAACCGCCTCGGGGTCCCTCTCGCCGGGCGGCCCGTAACCCCCGCTTCCCGGAAGCCGGATGCTCAACACATCGCCTGCCGCAAGTTGATCGACCCCTTTGGATTTGCAAGGTTTCTCCTCGGGGGTATCCGGGTTTAGGATCAGGCTGCCCTTGCTACCCGGCATCCCACCAAATAGACCAAGGGGCTCGAATTTCTGACGGTCGGAGTAGCGTGCCCACGTCACATCGGTCAGGAAACGGATATCACGGCGAAGCGACAGGCCGCCGCGGAATCTGCCGGGGCCACCCGAATCGGGAATGAATTCATACCGCTCGATCATAACCGGGTTTTCCAGTTCTGCGGCCTCAACCGGGGTGTTCATAAACCGACCCAGGTGCAGATCCTGACCATCGGGGCCGTCTTTTCCTGGCCTGGCACCTGCCCCCCCTCCCTGGATTTCGATATAGCTGAACCGTTTGCCTGTCTCGGGATGGGTCCCGGAAAAGCTATTGGTACATGCCTGGCCATGGCTGCCGGCCACCACCCGATCTGGAACGACCTCGCTCATGGCCTTGAGCATCGCCTCTGTGATCTTTGTCATGGTCTGGCTTCGGGCAGTGACACCCGCCGGTGCCAGCGGATGGGTTACCAGTCCTTTGGGGCTTCTGACGATAATCGGCCTAAAGGTCCCCGAATTCAGGGGCATGTGGGGATCAACAATCCCCATCATCGTGTAGAAAACGCCACCCTGTGAACAGGCCCATGGGGAATTGACATTCCCCATGGTCTGGGGGCTGCTGCCGTCAAAGTCAACGACCATGCTGTCGCCGGCAATATGAACATTGACCTGCACCCTCACGGGTTCGTCGACACACCCGTCGTCATCGAGATAATCGACCCCGGTGTAATCCCCATCCGGTAATGAGGCGATAAACCGGCGAACCTTATTTTCACTGTACTCCAGGAGCATCCGGGTGCACTCCTCGAAAACATCGAGCCCGTATTTTTCGATCAGCCCTTTGACGCCCCTGGTTCCGACAAACACGGTGGCGGCCTGGGCCCTGAGGTCTTCCATTGTCTTTTCAGGGATACGAATGTTGCTGGCGATCAGATCGGATATCTGGCGATCTTCCTCCCCCTGTCTATAGAGTTTTACGGGCGGGATGCGCAGGCCTTCCTGATATACCTCGGTAAGACCGCCCGCAACCCCCCCGGGCACCGTGCCACCCATGTCCAGCTGGTGCGCGATGTTGGCCACGATGGCGACCCGCTGGCCGTCGAAAAAGACCGGAGAAAGAAGCTGCACGTCCAAGAGATGCTGGCCACCGGAGTAAGGGTCGTTACAAATGACGACATCGCCTTCATCCAGCTCCTTTATGCGTCTTAACATGGCTTCGGCTGTGGTCGGAAGGCTAAACATCATCAACGGGCAGAGATGGGCCTGTGCCAGGATTCCCCCTTTGGCATCCAGCACCGCGCAATTGATATCCATGATCTCCTTGACAATGGTTGTCCGACCCATTCGCATCAGGCTGTATCCCATATCGTCGGCGATTGCCTCCAGGCCATAGCGAATGACCTGCATGGTAACCGTATCGGCCTTAACCCTCATCTCTCTCCTGGAAGGTGATCACAATGTTTGAAAATTCGTCGATCGCACCCATGAAGCCCGGTGGTATCAGCGTGGTGGAAATGGTCTCTTCCACAATACATGGCCCTTCAAGCCGACTGCCTGCCGGCATCTCCTCTCTCAGATAGACGGGTACCCGCTGCCACCCCCTGTTACCCAGAAACACCTCCCTTATCCTGGCCTGCGGCAGCGCCCGTTTGGGCGCAGATAGTCTTTCCCGTGGCAGTGAAACCGTTGGATTTTTGCCTGTGACGCGAACCCTTAGGTTGACAAATTCCACTACTTCATTGGGTTCCGAATAGGAATAGACCTGGCGGTGGAGTTGATTAAAGTCAGAGGCAATCCTTTGCAGATCCTCTTTGTTTAGGGTCCTGGCCGGCGTGATGGGGGTGTTGAGTTCCCAGGATTGCCCCTCATAACGCAGATCCGCCGACCAGGCAATGGACATGTCTTTTTCAGAGACCTTTTCTTTGATGAGCTGTTGAACCCCCGCATTTTCCATCTCTTTGAAGACACAGAGCAATTCATCCGGGTCGATCTCGGGCTCCCTTTTGGCATAGGTCCTGACATAGTCATGCCGAATATCGGCAACGACCAGACCCACCGCCGAGAAATCCCCCGACATTGGAGGGACAATGACCTTTGCCATGTTCAGTTCTCGGGCGATATCTGCGGCGTGAAGCGCCGCTGCCCCCCCCATGGTCACCAGGACAAAGGAGCGCAAATCATAGCCCCGTTCCACCGATCTGCCGCTGATCCCCTTGGCCATGTTGGCATTGACAATCCGGATAATCCCGGCGGCTGCCTCTTCCACAGATATACGCATCTCCCTGGCCACATGGTCTTTTACGGCCTGGGTTGCCAGGTCCGGATAAAGCGGCAGCTTTCCGCCCAAAAAGTAATCCGGGTTGAGACGCCCGAGGATCAAATTGGCATCCGTAACCGTCGGCAACGCGCCTCCCCAGCCGTAGCATGCCGGGCCGGGGTTTGAACCGGCGCTTTGCGGCCCCACGTTCAATACCCCCCCGTCGTCAACCCATGCAATGCTGCCGCCGCCCGCCCCAATGGTCTTGAGATCTACCATTGGCAGTTTAACGGGGTAGTTGGTGACCCCACCCCAGGTTGTGGTCTTTGGGAGGCCCTTGTCGATGATCGAGATGTCAAATGTGGTCCCGCCCATATCGGCACCCACGGCCATTTCGTTTCCGGTCAAGCGACTGATAAAGGCTGCGGCTATGGCGCCACCGGCCGGACCGGAGTTGATCAAATGGGACGGATGACCCTTGGCCACACCAGCCGGCATCGTTCCTCCGTTGCTCTGCATGATATGAAGCGTTACATCCCCGTATCTTTGGCCGAGACGATGGGTCAGGTTATCCAAATAGGTCTTGATAACAGGACCGAGATACCCATTCATAACGGTGGTACAGGTCCTCTCGTATTCGCGAAACTCCGGGCAGATCTCTGATGATAGTGAAACAGGGACATCGGAAAGCTTGGATCGGCAGATATCCGCTATCTGCAATTCATGAACGGGATTGAGGAATGAGAAAAGCAATGAAATGACGATCGCCTCGATCTGCTGTTTTTTGAAATAGTCAACAACGTCGCGAACCGACCTTTCATCCAGAGGGACAACTATCTTCCCTTTGCTATTGATCCGTTCAGTGACACCCTTTCGTAGATACCGGGGAACCAGTGGTGGCGGGTTATCTGCTCCAAAATCAAAGGCGGCTTCTTTTGGGCGCGCGACGCGTCGTATTTCCAGCATGTCTTCAAAACCGGCCGTGGTTATCAGACCGACCCTTGCACCCTTTCCCTCAACGATGGCGTTGGTGCCGATGGTGGTCCCATGGATGAGGTAGTCAATATCATCGATGGATACTTTTGCAATATCCAATATTTCATCAAGTCCTTTGAGAACACCTTCTGCAAGGTCATGATGGGTTGTCGGTGTTTTTGTGCAATAAAATTTGCCGGTGGCCTTATCAACCAGGACAACATCCGTGAATGTACCGCCGACGTCGATCCCGATCCGCATAGACATTGCCTCCAGAATCATTCCCGCCCGATTTCCCTATCTTGTTTTGATCTGGCCCATCCATCCGGGTGCCAAATCAATCCGCTCCCCACAGCCTGTTGTCGCCTGCCCCGGTCCGCACCCCTTGCACCTACCCCTGCCTGGCTTCCCTTGTGGATCTATCGCAATAAGACAGTCCATACGTGGTCTTTCGCCAATGAATGTCGTGCTAACAGTGACATCCTCCACAATTGTCTTGCCGGTGTCAAGTGTAAGGCCCTTCCCCCTGCTTTTTGAGATGTGACGTCAAACCCTTGACTCGCCGTGCCCCAACAAGATGGTCCCGGAGAGGCCCGGGGCACCCATGGTATCCGAACCTGGGATATCCCCTAAAAAGACCTGAAAATCATCAGGTTAGCCGGATTTTGTGCGGCACCGTTCCCTGATCAGGTACTTCCAAAATATATTACTTGACAATGGCAACTAAATGATTGATAATGGCAAAAGATTCAAGGGTCTTTCTGAAAGGATGATCACAATGTCAAAGACCGGCTTATCTCAACGCATAGAGGCCGTGCGGCGCTTCAACCGGTTCTACACGCAACAGATTGGCGTGTTGCACGAGGGATTGCTGGAAAGCCCATTCTCGCTGACCGAGGCACGGGTGATCTATGAACTGGCCCAGCATAAAGAAACAACGGCCACCCAGCTTGGCAACGATTTGGGTCTGGACCCGGGCTATCTGAGCCGCATATTGCGCCGTTTTGAAAAGCAGGGTTTGATTGACAAACGACCCTCAAAAACCGATGGACGGCGAAGCATTTTGTGGCTGACCGAGCAAGGGCAGGAGGCCTTTGCCATGCTCAACGCACGTTCGCTCGATGAAATCGAAGCGATGCTGAATGAGCAATCCACAGAAGACCAAAATCGTTTGGTCGCGGCAATGGGCGTCATCGAGGGGTTGCTCGGTGGCAGGTCGGAAGATCAGGTCCCCTATCTCCTCCGGACACACCAGCCCGGTGATATGGGCTGGGTGGTCCACCGTCATGGCGTGTTGTATGCCGAAGAATACAGCTGGGATGAGCAGTTTGAGGGATTGGTCGCAGGTATCGTGGCGGGGTTTATCCAGAACTATGACCCCAGGCGGGAACGTTGCTGGATTGCAGAAAAGGACGGGGAAAACGTCGGCTCAGTCTTTCTTGTCAAACACTCCGACACCGTGGCAAAGTTGCGCCTGTTGCTGGTTGAACCCAAGGCGCGCGGGCTTGGCATTGGCACCCGATTTGTAAACGAGTGCATACGATTCGCCCGACAAGGGGGCTACAAAAAGATCGCCTTGTGGACAAACAGCGTATTGCTGGCCGCCCGGCATATCTATCAGAAAACCGGGTTTTCCCTGGTCCATGAGGAACCGCACCATAGTTTTGGACATGATTTGATTGGGGAAACATGGGAGCTCGAATTGTAGCAGGGGCTACTTGACCAGCATCACCGGGCACTGGGCCAAAATGCCCACCTTGTAACTTATGGTTCCCCAGCCCTGGGCGCGATCTTCCACATCTATCTTGTGCGACTTCATAACGATAAGATCGATATGATTGTCTGTGGCAAACCTTAATATCTCTTGGGCCCTGTTGCCATATAAGACTTTCGGTACAATTTTTGCCTCACTATCCTTGTAAGGTGCAATAAGGGTGTCCATATCTTTCAGACACCGTTCCTCAAGCTTTCGATAAAAATCCTCGAATTCTTCAAATGTGGTCTTGGCTATCATCTCTATCACGTGCAGAACAGTGATCTGCCCTTTGCCTCGGCGAGAGATGTTTACCGCAATATCCAGGGCATGGTCGTCCTTATCTGAAAAATCCGCCGGAACCAAAATATTTTTGAACATCATCCGGGCTTCCCTCCGAATCCCTGAAAGAGATCAAAATCCGCTCGATTCACAGCCGCACGGCGCAGCTCTCTACTCTATTCATCAAATAATTGGCTATGCGATATGATTAATCATCATCAATGGAAATTGCAAGCCGATTTCTGCACCCTTCCCCCGGGTTTTAGGGCGACACAATTTGATTGACCGCTATTGAATTGCTTATTTATAATCTACTACCAAACCTGTCCAGGAACGATAATCTGTATCCCGCAAAGCCAGTAATCGTATTGGCGTAAGGGGTATTTGCCAGGTTGGAGACCCGGGCTAATGGAGTACAAGCCAGGACGGGTTGAGCCGGCACCAGAGGTTTGAGATGCTAGGTTTTCGCAGCAGTATGAAGGATTATTCTGGACAGGGAGCTCCCCTCAGATTAAGCTGGTTCTGTGCAAGACATAAGCTCTCCCCAGGGGACCTCTCAAGGAGGACGGTTCAGGGATGTGCAAGCCCATCTCCTGCCCGGACAGCGTCGGTTTTGTTGAGGGCCTCAGTATCAGCTCTCGCTTCCGATCAACCATTTTATCACGAGTTTGTGCGTGGGTTCATGAATGAAGTGTCCAGGGTGTCAATTTGATAACAGGGAGACGGCCAGGTTCTGTAAGAAATGCGGCCTCCAATTTGATCTGGTCTGTCCATCCTGTGGACGTCTTTATGAAACAGACAGTCTGTTTTGTGATGAGTGCGGTCAAAGACTACGCGACGACGCAGAAGAGAAAAAGACCAAACCCTTAGATGAAGGTGAGCGAAAACATGTGACCATTCTTTTTTCCGATGTTTCCGGGTATACGGCCATTACCGAAAGACTCGACCCGGAAGATGTCAAAGAGATCATGAGCAGGATCTTCGGTGAGATTACCCGGATCGTGAAAAAATACGAAGGGTTTATAGAGAGGTTCATCGGCGATTCGGTCCTGGCCTTTTTTGGTGTCCCAAGAACCCATGAAGATGACGCGATTCGGGCGATCAAAGCTGCAAGGGAGATACACCGTGTGGTAGAAACCCTGAGTCCCCATTACATGGAAAAGGTCGGTCAACCCCTGTCCATGCATACCGGGATCAATACCGGACTTGTGGTAACAGGGGAGGTCAACCTGGACAGAGGGACACACGGTGTGACCGGAGATTCAATCAATCTGGCATCGCGAATCGTGACATTGTCCAAGGCTGGCGAGATACTGGTGGGTGAAGATACGTATCGCCAGGCCGAGGGATATTTTATTTTCGAGCCATTGGGGCCTAGAAGGGTCAAAGGAAAAAAGGAACCGGTCAATATCTACGAAGTGATCGCCCCCAGTACCAGACGAACAAGATTTGATGTCGCTTCCGAGCGGGGGTTGAGCCCCTTTGTGGGAAGGAGGCGAGAGCTAAGTATACTGCTGGAGGGGTTTGAACGATCCAGGACAGGGAGAGGTCAGTGTTTCTCCATTGTTTCTGAAGCCGGTTTTGGCAAATCCAGGCTGTTGTATGAATTTAAAAAGGCCGTGGGCGATGAGGCTGGGATTTTTTTGGAGGGAAAGTGCCTGTCCTATCACCGGGGTGTCGCCTACCATCCCATCATCGATGTCCTCAAATCAAACTTTGGGGTTCGTGAAAAAGAGGAGGATTCAGAGATCAAGAAAAAGGTCAGGAAAGGCCTGGAATTGCTGGGGGCAGAGGAATCTTCCACACTCCCCTACCTTCTGGAACTTCTTTCAGTCAGGGACAGCGGCATCGATAAGATCCCCATGAGCATTGAGTCCAGAAGGGATCGAATTATTGAGGCCCTAAGGCTTATCGTTCTAAAGGGCTCAGAGATACGACCACTTATCATCGCGTTTGAAGATCTACAGTGGGCGGATAAGAGCTCCAAGGACGTATTCAGGTATGTACTGGAAAGTATTCCGACGACGAGAGTCCTGGTGGTGTTGACCTACAGACCGGAGTTTAGGGCGCCATGGGCGAACAAGTCCTTTCACAGCCAGGTGACCTTAAATAGGCTTTCCAGTGAAGAAAGCTTCAGAGTCATGACCCATCTCCTGCGAACGGAGGAGGTTCATCCGGAACTCAAGGCGCTGGTATTAGAAAAGGCCGAAGGGGTGCCATTTTTCATCGAGGAGTTGATAAAATCCCTCATAGATCTCCGCATCTTGGTCAGAAGCGGAAACAAGTATCATCTGGCAAAAGACCTCAAGGATGTGACCATCCCTGCAACTATTCAAGATGTGATCATGGCAAGAGTCGACTCTCTTCCCGGGGGAGCAAAAGAAGTTCTTCAAACCGGTTCGGCGATTGAAAGAGAGTTCAGCTATGAATTGATAAAGAAGGTGACCGGTCTCCAGGAACAGAAATTGCACTCCCATATGTCCATCTTGAAAGACTCTGAGCTCATTTATGAGCGAGGTCTCTATCCTCAATCCGGCTATTTCTTCAAACATGCCCTCACCCAAGAGGTTGTCTATGATTCCATACTCAATAAGAGAAAGAGGGAACTCCATGAGGAGGTTGGACGGGCCATTGAAGAACTGTATGGCGAAAATATTGATGAGCATTATGGTGTGCTGGCAGAGCATTTTATCAAAAGCTCGAATTATGAGAAGGGGGCAGTCTATTCAAAATTTGCGGCCAGAAAGGCCCAGAAAGCGGCTTCCTTTAAAGATGCCATTGAATACGCAAAAAAGCGAATCTTCTGTCTGGAACATCTGACAGAGACGGAGGAGATTCAGAAGAGGATCATCGATGCCAGGACCCTTCTTGCAGGTTACCATATGAGCCTGAGTCATTGGTTTGAGGCAAAGGAGGCCGTCTCTCCCATCATTGACTTGGCCTTAAGGCTTAACCATGGCCGGAGGCTTCCCGGGATCTACACGGCAATGGGGTTATACAGTCACTGGGTTGAGGAGGATGTTTCAAAAACCCTTCAATATTTGCAGGAAGCGTTAAGGTTCTCGGAGAAGGCACAAGACTATGTCTCCTACTGGTTTGCCTGTGTTTCCCTGGGTTGCGCCCTGTCCTGGAATTGTGAATTCAAAAGGGGACTTGAATATTTCAAGAAAGCATTGGATATGAGTCTGGTTGGGAATAACAGGGTTGGAATATCATTTGCCAAGGGCACCATGAGTGCCTTCAATCACATTTTCCAGGGAAAGATCGATCTTGCCCATCAGGAAAGCAAAGAGTCGTTGGAGATAGCAAAAGAGATCGGTGACACCTATATCAAGGGAATGGCCTTCTCCAGTTATGGTGCCTCTTGTTATCATAAGGGATTGTTGGAAGAGGCGGAAGAATGCCTCCAGGAGGGATTCGGTTGTTGCGAAAGAATCGCCATGGTTGCCTGGGCCGCTTGGGCCTCGGGTTACCTGGGGCATATGTATGCGGATACGGGTGAATACGAAAAGGCGAAAGAGTGCTATGAGAAGACCATTTATATGCTTGACCGCGGCAGCCTGTTGCCCTCGTGGCTCAACCATACCCAGATATCAAGAGTAAGGGCACAGGTCCTAAACAAAGAGCAGGATGTAGAGCCAGGCAGGATATTTGAATACTACAGGGGCATCAAGGTCCAGGCTGCGAAAGGGTGGGCTGAGCGATTCATCGCCGAGATCTTGTTGAATATGGATGAGGATCATATGTCTGATGCAGAGCATTGGATCAACAAGGCCATTGAATCGGATAGAGGCGATGGTATGATGCTCCATCTGGGGAGGGACTATGCCCTCTTTGCGGATCTTCTCAAAAGAAAGGGCAAGCGCTTAGAAGGAAAAGGAAATCTCATCAAGGCCATAGGAATCCTGAAAGACTGCGGTGCTGACGGGTTTATGAGAAAGTCCGAGAAAGAACTGCCCCTGTTTTTGTAATCACATTTCTCCTCCCTGAGCCAAAACCATTGTTCGTCTATTATGGGTGGTGCTGTGCGAAAGCTGCGTATCGGGATAATCGACCTCGTCACCAAGGCCGCTACGCGTTCATTGTATGAACAAATCATGAATGCCAACTTCGTGAGTATCATGCCGCAGGTTATTGCCGTGTGGTGTGAAGAAGAAGGCCATGATGTCACATTTTTGCCCTATACGGGGACTGAGAGCCCGGTTGAGGAATTACCGGATAATCCTGATCTCCTCTTTGTCAATGCCTTCACAGAGGCTGCACAACTCGCCTATGCCCTGAGCAATCGGTTCCAGAACAACGGTACGATCACAGTACTCGGTGGCCCCCATGCCCGCTGCTACCCGCAAGATGCCCAGAGATATTTTGACTACGTTGTGGGATTCACGGACAAGACACTCATTCATGACTTGCTGTGTGACTGCTCCCGTTACAGGCCGCAGGGCGTATACGTTTGAGCTGGGCGACAGCCGGCAACGCTCCCCGGGGTAAGGGAGCGCTGGAACTTCATAGAGCAGGCCCTGCGCAAGGCCCCTCTTATCAAGATCGTTCCCATGCTGGGAAGCCTGGGCTGTCCTTACACCTGTAACTTCTGTATCGACTCGGTCGTTCCATATACACAGCTGGATATGGATATGATCCGGGAAGACTTGCATTTTCTCCTGGGCAAATTTAGTAGACCCCGTGTCGGCTGGCATGACCCAAACTTTGGTATTCGATTCGACGACTACATGGATGTAATTGAGGATGCCGTGCCGCCCGGGAGAATCGATTTTATTGCGGAAAGCAGTCTGTCCCTGCTTACGAGATCGCACCTTGAGAGACTCAGGCGGAATGGGTTCAAAGCGATTCTCACAGGGATTGAGTCATGGTCCGGTATTGGCAATAAATCGAATTGCACTGCGATGAGAGGAATGGATAAGGTCCGTCACCTCTCTGAACACGTCAATATGATTTTGGAGTATGTGCCCTTCGTCCAGGTGAGCTTTGTCTTTGGTTTGGACATTGACGAGGGGCGAGAGCCTTTTGAACTCACAAAGCGGTTTGTGGATATGACACCAGCCGCATTCCCTGCCTATTGCCTGCTTTCAGCCTTTGGACAGGCCGTGCCGCTTAACCTTCAATATCAATATGATAACCGCGTTCTGCCATTCCCGTTCCACTTCCTTAATAATTGGACGATGAACGTGAGACCCAGGAACTATTCCTGGCCGGATTTTTATGATTATGTGATCGACGTGACCCGGCACACCTTTTCATGGGGGGCGATGATTAACCGCTTCAAGGCAACCAGGTCCCTGATCCCTTCGTGGATGAATCTGCTCAGAGGCGTATCGTCAGAGGGTTTCGGCAGGATAAAGTTCTACACCGAAGTGCGTCACACGTTAGACACAGACCCGCAGTTCAGGGCCTATTTTGAACAGGAGAGCATCGAACTACCGCGGTTCTATGAGGAGCGTGTAAGAAAGGATTTGGGGGCCTTTTGGGAATGGCTCCCCACGGGGGCATTGCATCATGATCCCAACGCATATCTGAAGATGGAAATGGAGAAACCCTTATCATGATCAGGGGTAAGGGCGGTGTAGGCCCTCTGAAATGGGGGTTCGGCCCGTGGATTCCGGCTCCCGGCTTTCGCCGGAACAGGTTCCGCGGGAAACCAGTATTTCTAAGCCGCTATAGTCTCCCGATTACGCGGGGGTAACGAGAAAGGGGGGTTTTACGAAATAACCATGATTGATTTTAGGCAACTGGTTCAAGAGCAAAAGGAAGAAATCATCAGTACAAGGAGGAAGCTGCACAGGATTCCCGAAGTTGGATTTTGTGAAAGAAAGACCGCTGCCTTTGTTGCAGAGTACCTGAAAAACGTAGGACTTAAGGTCCGGAGCGGGGTCGCCAAGACCGGCGTGGTAGGGTTGCTGGAACTGGGAGAAGGGGGCAAAACCCTGATGATCAGGGCGGATATCGACGCCGTTCAAGTGGAGGAAAAGACCGGCCTGCCTTTCGCTTCGAGTCACGAAGGGGTTATGCATGCCTGTGGGCATGACGCCCACATGGCGATGGCACTGGGGGCGGCTAGGATCCTCAGAAAAAACAATGGGGGGTTAAAAGGAAACATCAAGTTTGTTTTCCAACCCGCTGAAGAAGGTCCCGGCGGTGCAAAACCCATGATCGAGGAAGGTGTGCTCGAGAATCCCAGGGTCGATTTTGCGATTGGCTGCCATCTGCACGATGCCCCCGAGGGGACTATTGGTGTAAAGGCCGGCCGCGTGCTGGCTGCCAATGACCGCTTTGACCTGAAGATTATCGGCAAAGGCGGTCATGGCGCCATGCCCCATCTCTGTGTTGATCCCGTTGACGTGGGAATTCAGGTGATAAACGCACTCCAGCGGATTTCCAGCAGACAGGTCAACCCGCTGAGCCCTGTTGTGCTGACCGTCGGAAGTTTTCACGCCGGTTCCGCCTTTAATATAATCCCGGACCAAGCCGAGATGACAGGGACGACCCGGACATTTGACCGCGATATCTGGTCTTCCTGGCCAGGGCGTATGGAAAGGATCATAAAAGGTGTCTGTGAGGGCATGGGGGCCGGGTATGAATTGAAATACTCCCGGGGCTACCCGGCAACCGTAAACCATGAGGCCTTGTTTGAGGTCGTTCTTCGCTGCGCTGCGGATGTGGTGGGAGAAAAGAACGTGTTTGAGCCAGAACCGATCATGGCTGGAGACGACATGGCCTATTTTTTGGAGAAGGTTCAGGGCTTTTTCTTTTTTATTGGAGTGGGCTGTGAGAACTCGGCCCCGCTGCATAACAGCCGGTTTGATTTCAACGAGGAGGTACTTCTCACCGGGGTTGAGACATACCTGCATATAGCCTTTGAGCTGCTAAAGTAATGTGATTGGGCCTGGTTCAATTTTCGGTTTCTGGAATAAGCAGGTCTTTAAAAAGTTAGTCAAAGATAAAGGATGAGCCTATGGAATTTAGATTACTGAGCTATGTGGGGGAGAAGGGCGATGCCCGTGCGGGGCTCCTTGTGGGAGAGAAAAACGTGATCGATATTGACGTGGCCCTTAAGACGCGAGAGACCGTGATCAAAGGACCCCATCCCATATCAATCTTGACCGTGCTCGAGAACTGGGAAAAGATCCTGCCGTTGCTTAGGGATATTGCGAAGGATAGCCGGGGGTCGGCACCCGCTCTCGTTGGTTTATTATCCGAGATCCGACTCGGACCCCCTATCCTGTACCCGCCAAACATTTACTGTGCCGCAGCAAATTATGTCGATCACAGCAAAGAGATGGGGGAGAGCCAACTGCCAGACAAGCGTGAGGCCCGACCCTATTTCTTTACCAAGTCACCCCGACAGACCGTCATCGGTCCCGATGAAGCGATCCGAATCCCTTATCCGGAGGCCAGGGTGGACTGGGAGGCCGAAATCGGTGTGGTCATCGGCCGGCCCTGCCGAAAGGTAACGGTCTCAGAAGCTATGGGATATGTTGCAGGGTTTACGATCCTCAATGATGTCTCCGATCGTGCCAGGAACTTTAGAAAAGACTGGCATTTCAAGTTTGATTGGTTGGGAGGTAAGTCATTCAACACCTCGGCACCCATGGGGCCCTGGATAACCCCCATCGAGTTCATGCCCAACCCGCATCAGCTGGCAATCCAGCTCTGGGTCAACGACGCGCTCATGCAAAACGCATCCAGTCGCCAGATGTACTTTACCATACCCGAACAAATCGAATATCTGAGCGACTTGATGACCCTGCTGCCCGGTGATGTCATTTCCACCGGTACCCCGTCGGGTGTGGGGCACGCCCAAGGTCGGTATCTGAAACCCGGCGATACGGTGACGATAACCATTGAGGGGCTTGGCTCCCTTAGAAATCCGGTGATTGCGGGATTCTAAGGGCTCACTCAAGAATAACTTCGCAGAATTGACGCTCAGATTTCAAAACTGGCGCTTGGACAGGGCAATGGGGGTTCCGAATCCCCTTGCCCGGCTTTTAAACGGCTAGTGCCGCGTCTCAAAAGTTTTGTTCCAAAAAATGGCAATATGGTATTGGAAGAAAATATCCCCTATTTAACCCACCAAATATAGAAGGAGACGCGGAAATTCCAAATCTCAAAACCCAA
>CAZXCQ010000177.1:0-13785 GCA_964639275.1 uncultured Desulfobacteraceae bacterium | reverse complement strand
CTGACCCAAATCTGGACGCCAATTCTGCGAAGTTATTTCTGCGCAAGCCCTAAGGCGGAGGTCCCAAGGAGCACAGTTCGCCACGGCGGCATGGCGCCATTCTCATTTACGGGTAAGGCGTTCAATAAATGAGGCGGCGCCAGGCCCAGGGTCAGTGCGCCTACAAAAAGACCGATTCCCAAACCTCGATCCTGTTTGCACCATGTTGCCACGAGCTTCATACACGGCGGATAGATACCTGCCAAAGCGACCCCGCTAAGGAAGCGCAGCGTTAGAGCCGCTCCAGCAGTGGTAACGGTGAGTGGAATTGCAGCATTCACCAATGCACCGCCAAAAGCGCTGACAGAAAAGAGATATCGGGAAGAAATGCGGTCAGGAAGATTAAGAAGTGCGCTTAACAGTGCGCCCAATACAAATCCGATCTGAACACTCATCGTCATCCATGACCTTTGAGCATGGCCAAGGCCCCATTCGGCAGAGAGTTGTGGAACTACCGCGGACGCGGATAGCCATAAGGACATACCGAGAAGCCCTCCCATACTCGATAATGCGATGTGCCACCATCTTTGAAATGGTGCGAAAGCATATCGCCCTGACGTCTTATTTAGCTCCACAGTACATCTCGGAAGCCGAACGGTTGTATATGCTCAAATTTGATTCAGGCCAATCAGACTCTTAACACACCTGAAGGTGAATGTATAGGGATCTTTGTGAATGAGTGTCAAGAATGAAACGCCCTTAGGTGAAAGTTTTGGGTTCACTTGTCCCTTTTTATTGACACACAAGTCAAAATTTTCTATAATATCGCCCAGAAGAAATGAGTTCTTATCCTTTATTAGGCTCATGATGTAATCGAAGAGGAGTGAACTGATGAAGAGCAGGCACCTGGTGTGGCCAGTACGGGCATGGCTCGTTTTTGGCCTCCTTAATTTTTGTTGGTTCACCGGCGCGCCAGAGCCTTCCCAAGCCTTAGAGATGTCCATCGCCTTTGTGGTCGATGCTTCAGGTAGCATGAGCGGGGACAAGCTTAAGGCAGGAAAGGATGCTGTCCGCAATTCCATAAAATCCATAACCGCCCAGAAATCACTTAGAGATCAGAAAGTCGAGATCTGCCTGTTTGCTTTCAGCGGGTGCGGTAATTGCAGACTCCAATCCCCCCTGACCCAGGATGACAACAAAATCCTCACCAGTCTTGGTTTCAGTGCGGCCGGCAGCACTCCACTGACATATTCTATGACGGAGGCATCAAAATACCTGCGCCAAAATGGCATTGGCCGGAAGGGAAAGATCATCATGCTCACCGATGGCGGCGAAACTTGTGGGGGAAATCCGGTTGAGGCTGCCGCCTCTATCAAGGAGCGTCGTGAGAGCGTGGAGATGTTTCCAAAAAACTGGCATTTTGACAACCATCCTAACAAAGAGAACGCATTGGAGGGTTTGAAAGAAACAGTCGTTTTCATGAGAAGACGGGCCAAGCAATTGCTGGCCAGCAACCCCAATGATACTCGGGCAAGATTGATCCAGAAATACGCTGATGAAATCTGGAACTGGCAAATATACTATGAGCCCAACCCCTGGATGAGTTCTGCAGATGCCTCGACCAATCCTCTTACTGGTAACCTCACCGTTTACCCGCGGTTACTGAGCTACAGGGCATTCTATTCCCTTTCTCCAAGACCCGACAAATATCTGGCAGAAGTGGCCAGCACTTTGATGCACGAGCGCCACCACAAAAACGGCTTCGGTGAATTTGACACTCACGTGATGCTTATGGGCATCTTTGATTCTTTGGGAGTACCCGCCGGCAGCGCCGTGCGTGTGAACATTGAGGGTAATCTCACAAGAAGAATGGGTAGCCACCGGCAACCCGATGGTTCATGGTCAAGGCCCTGGTGGTTGAATGAGAGGTTTTATTGGCTATATTGAAGATTAGGAGCGAGAGAGAAATGGCGGCTACACCCTTGCAGGCAATAAAAACGACTTTGGCCTCCCTGCTGTTCCTTCTTGCGATTCCGTATTCGGACATCGCCACAGCAGATACTGCTGAAGAGGATATCCGCGCTAGAATAAATGACTATGTCCACGGCCTCCAAAACAAGGATGTTCAAAAGGTGATGAGTATCTTCAAATCCGGGGCGATCTGGGCCGGAGAAGACATTTGTGACAAGTACCGCGCATCTACGGCTCAAACGTTTAATCAGTTGGACAACATCAGAGTGGAGGTTCAACAGATCACGTTCACCCGTAGACAAGTCTACTGGATAACCTCGGGTCTGTTTCATATCCGCGCCCAATGGGCCGGAACTGGAGACACGTTTGAAAGCATTCGTGAAATGCGATGGTTGTGGGAGAAAACCCCGGATGGCTGGAAGGTCATCGGATCGAGGAGTCTACCGGGCCCTCCTCTTCAAACCGCCTCCGGTCCCGAGCCCTCTCCAACAAGAAGCGCGAATATGCCAATTTCCATAGAGGTGATTGGTTTCGGTATCAAAAAAGGGTCTAAGGAAGAGAGGCAACTTAGAGATATCGCTCAGGTGGGAGGTGGAAACTATCTGGCGGCGAGTAACGCCGCCGAATTGACCAAGGTCCTGATGGATGCAGTGAGAAAGTCTATTGAGGAAAGCAGGCCCCCGACCATCGAACACCAACCTCGGGTCAATACTTGGGAAAGTGTTGGCGGGTCGGACTCGGCCATCCCATCGGGACAGTCGCGAGATCAGCCGCTCCACGGTTCCGGTCGCCTGATAAACCCTGTGCAACCTTATCAAAAGGGGGGATGGGATGCAATAGGATCAGAGAGAAAAGACTTCGAACCTGACAGCCCAAGGGGACGGGATTCCCTGGGCTCAGATCAGGGGTTTTAGAGGTGCAGCTAATACCCGGATCTGATATATCTTGTTATTCGCAAGCACCTTTCTTCTCCTTGCTTTTGTTAGGGTATGTTCTCGCCTGCGCGCGGGCCTCTTGAACAAGGGAAGGACTAAAACCTTATGGGGATTGGCGTTTCCTAGTATATAACAAAGCTTTCCTCAGCAACCTCAGTTCCGTCAATAAAGAGTTTAACTCGGTATGTCCCGCTGGACCAATTGCCGGCATTACTCCAACCCCAACCCCTTTGAATCCATGCATTCTCCCATATCGATTTTACATTGAATTTGCTATTCATTTTTCCCCAGATACTACCATTCGGGTTATAGTAAACCCATTCGACATCGTGTTCGTGAGCGCGTTCTTTGTATCTAAAGTTCTTAATCCGCAGTTCTGTATATATGCGTCTGGTCGTTTCTCTTGGGAATTTATTCCCATATCTTCTGTCAGCCACATCGGGGGTACTATCTCCGGCCTCAAAAAATCTCACATTCGTGATTTCATAATCCTTTTTGGCCGGGAGTATTTTGAAGGTGTTTTCAGCAACCTCAGTTCCGTCAATAAAGAGTTTAACTCGGTATGTCCCGCTGGACCAATTGCCGGCATTACTCCAACCCCAACCCCTTTGAATCCATGCATTCTCCCATATCGATTTTACATTGAATTTGCTATTCATTTTTCCCCAGATACTACCATTCGGGTTATAGTAAACCCATTCGACATCGTGTTCGTGAGCGCGTTCTTTGTATCTAAAGTTCTTAATCCGCAGTTCTGTATATATGCGTCTGGTCGTTTCTCTTGGGAATTTATTCCCATATCTTCTGTCAGCCACATCGGGGGTACTATCTCCGCCCTCAAAAAATCTCACATTCGTGATTTGATAATCCTTTTGAACAGAGGGTCTTGTAAGGCCGCTGTCTGAAAGGCCAGCAACCGTTATGGGTGGTTTGATCTTTTCTTCAGGTTTCAATAGATCTGCGATCCTATCGGTAAGTACCTTCACTTTGTTTGCTGCAAGAATCTTTCCATTAGCCACCTTGATTGCCCTGATATTGATCTTTAACATGCTGTGTCCCCACCGACCATATCGCCCTGTCACAACCACGTCTGCTCCCACAAGCTTCCCGAATTGGGCAACGCTGCTTTCATCGAACCACAAATTAACGGTTTTCTTAATCTCTTTCTTAATTACATCATCAATTCTTCTCCTCTCAATAACCGTATATCCTTCATTTACGAGCACGTCGACAATCCCGTCTTCAATATAAGAGGAGATTTCGAACCTTTTCCTTGACTTGCCATCAATTATCCCAAAAACCGCTATCTTCTCCTTTTTTAAAATCTCTCCTCTTTTGGAAATAAGACCCTCAGTAAGCACTACAATTCCTTCATCGAAATCATAGGTCTGGGCTGAGACCTTTGAAACACCGATCGAATAACAAATCAGAATCAATCCCAACAAAAGAGTCCTTGCGGAAATCCTATTTCTTGTGTCCTTTACGATCATTTTCTTGCCTCATTATTTCTTAGAGATAACACATGGATGGTATGAGAGCCGATATCAACAACACTCCAAAACCTACACTTGAAAAAGGGGTGAGTCAAGTGAATGTCGGTTCTGTACCCAGTTTACCATAGCGTGCCGGTGACTGCAAATTGAATTCTACGCGGAAATCCCCGTTCTATGGACGTGATAAGAGACTAATGGCTATGCCACAAAAATTAGACCGCAGTCCGGAGTGATAAAATTGCTCCATTACTCCGAAAAGCGATTTAAAACGGGAGTTTACCCCCTTCCAGGGATTAACGTAACACCACCTCTATGCGAGAGCCCGTAAGTATTCCCATTTCTCCCCCAGGCGCTGAAGGCGATCAAGGATTCCTTTGAACTATCAACCTGGCCGATGGTCCAAGTTATGCTACCATTTTTGTCACTTCCACGAAGGGAAAGTAATGGTCGTGAATAGAGATAGAAAGAGCTTTGAAGATCTATAAGGCTCGACAAGGACTTTCTTCCGACAATCAAGGCCACAACGTGGGACATGTAATATGCCCTGATACAGTGTTCGATATATGATTTTTAGGAGAGAGCGTTTTCTGGGCTAATGTTTTGTGAGGAGACGGAGATGCCTGTGGAGATAGATTATTCGCATTGGAGAGATGAATACAAATCCATCCTGGAGCTTCTTGTAAAAAGGAAGATCTATATTGCGTTTTCAGCCGGAAAGGACTCATCTCTTAGCCTGGATTTTATTTTAAGGGCTGGAAAGGAGTTCGGGTTTGATTTTGAAACCGATATAGGCGCGTCTCCGATTCATCGATATACGGATACCGAAAGGAATCGAATAGGATCTTATTGGAGCAATCGTGGTGTAGACATCGTATGGCACGGATTTCTTAAGACAGATGAGCAATTGAATAAGGCAGAGAATCCTTGTAATGCCTGTCAAAAGGTCCGGAAGGATTTACTCAAGACCATCGTGACTGAAGAGATACGGGACCTGGAAAATTTCGTCCTGATCATCAGTTTTAGCCTCTGGGATATTGTTGGATATTCCATTGAACACATCCTGTCTGATATGTTCCATAACTATGATCCCGAATTTCGCAAGTATGTTTGGGGAAGCCCTGCTATTTGGGGCTCCGTAGACAAAATCCGTTCACCGATTGGGTGAAGGAAAACCCTTGAGGTAGCCAGTACGCTCGAGCGGTCCGTAGAGACACTTGCGAAATACGAGATGATAACAGAGCAGGGGCCAAGAGTAAGAGATTTATTGAAACCGCCCAGCGTTTTTACCCGGTTCTCAAGATGAAGGAAGGTTACAAGGTCTTCAGGCCTGTTCTCAAATACAATGGCTGTGATATCCTTTATACAATCGAAAAGACAGGCATACCGACTCTTTCAGTCCCGTGTGACTTTAGGGATTATCGACCGAAAAGATTGCTGGAACAATACTACAATAAAATGGGATTGCGCTTTGATTATGACAGTGTGTTTGACTTTACAAAAACGGCCCTGGATCTGCCCGCAAAAAGAGACCTCAGGTGGTTTTTTGGACACGGGCCGGAACTCTATCCGGGATGGCAATCTCAGGGTGTTTTTGAGAAGGCCTTTCCATCGCTCATACCGCTGATGTTTGAGGAGCCGCAGCGCTGCCAGACCGGCTTTCGCCGGATTTTCGGGATAAACCACAGCACCAACATACATGCCATCGGGGTAAAGGGGTATGCCGTTCCGGCTGAGGGCCAAAACAGGGAACCCTCGTCCCGCTATGAGAGAAGCCAGGTCCAATGCCGGAGGATTTTCAAAGTTTGCGATGACCAGGTTGTACGTACACATGAGCAGCAGTTCTTGACCATCTTCAAATGTGGTGGCAAGATCGAACAAACACCCCGGAAAATGCTCCAGGATTTCTCTTTTGAGGCCTTGGAAGACCGATGGCTGATTCCCAATTCCTAAAATTCTCCAGTGTTTCATATCCATCCCTCCCTTATGTCATTATGCTTCAGGTCAAAAGTGAAACCCCCTTGCCTCTTGACCGTCCATCGTTTCTTTCACCTGTTTTGTTGAAAGAAGAGGGTGCCCAATATGGAAAAGAAGCTTATCAAAAGCGCGAAATATGTCTGCATCCCGGCGCACAGGAAAAGTGTGAACTGGTTCACAAATCTCGTAAAGTAATGGCGTTTTTTGATGGTGGATGCGCTTTTTCCAGAGAAAATTATGCATATGGCCTCACGTTGGTGAGCCCTAACGCAGATTTTTCGGCTGGTTTATGCGATGAGGGTTACGCGGGTTATCTCGCCAAGAGGGGCTTTCTATTGCCATGTTTTTCTGCTATAGAAAAAATGTTACGGCCCATTCACTTTTTTGAATGACTGATTATAAGAGGGAGAGTGGGCCGATGGTCCCCCCCCATATGGATGAGGCAATCGTCTGCAAGCGAATGGACTTTCTCCGGAAGATCCCGCCTTTTGCCTCATTGAGAGAAGAGGATCTCCGGGTGCTCGCAGGGCATTTTCGTGCCCGACCCTATGGAAAGAAAGAAATCATTTTCCACCAGGGAGATACAAGTCATGACCTCTATGTGGTCATGAGCGGCAGGGCCCGTATTTTTTGCGTCAGTCCCTCAGGGAACGAGACCTCCTTCCGGGTTTTTTCGGCTAGTGAGATGATTGGTGAGTTCGCTACAACACCGAAATCGGCAAAGAGATAGAAAGAAACAAATGCTACGAAGTGAATCTTGGCCTTAGCCAGGGAGATCTGGCCTCCATGGTGGGTGCACGCCGAGAATGGGTGAATCGCCTTTTGGGGCAGTGGCGCAAACAGGGTCTCATCGAATTTGACCACGGCAAGATCACCATCCTTGACCTGGCCGCGGTCGAGGCGGAGCGAGACCGCAGGATTGCGCTCTTCTCAGAGGATGACCGATGGTAAAGAGGAAATTCATATAGGTTTCTGGCCCATCGAAGGTTTTATTGAGATTGGGGGTCTTCTGGTCAAAGGAGGAGGGAAGTGAGAGAGATCTGCCAGCACTTGACTGATGAATATGCATCATTGGATGCCATCGTGGCCCCGCTTTTGGAAGAGGAATGGGGATGGATTACCCCATTTATCGGGTGGAGCATAAAAACGGAAATTGCCCATATTGCCTTTTTTGATGGAACAGCCCGGTTGGCCGCCACCGATCCCGAGGCATTTTCCAGACACCTGAAAGAGGAATACAAGCATGGAAAGGTGTTTCGAGCCAGGCAAGAGGAGATCAGGGCCTGGCCTCCAGATCAGGTCCTGGAATTCTGGCGGCAGGAGCGAAAGACCCTGGTAGAGGCGCTTCGGCCACTCAGCCCCAAGGCTCGACTCCCCTGGTATGGTCCAACAATGAGCGCCAGGTCATTTGCCACGGCCCGGATTATGGAGACCTGGGCACATGGCCAGGACATCGTAGATACCCTGGGGATCGAGAGAGAGCCGACGCATCGACTTCGGCATATTGCCCATCTGGGTGTGACGACCTTTGGGTGGAGCTACGCAAATCGTGGCCTGGACATCCCAGGGGTCACGTTTCGAGTGGAGCTGAGCCTGCCTTCGGGTGAAGTCTGGACCTGGGGGCCTGAGGAGGCGGATGAGACTGTACGCGGTACGGCCGAAGACTTCTGTCTGGTGGTCGTCCAGCGTCGCCATGTGGAGGACACGGACCTAAAGGTCGAGGGAGAAGTGATGCGCCAGTGGATGTTGATCGCCCAGGCATTTGCAGGACCGCCGGCCGACGGTCCCAAGCCAGGGGAACGGGTTGGGAAGAAATCAAGAGACAGGGCCCTGTAAGCCAAGCCCTGAACTCAGCTCAGGAGGGAGGACATGCGTATCCTTTTGATTGGTCAGGCAGCCTTTGGGAAAAAGGTCCTGGAGGCCTTTCTGAAAAAGGGTGAAGACGTCGTTGCGGTCTATGCACCGCCGGATAGACCGGGCGGGCGGTCTGACCCGCTAAAGGATGCCGCTGTCTCCCGGGGGATCCGGGTCTTTCAGCCCCAGAACTATAAGGATGATCAGGTCTTTGCCGGGTACAGGGCACTTGAACCTGATCTTACGGTAATGGCTTTTGTAACCGATATCATTCCGGAGCGGTTTTTTGAGGTGCCCGGCAGCGGCGCCATCAATTATCACCCCTCCCTTTTGCCGCGCCATCGAGGTGCCAGCGCCATAAACTGGGCGGTCATCATGGGCGATACCCGAACTGGTCTGACCATTTTCTGGCCGGATGGGGGTATCGACACCGGGGCTATTCTTCTTCAGAAAGAGGTCGATATCGGACCCAATGATACCACCGGTTCGCTCTATTTTGACCATCTTTTTCCCGTGGGAGTTAAAGCAATCCTGGAATCGGTTGAGTTGATAAAAGCGGGTAAGGCCCCCAGAATTCCCCAGGATGAATCTGTGGCTACCTATGAACCCCCCTGCGATGACCGTGTGGCGGTCATCGATTGGAATAGGCCGGCCCTGGAAGTCTTCAATTTGGTGCGCGGTTGCGATCCCCAGCCCGGCGCCTTTGTTTTCTTTAACGATGAAAAGATCCGTCTTTACGGCCCGAGGCTCAGCAAAGAGCCGACCGACAAGGCGCCGGGAACGATCCTTCAGATCGATGATCAGGGGGTTGGGGTAGTGGTCTCCGGAGAAAAACTCACCATAAGCAAAATCAGGGCTTCCAGGGGTGGGAAAATGCCGGCGGCCGAGTTCGCGGCTGATCGAGGATTAAAGGTTGGTGATTCGTTTGGCACCGGTGTCTGAGCCAAAGAACGGGATAGGGTCAGGGTAACATTTCAATAGAGAGGGGGAAAGGCGTGACATGGCCTTAGCGTCAATGGGTGGTGTAATGAAGATGAGATGCAAGAATGGGAAGTTATTTTCGGGTGCGCCCTAACTCTGCCTTGATCGCTACGGCTGCCTTTTCAATAGTATAGGGCTTCTTTAGATACGCGCCTGCGCCCAATCTCTGGGCCTCCTTGACACGCTCGGTCTCGGAGAACCCGCTCGCAATTATCGCTTTCTGCCCGGGATGCAGTGTGAGAACCCTCTTGTATGTCTCAAGGCCATCGATTCCCGGCTCCATGATCATATCCAAGACCAGGAGATCCACTGAATTATGTTTCAAGTATTCAACGGCTTCTTCACCGCTTGAGACCGATGTGACGGAATAACCCAATTTTTGCAGCATTGTGGAAGCGATCTCCCTCTGTAGCTTTACGTCATCCACGACCAGAATCGACTCCCCTTTGCCCTTATAGTCTTCTATGGATACCGCGGATGCATGTTCTGCAGACTCCTGTCTGGTGACAGGGAAATAGAGCATAAAAGTTGTACCTTCTCCCTCTGCGGTTTGGACATCGATATACCCTTTATGATCTTTAACCGTGCCCCATACAATGGTCATCCCCAACCCGGTTCCACTTCTTCCCATCTGTTTTTTTGTATAGAAAGGCTCAAATATCCTTTTCATATCTTGAGAAGAGATCCCGATTCCGGTATCACAGACCGAAAGGACCACATAATCCCCCTCCCTTACATCGTCATAACCCTTTATGGGCATGTCAAGGTATCGATTTTCCGTCGAGATCAAGACCCTCCCATGATCCGGGATGGCCTCGGCTGCATTTGCGGCCAGATTCATAACAATTTTGGTCAGATGAACCCGGGAGCCCAGGATATTCAAAAGATCAGGTTCAAGAGAAGTCTCCACGTGGATTTTGCCGTGATGAGATTTTAGTTTTTCGTGTTCAGGACTATTCAAGTATTCGGAAACAATATCATTTAGATTGACGACCTCTGAAATCGCCACCCCTCTTCTTGCCAGGGTCAGCAGATCCTGGACAACATCGGCAGCCTTTTGACCGGACCTTTGTATGGTTAGGATGGGCCCTCTCAAGTGGCTTTCCTCCGGGATATCCAATAACAGGAGCTCAGGAAAACTGACAAGGCCTGCGAGGATATTGTTGAGGTCATGGGCCACCCCACCCGCCAATATGCCGATTGCCTCCATCTTCTGGGCCTGCTGGAGCCGGGCCTCGAGGCGCACTCTTTCGGTAATGTCCTCAAAGATAATAAACCGATCCCCGTTGTCCATGGTTACAGCCCTGGAGTCGATAATCTTTTCTGAACCGTCTTTGCATCTAACCGTCGATGTTTGTGCTTTGTCCACACCAGATCTCGCTTCTTCTTTGTCGGCTATCCATGCCGACGAGGTCATGTCCGTGCCTCCTTTAGCAGGGTTCCACGCCCTAGACCACTCTCCACCGGTCAAAATATCTTTGAGGGTAAACCCGAAGATCTCTATGAACTTGGGGTTTACATATTTGTAGCGGTCATCCTTCCCGATGACGGCTATTCCAAAGGGTGAGCTTTCTGTGAGGAGCCGAAATCTCGCCTCGCTCTCCCGGAGGGCTTCCTCAGCCCGTTTGCGCTCTCCGATGTCACGGATTGTCGCAAGGATGGCATATCTGTCACCCAGGGAGATCTCGCTTGAATACACCTCAACATCAACCAAAGAGCCGTCTTTCTGAATATCTCTGAATTGGCACAAGCGAGTTTGATTATGAGGCCATCGCTCTCGACGCTCCAACAGGATTTCCCGGTCTTCGTGATATATGATATCCATGATGTCCATCCCTATGACATCGCTTTTATATTCGTATCCATGCATCCGGAGCCATGCCGCATTAACATCGATTATCCTTCCATCCTCTGTCAGACTCATCGCTTCCAGGGAATCTTCAAATAGGGTCCTGTACTTTTCTTCAGATTCAGCAAGCTCTTTTGTAGTCCGTTTGCGCTCTGCGATCTCTTGTTCAAGTTGTTTATTCATCTCTGTCAGCTCATTTGTGAGGGCATATTCTTCTTTAAGGGCTTTTTCCAAGCTTCGAACCAGCACTGCCAGAGAAATCACAATCACGGCGTTGAGAAACGCAAAAGTTGCCAAAGTCGTATTCCAGGTTTTTGTGGTGTATGGTGTTGCCAATAGCCAGTCCAGGTGGCCCGCACTCATCTGTTGTCCCAGGATCAATAGGGTGCAGATGTTTATTGCCAAGGCTATCACACCGGCCCTAAGACCCAGCAAAAGCGTGGCAGTGACGGCGAAGGCGAAAAGCCAGATAGAGCCGCTGCCCACCGGTCCCACGGTTATCAAGGTGGCCAACCCCAGTCCATAAAAAATAAAGAGCCCAATCCCGGCACGAACAACAAAAGGGAGGCGGCGTACCACCAGGATGATAATTGCACATAGATAGAGCGGGGTATAAAAGATTACGGTATTTGCCAGGTGGCCTTTGTCTATGGCGTAGCTCAGGGTCGATATGTAGCTGACAGCCCCTATTAGGACACTGCTCAGGAAGATAGCGAAGAAAATACGCTCCCGCCAGACATCTGACGGGTTTTTTGGGCTATGGGGATGTATGGACAAGGAGTGTCTTAGAAACCGCATGATGAACCTCAGGGGCTTTCATGGGGATTTGTCGGGAACTGAACCTTAGAGATCAATGGATTCGTGGCCCAGAAGCCCTGTAGTCAATATTTTATAAAATCTTGCTGCGATTTTGGAAGAGGCTGAAGCTATCATTGACGATTCACCCCAAACCTGCGGCGCACAAGTCGAGACGTTACACCTCTTGTTTTCCAGCAAGTGCAACATATTGTAACCAAATTTATCCCAAAAGGATACAGAATTTTCAGCAGGGTTGCAAAGTTATTTGGCGGGGTGTCTAAAGCTTTGATAGGGTAATGCCGATATTATGGATGTCATGTGTTGAACTTTTGATCTTTCCTCCTGCCCCCCGGGGTTCAGAGCCTCTTTCCCTGCCTTATTCAGCTGTTACCAAAGAATTTCAAAAACCATAAAATTATGTTATAAATGATCAACCCTGGTGTCTGTGATAGGGGCAGGAGACCAGAGAAAGGAGCAATGGGAGGTGCCGGTGCCAAAGAGAGGTGATCTGGGTTTGTCTGACAGGGATCTGGACTTTCTGATAGAAACGGTATCTCCTGACGTAACGGACAAACTCAGGCTCAAGGAGATTATCAGGCGGGATAAGGATTTCAGAAACGGGTTTTTGGCCCATATTCGGGTGTTTAAAAGACTGATGGAGGACGATGAGATTCTGTTAAAAATCTCACCCCTCCTTTTTTTTGAGATATTGCTGAAGAAGGCAGTCAATGATCTCAAGGAGGCCGGGTATACCCTTGAAAAGACGGGGACGTTGAGAGTCCCTGTCTTTGACACCGACGATCTGGTAGACCTCCTGACCGAGGAAGCCCTGTTGCACTATCTGGCTGATATGCTCTCCTCTTTTACCAAGATCGAGAGCTATTCCATCTCCTTCCGGGTGAAAAAGGGGGTCTGGAGAAGAATCGGGTTCAATGACCTTGACATCCATAGTCTTATGGGTTTCTGTGAGGCGGTTGAAGATCAATATCGGCTTGGTCTCTATAAACGGATCGCTGATATCTGTCTCTTTATCCTTGGCATTTTTCCGGAATTTGTTGAACGTGACTACCGGTATCCTTTCTCGGGGCAACTGAGACCACAAGTTCGTGGGAAGATGCGGATTAGCCCGCAAGACTACGAAAATGAGGGCCGGAAATTCTATAAGATGGCTGCGGAACACCAGTCTGCAAAGGAGTTTGGATTATCCGAGGTCTTCTGGACGCTTCATGGAAATTTTCAGAAGGCAAAGAAGCCTCTCAATTTTATCTCCCAGCATTACCTCCACTACAAGAGGCACGGGATGTTTGGGTAATCGGACAGTCGCCGATTCAAGCATGGCCACAATGCGATACGCACAAGTCGCCATCATAATAGTGGTTATCCTGTTTGCGGTTATCCTTTTGGGCTGCGCCACGACCCCTATGATTGGTGCACCCCTGGACCACAAGAGACTCAGGGACGGCATCTATGAAGGGAGCTATCAAGGAGGGCCCAATAAGGCCTTGGTAGAGGTGACCATAAAGAATGGGAGAATTGACCATATCGAGATTGTCGAGCATTGGGCCTTAAGAGGAAAAAAGGCAGAATTGCCGGTCTTAAGGGACATCATTGAACAGCAGTCGACACGCGTCGATGCCGTCAGTGGGGCCACAAACAGCAGTCGAGTCATCATGAATGCGGTCCAGAGAGCGGTTGAAAAGGCATATCTACATTAGGAGCCCTTTGAAATCCTGGAAATGGGGGTTCCGAACCCTATTTCCCTGTTTCAGTTTCAATTTTTATGAAAGCTGAATTGATACGAAAAGGCCGTAACTTCTCAAAAACCCGGGGATAAATCGATTGTGGTGTGGCATGGGGGTCTTTTTTTCTTCCACATGCCCCCATATGACATGGCCTAGCGGCCGTCACAAAATGGCGTATCGGAAAACAACCCAATAGCCCTAAGGGGTGG
>CAZXCQ010000176.1:0-13806 GCA_964639275.1 uncultured Desulfobacteraceae bacterium | reverse complement strand
GGCAAATACCTCTTCATAATTGAAGAGCGCATTCCTTGCCCGGGTTAGAGACATGGTGGGCGCGTCAATTTTCGTCTGAGACATGAATCTGCAGAACGGGCTGGCGTCTATGCCGATCGAACTGATTCCCATCAGGCATGCTTCAACCAGTACCGTACCGGAGCCCATAGACAAAGAGAGCCCCACCTGGTTTTAGCACCCGAACACAGTGATCATGCCACTCCTTGCACCATTGAATATAGTCGTCCTCCGGACGATCGTCGTTTACCTTTGCTCCATATTCCTTAGAGAGGTTAAAGGGGGGTCCGCAAATACCGTATCGATGGCTTCAGCTTGGACATAGGTCAGGAGCTCTAGGCAGTCCCCTGCATAAAGAACACCCAGCCGCGTAGAGTACACCCGATGCCTCTCAATACCGGATTCAATAATATCAACTGGGGTCCATATATCTGTCTTATCGAGGAATTGTACAGGCATGATCCTCCTCTTTTGAATGAGATAGACCTCCTGAAGGCGATAAAAGCTTTTTTGTATAGACGAGGTATAGGCAAAAAAACGTTGGGTTTCAAGTGAGAAATGTGCACAAGATATGGGGCTTTACGAGTATGATATTACAACCGTATTGCAGAAACCGATATGAGACCAAAAGATGGATGCCCCAAATAGTCAACGCAAGAAAATGGGGCGAGGCGGGACGGCCTTTTAAAATATAACCTGAATCTTGCACGGAATGAAGCTAAAGGAAAGTCAGGAAAGTGGGGGCACATCTTGATTTGTGAACTGAGAAGGGCATAGTTTTTCCGGAAATGTCGAAGGGTTTTATCTTCACTTTGGCTTTTTTACAATATGCCTGACGGCCGTATAAGTTATCCCAAACATGTCTGCTGTTTTTCTGTTTGTGTAAGCCCCCTTTCCCAAAAAGAAAACGGCCCGAGATGTGACCCCATGCCAATTACTGGCAGCCCACCGTAAGGATGAAACCCCTCTGATATCCTTGCAATCCCATTTCAGCTCAAGGCCGTTTTGCGTGAGTGAGATCAATACACAACAATATTATCCTCTGTAAGGAAGCCAGGCCCTGAAAAAAGGATTTACAAATCTGTATTCACCGCCGGTTTCAAACAGAATATTGAGCTTGATCATTCGCGTAATTGCTCTTTGGATAGATGACGGGTTATTAAACCCGGCAGATTTCATAAGTCTAACCTCTTTTGCTATTTTACTATTGTATATTATACACAAATGTATAATACAGAAGAGCAAATAAGTGTCAAGGCCCTCCGCAGACCCCACAACTGTTTTCGGTTGACAGGAAGGAACCATGCTCCATATACTCCTTGTCTTATCGGTAGTCCCATCCAGACTGCGCTGATGATACGGAACATGGCCATGTCCTGCTCCGGACACAAGGAACCCCCTGTCTCATGCCCCTTTTATGCAGGTAAC
The DNA here is from genome assembly GCA_964639275.1 of uncultured Desulfobacteraceae bacterium. Lineage (GTDB taxonomy): Bacteria > Desulfobacterota > DSM-4660 > Desulfatiglandales > Desulfatiglandaceae > CAZXCQ01. The sequence continues at coordinate 12,360 of CAZXCQ010000176.1, read as the reverse complement.
GGGCATATGTCCATAAACTCTCTCTGGACAGACACGGTGCAGGAGGAACCATATGGCATTATGCCCTTTGGCAGTTATAAGACCGCAGACGGACAGGTCATCATCTCCAGCTCCATCGACAGCGCCTTCAAGACCCTGGCAGGGATATTGGGAGGACAACAGATCACTGGCTTCGAATCCTCAGGAAGGCGAGGTTGCGGGTCGCGCCTGTCCAGGACATACGGGAGGTGGTGGATCAACCGCAAACCAGGGCCCGCAATATGGTCGTCACTGTCAAAGATCCGGTCATGGGCGAACTCATCATGCAGGGCAACCCCATCAAGATGCCCAAATTTCCTGATCCACCCAAGCGAAACCCTGCTCCTAATCTGGGCGAACACAACGAGCGGATTACGAAGGAACTCAGACAGGGATAATCGTGGAATGACGCTCGTCTAATTGTGGGGTTAATAACCTGTTTAGGGCTTGCCACCAATTGAGATGAATCGGAGGAGATTATCGTGCCAGTAGCAGATCAAATCGCCAAATTCGTAGCCGAAACAACCTATGATGATATCCCGAGGGAGACGGTTTCCTTTGTAAAGCACCTGTCTTCCAAAATAATAGCGGCCATGCTTTTGGGTTCCACCACGCAGGCAGGGATCAAGACGGCAGATTATGTCAAGTCGAAACAGGGTCTGGCAGAGGTGGGGGTCATGGGCGGAGGGTTTCGCTGTGGGCTTGAAGACGCCGTCTTTGTAAATGGCATCACTTCCCATGCCGCAGAATTGGAAGATGACCAGTTTCCTTCGGCCACCAGCGATATTACGGTCTTTCCAGTCATATTTCCCATGGCTGAAAAGCTCGGGCTCACAGGCAAAGAGGTCATCACGGCCTCTGCTTTGGGGCTGGAGATCATGAATCGCGTGGGTATGTTCCCCCTCTCTTTTAAAGGCTATACCGATCTTCCTTTTTATGGGGTCATTGGCGCGGCAGTTACAGCGGGGAAAGCCCTTAACCTCGATCCTGAACAGCTGAAACGGGCGTTGGGGATCGCCATGGGAAGGGCAGGCGGGTTTATTGTCAACTTCGGTACCGATGCCCACTATATCGAATCTGCGGGTGCGTGCAAGGATGGGCTGATGGCCGCACTATTTGCCCAAAGCGGTATGACCGGCAACCCGAACATCGAAAAATGGCTGCACGACCTCTATGCCGGACATGAGGATGAAATAGATATCCAGGAAATCGTTGAGGGCCTTGGGGGTTCTGATTGGCGGGTGCACGAGATATGGGTCAAGAAATACCCCTGCTGTTTCCTGACCCACCGTCATATCGATATGATGCTCGACATCCTAACCGAACAGAAATTGTCCTATGATGAGATAAGACAGGTAGAGATCGACGTGGGACCTGTGGACAATACGTGCAATCGTCCACACCCAAAGGATACCGAGGACGCCAGATTCAGTTTCCAGCATATCATGGCGGCATTAATGCTGGATGGTGACATTGAGAGCCATCATTTTACGCCTCAAAGACTTTCTGACCCTCGATTCCAGACTGTATGGCCAAAGGTATCAGTAACCAACCACCCCGGCTGGCCCCCTGAATTTATGAGTGGCGTGGCCCGCATAACGGTATCGTTAAAGAGCGGGGACCGGGTTATTAAAGAGAAGCAGCAGGCACTGGGCGGGCCGCAGTTCCCGCTAACTCAGGATCAGTTCAAAGACCTCTACCGCAAGTACACAAAAGACGTTCTGACCCCGGACGACATGGAGGAGACATGGGAGATGATCTCGAATCTTGAACAGATTGAGGATCTGACAGGTTTTTTTGAGAAGACGACCTTTGCCGGGAAATAACCGAACTATTTCGATAAGGGTTGGCCAAACCGGACCGTCACCCCCGCTTCCTCCTCAAGGAGGGATATGATGGCCGAAAAATCGAGATCACCCTTCCCCGAATCCACTGCCTTTTGAAACAGTGCATAAGTGAGGTCTGCCAGTTCCGTGGGGACATGGTGTTCTTTGGCCATTTTCCGCGCAAGACCCAGGTCTTTCAGGACACCGGCTAATGCAAAACTGGGTGGTGTGAATCTGCCGCAAAAGGCATACCTGGAAAATATGGTCTCAAGTGCCCAGTCTGTGCCGCTGCTGGAGGAAATAAGGTCGTAAAGGACATCCGTGGATACGCCGGCTTTGACTCCCAGGACAAAACCTTCGGCAATGGCAGCGCATTTTATGAAGAGGAGAAGGTTATTCACCAGTTTGACCACTGTTGCAGACCCCAGCGCCCCTGTATAGACAACTTTCTTCCCCATGGTCTGCAATAAATCCCGGCACGTGTCAAAGGCCTCCCTATCGCCGCCGACCATGATGGTAAGCGTGGCTTCTGCAGCGCCTATGGCCCCTCCACTCACAGGCGCCCCCAATAGCTTTGCCCCCCTGGTTCTTCCCTGCTTGCGTATCTCTTCAAGAAGCTCTACCGAGGTTGTCCCCATGTCAATCAGGATGCCCCCATTTTTGACCGAAGCACAGAGGCCATCTTCTCCAAGATAGACCGTTTCTACCGCCCGTTCATCCGGAAGCATCGTTATGATGACATTGCTATTGCGGCCCAGCGATTTGATCGATTCAGATGCGGCGGCGCCTCTGTCTACCACCGCGCGTATCTTTTTCTCGTCTATATCAAAGACGATGGCAGAAAACCCGGATTGGACAATGTTGCTGGCCATGCCATAACCCATGGCCCCGAGGCCAATAAACCCAATCGTTTTGATTTTATTATCCATGTCCTCTGAACCTGCCATTTAAGGATTGTCCCTTGCCTCCTATGAGGAAAAGGATTACAGCACATTCTGTTTATGCATTGAGGAGAATTCAAATGTCAAGGGTTCAAAATCCGAACGATTCCATTAGAGCGTCCATTTCAAATCCCATGCCGTCGTCTGTGCCTGAGAGACTCTTGTTCAAAACTTTACATCAGTCCCTGGTTGTGTCATAGTCCTCAAAACCGTTTATGGGAGAAGGGATTGTGGGTTTAGAGGTTCAGGGGCAAATTCGGCAAAGATCCCGGAGGGGGTGATAAGGAAGAGATGCGGATTTTGATCGTTGAGGATGACAAGAAGATCTCCTCTTTTGTTTCAAAGGGGCTGAGGGAGGCGGGTTTTGCCGTGGATGCGGCCTACGATGGCGTGGATGGGCTTCATCTTGCCGTGACCGAACCCTATGACGCGGCAGTGGTGGATATCATGTTACCGGGTCTTGACGGTCTCTCCTTGATTGAGCGGCTCCGGGAAAAGGATATACGGACACCGGTCCTTATCCTCAGCGCAAAACGGAGCGTGGATGATCGCGTCAGGGGGCTCCAGACCGGGGGGGATGACTATATGACCAAGCCGTTTTCCTTCTCCGAGCTTCTTGCCCGGATGCAGGCCCTGATCCGGCGGGCCAGCCAGAGTTCAGACCCCTCCGCACTCAGCGCCGGTGACCTGTCCATTGATCTCCTGACACGAGAGGCCAGCCGTGGGGGGGACCCGATCAGCCTGCCTTCGCGGGAATTTGCCCTGCTGGAATACCTGCTGCGCAACAAAGGCCGTATCGTTTCAAAGACCTCTATCCTAGAGCATGTATACGATTACAGCTTTGATCCACAGACCAACGTGGTAGACGTGCTGGTCTGCCGCCTGCGAAACAAAGTTGACAGGGATTTTGAACCCAAGATGATCCACACGGTTCGCGGAATGGGTTATGTCCTCAAGGAGAAGTAACAAGGTCGGGCTGACATTCAGTTTGAAGCTGAGCCTGCTCTATGCCCTGTTTTTTGTGATCAGCTCTTTGGGGCTTTTTGTCGTCGCCTATTATCTTATCGGGGGTCTGGTTGAGCAAAGGGAACAGGAGATTATCAAGAATCGGATCCAGGAATACCTGGCCTGGTACGCGGAGGGGGGCCTCAGGGCACTCAAGGCCCGCTTTGACGAGCAATCCGATACCAGCCGCGACATCTTTTTTGTTCGCGTCGTGGGACCCTTTAACAATGTCCTCTTTGTCAGCATCCCTCGAGGGTTTGAAGGTTTTGACCTGAGCAAACTCAGATCAATCTCCCCGAGCGGCACCGATCTGTGGCTCTCCATCAAAGACCAGGCAAAGAAAGGGGCCTGGACCATTGGCCTGGCGCCCCTGCCCGGTGGTCTCACGCTTCAGGTGGGAAAGAGCTCTACCCAGAGCCAGGAGCTGCTTTCCTACTTCAGGACCGTCTTTATCAGCTTTGTTGTGCCGATCCTCCTGCTCGGGATAATCGGCGGGGGGTTCTTGACATTCCGAGCGATCCGGCCGATCCGCAACCTGATTCAAACCGTCCGGGATATCATAAAGACAGGAGAGATGAGCAAGCGGGTACCCGTGCGGAGCGGACGCGGGGAGATGGATGAACTGGTCAGCCTCTTTAACCAGATGCTTGACAAAAACGACTCCCTGATCACGGCCATGCATAACTCGCTGGATAATGTGGCCCATGATCTGCGGACACCCATGACCCGTCTCCGTGGCGTCGCGGAACTCGCCCTTCAGGATTCCAACAACCCCGGTGCCTGCTACGAGGCACTCGGCGACTGCATGGAGGAGTCTGAGCGGGTCCTGACGATGCTCAATACCCTCATGGATGTGGCCGAGGCCGAGACCGGGGCGATGAGACTGGATAAGACCCAGGTCTCTATCCCCGAGGTGATCAGGGCCGTGGTGGATCTATATGAGATCGTGGCCGATGAAAAAAATATTTCCATGCTGGTCACCCTCCCCGACGAACTGCTGATCAATGCCGATCGCACCCGTTTTCAACAGGTGATCGCCAACCTGGTGGACAATGCCCTCAAGTATAGCGGTGACGGGGGGCGGGTTGAGATCTCGGCACGAGAAAGCGAGGGTGATGCCCTGGTCTCGGTCTCTGATCAAGGGATGGGAATCCGGCCCGAAGAGGTCAACAAGATCTGGGATCGATTGTACCGGGGGGACCGGAGCCGGTCAAGGCGTGGGCTGGGCCTGGGGCTCAGCTTTGTAAGGGCCATTGTCCAGGCACATGGCGGGACAGTCAGTGTTGAAAGCAAACCCGGAAAGGGTTCAACATTTGTGACCAGGCTCCCTGGGGCCGGATAAACAGGCGGCGGCAACATGATGATTTTTGTCATTCTGGTGGTTGGCGCGGCCATTGTCCTGGCCTTTTTGATGGGGATGCGGGGATTACGAGACCGCAAACGGGCACGACTGATGGCAAGGCCATTTCCATCTGAATGGGAGGGGTTTTTGGAGCAAAATGTCGCCCTCTATCGACATCTCCCCGATTCCCTAAAGGGACAACTCCACGGCGATATCCAGGTCTTTCTGGCAGAAAAACGCTTTGAGGGGTGTGGGGGGTTTGAGATCACCGATGAGGTCAGGCTGACCATCGCGGCCCAGGCCTGTATATTGCTGTTGAATCATAAGACTCGCTTCTTTTCCAGGCTCTCAACCATCCTGGTGTATCCGGGTGCCTATGTTGCCAAAAAGTTGAGCCCAATCGGTTCGGCATATGTGGAGAATGAGAGCGTTCGGCTGGGTGAGTCGTGGGACGCAGGGAGCCTTGTCCTTTCGTGGGATCATGTGAAACATAGTCCCAGAGACATAAGCGATGGCCATAATGTGGTGCTCCATGAATTCGCACACCAGCTGGACCAGGAAGAGGGAGAGGCGGACGGGGCACCGACCCTGGATAACCGCTCAAGCTATGGCCCCTGGGCCCGTATTTTGAGCAGGGAGTATGAAAACCTTCGGGAAGAGGTAAAACACCATATAAAGGACGTCATGGATGCCTATGGGGCCACCAACCCTGCCGAATTCTTTGCGGTTGCCACCGAGACATTTTTTGAAAGGCCACGGCAGCTCAAAAACAGGCACCCTGGGTTGTATGAACAGCTGAAGGGCTACTATAAGATGGATCCGGCAGCGTGGTATCAGAAAGGGGTGGGGGCGCAGGGTTCCCCTCGAGCAAAGGAGGAAAGCAAAAAGCTCTTGGGTTAGGGCCCTGCGCCCCTTATTTTGTCTTTCTTTACTTGGTCAGCTTTATGACCATAAAGCCTCTGTTGATTCTCCAGATATACATGGAGACGGACTCCCCAGGTTTGACCTTTGCGAGTTCCTTTTCGTATTCTTCCACCGAACTGATGTCCTTGTGGTTGATCTCTCTGATCAAATCCCCCGGCATAATACCGGCCTTCTGACCCTTGCTATCCGGTTCCACGTTCATCACTACCACCCCTTCTTTTGCCGGGATGTTGAACCTTTTTGCCATATCCGGGGTCAGTTCGCCTACCTGGATCCCGAATTCGTACTCTCGCTCCATTCTACCCCTGGCGGCGGCAAGCCTTTTGTCCTCTCTCTTGGCCAGTTCGATTTCAAATGTCTTTTTCTTGCCATCACGCAGGACCAGGACTTTTACCCTGGCGCCAACAGCGGTTTCGGCAATCATCCGGCTCAGCGCCCGGCTGTTTGTGACCTTGCGGCCATCGACCTCCAGGATAATATCCTTGGGTTCTATTCCGGCCTTTTGGGCAGGGTCACCCGGGAAGACCTGTGTGACAAGGACACCCTCATCCTCCTTTATTCCGTGGTATTCCTTAAGATCTTCGGTCAGATCCTGGATTCCCACACCCAGCCAGCCCCGGGTAACTTCCCCCTTGGTCTTGAGCTGCTCAATAATCCCTTTGGCCAGGTTGATGGGGATGGCAAATCCAATGCCCTGCCCCCCGGGAATGATGGCTGTATTGATCCCGATGACCTTCCCCTGCATATCGATGAGGGGGCCACCGCTGTTGCCCGGGTTGATTGAGGCATCGGTCTGGAGGAAATCATCATAAGGGCCTGAGCCGATCACACGCCCCTTGGCACTGATGATGCCTGCCGTTACCGTATGTTCGAGACCAAAGGGATTTCCGATGGCCACGACCCATTCACCCACCTTGAGGGCATCTGAATCTCCCAGTTGAATCGTGGGAAGTTGGTGATCCGGCGTTATCTTTATGAGCGCCAGGTCGGTGTTGGGGTCCAGCCCTACAATCTTGGCATCAAACTCCTTCTTGTTCTTTAAAATAACCTTTATCTTGTCCGCACCTTCTACCACATGGTTGTTGGTGACAATATAGCCGTCTTTGTCAATAATAAAGCCCGACCCAATCCCTTGTTGCTTAAACTCATGGGGGGGTTGTTGTCCCCCAAAGAACTTCTCAAAAAAGTCATGAAAGGGGTTGCCTTTGTCAAAGGGCTGGTTTTGTCCAAAACCGCGGTACATGGGTCCTTCAATCTTTTGGGTCTTCTCTGCCCGGATGTTGGCGACAGCGGGGCTGTACAATTCAGCCAGTCTGGTAAAGCTATCAGGCACGCCCGCGACGTCCTTGGCTTTTGCCTGGGTATTGGGAACCGAATAGGTGCCACAAACCGCCAGAAACCCGGCCACCAGGAATATCAGGATCACCGCTATTCTCTTGTGGGCTAAAAAGGCCTTGAAAATCTTATTTGTCTTCATATCTATTCTCCTTTCTGTGCTGTTTTGGTTGAATTGGCTCCGGGCCCGACGGGGCTGAGAGCCAGGTGAATTTTTCGCTTTACTCCGGGGCCCTATCGCTTTCAGGTGGCGTTTTCCCCCCACTCCTGCGATGGGATAACAGGCTCTATGGCCGCCTTTGCTATCCATCCCGAGTTGCCGCCCGGCGCTTTGACAAGGACAAAGTCCTTGTAGGCCCTGGCTATCCTGACAATCTCTCCATCTCTTATCTGGGCTGCGCTCGATGCCGAGTCAAAGGGTGAGACAAGGAGGCGAGGATTGTCCCCGGTGATGACCCCTCGGTTCATATCCATATACTGGATCGTTACCCCCGCACTGCTCACCGCAATAAAGACAAGTAACACACCCACTATCCCCCTCAGCAGTTTGCGGGGCAGGATCCGGGGTGCTACACCCCTCAGAAAGAATATAAGGCAGAATACTCCCAGGGCAATACTCCCCAGCCAGGTCCATCGATTTAGGTTCAACACATCAAAGGGTCGTTTCCACGGGGCGGGTGTTTCAGGATCCAACCCGAATTCTCTCTTGGCCCGGTACAGGTTGGCCTGGATATCCGGGTTCCCCGGGTCAAGGTAGAGCGCCCGCTCATAGTTCAGGATGGCCTGGCCCACCTCCTTTTTCTGGTAATAGGCATTGGCCATGTTGTAGAGAAGGGAGGCTGAAAACCCTTCCTTCTCCATCACTTTCCCATAGCAGGAAAGGGCCTGGTCATACCTCCCCTCGGCGTATGCCCGGTTGCCCTGGGAAAAGAGATCCTGCATATCCGCTGCCCCGGCCTTTAAGGGGTTTATGCAAATAAAGAGGGCCAGTGCTCCGGCAAAGAGGAGATGCATCAACATCCCGGGTCTTGTGTCTATACTGATTGCGTTCATGGTTTTCCCTCCAGATTCTTTAGTTCTTTGATTACCAGTTGTTTGCATTGTCTCAGTTCCTCCTGGGTAAAGGTTTGGCCCGAGTATGCAACCGCATCGGCCGTCTCAAAGACCTGTCTGATGCCAGCGGCACTCTCGGGGAGGCGTTCTTTGACTTCGGCAAGGGTAATGCTCTCAGCCGGCAGGGTCCATATCTCGCCCATACGCTCCTGGGATGCACACCGGCATGCCCGAAAAAACCCCTCAACATCGTGCCCGGCGATGGCTCGGTCCATTTCCTTGACCGATATGTTAATTTTTTGTCTTACCTGTTTTCTCCTCGCCAATTTCGGGTCATCGGTCATCCTGCGACGCCGGCGGCTAAAAAAGAGACCGGTAAAGAGCGCCCCCAGGGGGATCCCCTGAGCACCCAAAAACCAGGGGTTTTCGATCGTAGGTCGCAGGCTCCCCACCACAGGGCCCATGGAGATGTGGATGGGTGCCAGGCCACCGGTCTGGGTATCCGCCGGCAAGGTGCCTGTTGATCCCGGGGCGGATGCCTTTGCGGGTGAATGGTTGGTTGGGTTGGAGGCCCTTTGAGCCCCTGTCCCGGCAGCCGCGATCTTGACCGGTATGGGTTTTGTGCGTAGATTGACATACTTTCCCGCCCCGGTATCGAAATAACAGAAGTCCACGGGGGGGATCGTGTCAATGGATGGGTCAAGGGGGATTATGGCCTGCTCAAAGACCTTTTTCCCATCAAAGCCCGAGCTTTCGGAGGGCTTGAATACATCACTCGGTGTATAGGTCTTCCACCCCTTGTCAGCGCTGAGCGCGGGGCATGAGACCCGGTCAAAGTTGCCCGATCCCTTCACTGTCATCTTTAGCGTAATGGGGTCCCCGACCATGGTATTTTTTGGGCTGGCAGTGGCCCACAGTTTGAACTCACCCACGGCCCCGGTGAAATTCTCGGGTCTTCCCAGTTTTGGCAGGGGCAGGACCCGCATCTTTTGGGGCAGGCTTGCCACCTTGATCTGTCTTTTCTGCGTGGGGGTGAAAAAGGAGTCAAAAAAGTCATCATCAAACAGAGACCTGCCAAATGGGGAACGCATCCGACGTGAGGCGCCGGGTACCATAATAGTGGCATCCAGTTCAATGCTCAGGGGATACTCCCCCTCTTTGACCCCTGACATGGCGGTGTGCCACGTCAATACATGGAAAACATGACCATCAATGACCTCCCTGGTCTGCTGGGGTTCATTGTTGAGCGACTGCCAGGCAAAGGCATCCCCCTTGATGAGGGGCAGTGTATTCAGGGTCGCCTGAACCCCGTCTCGAAAATATGCCCTGATCTCAACCGGCACCATTTCTCCCACATACAGGCGGGGATTTGCCGGCACAGCCCGGAGAAATACAACCTTATCCGCTTCATCTTCACTCAGGGGGGCTGATTTTGTAGAGACCCCCGCACGGGGGGGCGGCAGGGGTCTTGGGGTGGCCCCGGTCGGCCCCTGTGTCTTTGATACGCGAAGCGAGAGCGGTTGTGTTGTTCTGGTCTGCCCGTTTATCTCTGCCTCAATTGGGGGGATCGTGAAGTCCCCAGCATGATCGGCCTGGACCTGGTAGAGAAAGGAAACAGACGACGATACCCTCCCGTTGACCGACCGGTATTCACTGCTCTGTCCGGCTGGAATAAACCTGAGCCCCTTGACGCGAGGGATATTGGGTTGCCCGGTCTCGGCGCCTGAGATCGATACGGACAGCATGGCAGCACCTCCCAAGGGAATCTGTCGCGGTTGCAGTGCCACAGATATGCTGCCCGGGTTGTTTTTCCCCTGGGCGCCCCCCGCGGAAAGGGCCAGAACTCCGGCTGCGCACAGGAGCGCTGCGCTACATATCATCATCCCCCTTATTGTCCGGGTCTTGATTTTACCGTAATCCATCACCAGTCCCTCCTTTTCCTATGGTCTTGTCTTTTCCCCTGTGCCTTGTTTTTGGCAAAGATGGGCATGGCGCGCTCATCTCCTTTGAGGGAATTGAGCAGGTCCTTTGCCTCCTTCTCGGTCATCTGCCCGGGTCTCCGTCTTCGGGAGGCAACAGACCTGGAAGGATTCTGGCCCCGCTGGTCGGGTTCGAGCTTTGCGGGGGTCTTTTGGTCCTTTTCGGCTCCCCCCTGTTTGGCCTGTTGCTTTTTTGGATGTTCGGGTTTGGGCCCCTTTCTATCCCGGTCTTTCTGTTGATCCATATTCTGCCCCTTGTCGGGTTTTTCCTGTTTCTTTGACTTCTTGGATGGGTCCTTACCCTTTGAACCTGAGGGCTTGTCCTGCTTACCGCCCTTGTCTTCCTTATTCTTGGCCTGTTTGTTGTCTTGGTCTTTGTTCTGATTTTTTTGTTTGTTTTGTTTGCTGTTTTGGTTCTTATTCTGATCCTTTTGTTTGTCTTGCTTGTTGTCCTGTTTTTTGTTCTTACCCGTTCCCTTATTCTTCTTTTTGTCTTGTTTTTTCTTTTGGTTCTGCTTCTTTTTGAGCTCTTCCAGTTTCTTCTTTACAAACTCCCGGTTAAAGCGGGCGTCTTCATCCTCTGTGTTGAGCTTGATCGCTCCGCCGTATGCCTCTATGGCTTCTTCCCATTGCTTGATGGTGGTCTTGGGATCTGATTTTTCCGTCACCTGACCCTGGCGATAGAGGGTGTTTCCCAGGTTGTAATAGGCGAGATTCTGAAGTGATAGCTCCGGACTCTCCAATGCCTTTCTGAAGGCGTTTGAGGCCTCCTTATAGTTCTTGTCTTTGTATGTTGCCGCACCCAGGTTGAATTGCAGTTTCTTGTCTTCGGGGCTTTTTTCCGCGGCCTCTTTATACTCCTTGGTTGCCAGGGCGTAGTCCCCTTTTTTGTAGGCCTTTTCCGCACCCTGTGGGGATGCCAGGGTATTATGGGGCCGGACAAATAAGGCCAGAAAAAAGAGGGTGACAAGCGAGGCAACGGCTGCCTTTCTCATGGCGAGAGGGCGGCGGCTGGCTGTCTTGATGACAGGGAGTATCTTCCGTGATGGTCTCCTGTCCCCAATGACAAATTCAATCACCAGCAAAACCAGGGCAAAGAGGAGAGGCCACTCAAAACGATCGATCGGCACCCTCTGCATCCTCTCGGCAAGTTCCTGTTTGGGCACCAGGCTGAGCTTTTGCTGGTAGATGGCCTCCAGCCCCTCGGCCTGGCGACCGAGAGGTCTATAAAGGCCACCGGTGGCCTCTGCGATCTGGCGGAGCATCTTTTCATCCAGACGCGATTTGACCACCTGCCCCTTCTCATCTTTGAGAAATGCGCCGCCCTTTCCAGGCCCGTCTAAAGGGATCAGTTCACCTGCCGGGGTCCCGACGCCAACGGTGTAAATGGTCATGCCCCTGGCGGCAGCCTCTTTGGCAGCGGCCAAGGCCTGTCCCTCGAGGTCTTCACCGTCGGTAATCAGGATCAGTATCCGGTGATTTGCCTTGTTTGAGAAGGCAAATTCGGCCTCGTGGATGGCATTTCCCAGGTCAGTTCCGACCTCAGGGATGATTCCGGTATCCAGGGCCATGAGCGACTGCCTGAAGGCGTCATAGTCGAGGGTCAAGGGGCACATGAGAAAGGCGGTCCCTGAAAAGGGGATGAGCCCGACCCGGTCCCCCTCAAGCTTGGAGACAAAATCCATAATGCCCATCTTGCTCCGCTCCAGACGGTTGGGTCTTACATCATTTGCCAGCATGCTTTTTGACGTGTCCACCGCCATGAGGATATCAATGCCTTTGCGTTTGACTTCTTTCCAGCGAAACCCCACCTGGGGCCGGGCGAGGGCCAGAAAAATGGAGGCAATCGCCATGATGAGGAGGATGCGCTTTGTGATCCTCAGAGCCGGCGAGACACTTTGCGTCAACCTCTCCAGCAGGTGCCCCGAGGCAAAACA
>CAZXCQ010000175.1:4101-13811 GCA_964639275.1 uncultured Desulfobacteraceae bacterium | reverse complement strand
CTTGGGTTTTGAGATTTGGAATTTCCGCGTCTCCTTCTATTTGATGGGTTAAATAGAGGATATTTTCTTCCAATACCATATTGCCAGTTTTTACAACAAAACTTTTGAGACGCGGCATTAGATAGTCCCTGTAGGAGTGTCAACTTATTCCAGATTGCGATCAAGATGATCGTAATTCCCTGTCCCAGATGGTCAGCAACAAAGCTGATTCGCAACGCATTGTAGAGACTCTTGCAAAAGTTCTTTAATGTCATTCCTACGAAAGTCGGAATCCAGGATTTTCAACTACTTCTGCTCCCAATAAGATCATCTTGAATGCGAGATGGAATTAGCTTTCATCAAAATTGGAACTGAGAGAGGGGAATGGGGATTTCGGAACCCCATTCCCCGGGTTTCAAAAGGCTAAAGTGTTACCTGAATGATAGGTCCCCACGGACGCAGGGTTCCCAGAGTGAATACGTGTTTTTTCCTGCCGAGGGGCAAATCTGCGTGCTTCGCCCTCTGCCTGTGGACTGTTGTGTTACTGCTTCTTCTCGGACTCAATCTTCTTTGCCATCATTTCTCTCAGTTCCACCTTGCGGATCTTGCCACTGGGTGTCGTCGGGAATTTGCCCATCAACTCGATGCGATCGGGGATTTTGAATCTTGCCACCTTGTCCTTGAGAAAGCCTTTCATTTCATCGTAGGTAAAAGACATCCCTTTTTTGGGGATAATACAGGCGCAGGTCCCTTCCCCGAGACGATCGTCAGGTACCCCGATCACGGCGACCTGTTCTATCCTGTCATAGGTGTAAAGAATATCCTCCATTTCGGTGGGCGAGATATTCTCACCCCCCCGGACGATCACATCCTTGATCCTTCCCACGATGATCAGGTTCCCTTCCTCGTCCATCCTGGCCAGGTCTCCGCTGTAGATCCAGCCTCGATCATCGATGACCTCGGCTGTTCGCTCTGGGTCCTTGAAATAGCCGATGCAGACGTTCTGTCCTCTTGCGCATGCCTCGCCTTCCTGACCAATGGGGACGATCCTTCGGTCTTTGTCGACCACTTTATGTTCCATCCCGGGCTGGGGCTTTCCCACGGTCCTACAGACGATCTCCACCTCGTCATCGAGTGAGGTTATGTTGCTGATGGCCGTTTCTGTCATGCCGTAGGCCGAGGTCATATAACATCCCATCCGATCGATGATCTGGTGGGCTACCTCCACCGGGAGGGGGGCACCGGCAAGGGCCATGGTCCTGAGGGAGGACAGGTCATAGTTGTTCATGTCAGGATGTTGAAGCATCATGATGGGCATGGTCGGGACGCCAATGGGTATGGTGACGCGGTTTCTTTCGATCTCCTTGAATGCCTCTTCCACATTCCAGGTCTCGAGAAGTACACCACATGATCCACTGATGACAGAGGTGTAAAACGCGTTGACCAGGGCGGTTGTGTGGGAAAGGGGGACCATGATGAGCCAGACGTCCTCGTGGGTGAGCCGGGTTCCGCTGATAGTCCCCAGGGCGGACCGGCATCGTGTGTTGTGGGTGTGCATGACCCCCTTTGGATCGCCGGTTGTACCGGAGGTAAAGACGATTTCCAAAAGGTCATCGGCCTCCACCGGGTGCTGCTTGTGATAGACCCTGTGATAATAGTTGTCAGGATAGGCGTCTTCCCAGTCTCTATTGATCAATTCTTCAAGGACGATCTCGTGGGGATGTGTCTTTTTCCCAGAGACAATGATGTGGCTGAGTCGGGGCAGATCATCGCGTAAGTCGGACATCAGATCGGAAAAAGAAAACCCCCAGAATTCGTTGACCATAATGATGGCCACGGCCTCTGTCCTTTTGAGTATATACCGAATTTCTCGCTGACGAAGCCTCTCTGAGATGGGGATATTGACCGCGCCCAGCCTGGCGAGGGCCAGGGCAGAGTAAATAAATTCGAGCCGGTTTGGAAAGAGGACCGCCACCTTGTCCCCGTGTCCGATTCCCCGGTCGATGAGCGCCAAAACCAGTTGATCCACGATCCGGTCAAGCTCTTTCCAGGTGACAGTCCTGTCGCGGAACACAAAGGCCTTTCTGTCGGGGAATCGATGGATGGTTCGTTCCAGGTACTCTCCCAGGGTCACCCCGGGGGGAATTTCCCCCGGGGTGTAGAAATAGCTTTCTGTGAGTTCTCTACCTTTCACAGGTCTTCTCCTATGGAATAACGACATGCGGTGGCGAGCCGCAGCAAAATCGGTGACAATTTCTCGATAGGCCCGGCCAACTGCTACTGGATTCCCGGGTCCCGACCTTCGTCAAGGCAGGCCCTATGGGAATCCGGTTATCTTCGGATTTGCCGGTTTCATTCCGGGGGGGTCAGATTCTCACAGACCACCCGGAATCCCTGGTGGATCGCCTCCTTGATGTTTTTTGACCCCGCGCAATCCCCGACGGTATGGAATTTCAAACCGCCGGCTTTGAGTCTGCTTGCCAGTTCGTTTTCTGGCATGCGGCCGATGGCCAGGACCACCGTATCTGCCGGGATTGCGCATTCATGCCCTTCCGCTTCAGCGACGATGTGGTCGCGACCTATTGACCGGAGTTTGCAACCGGTAGCGATCTCGACCCCGAGCTGGTCAAGTCTTTCCAGGAGCAAAAGCCGGGTCCTTGCCTCCACATCCAGGGCGACGTCATCGAGCATCTCGATGATCTTTATGGCTTTCCCCCTGCCAGCCAGCAGTTCCGCTGTTTCACAACCCACCAGGCCACCGCCCACCACCACGATTCGATCGCCCAAGAAAGGCTCACCCAGGAGCACATCCCGGGCCATGACCACATGAGGTTGATCAGCGCCGGGAACGGCCGGACGAATGGCGTGCGATCCCGTGGCCACAATCACCGCATCCACGGCCTGGCGTTTCAGGGTTTCCTCGGTAAGCTCCTCGCCCAGATGAAGATCAACCCCTGTCTCTGAAACCCGGGATTCGTAGTAACGGATCAGTTTTTGAAGGAGACCTTTGTAGGGCGGGGCCGAGGCCTCCCACAATTGGCCGCCGATTCGCTTTTCCTTTTCATACAGGAGGACCCGGTGCCCGAGAGAGGCGGCCGTGGAGGCGACCTCGAGACCTGCCGGACCCGCGCCCGCAACGGCAATCTTCTTGGGGGTTACGGCCATCTTCAAAGGGAGCCTCTCTTCATTTCCTGTGAGGGGATTGACCGAGCAGGCAATCGGGTTCTGATTGATGACAGTCTCAACGCACCTGTTGCAGGCAATGCACTCCCGGATGGGCCCTTTTAGCTTACCTGCCGCCTTGTTCGGCCACTGTGGGTCGGCGAGGAGACCCCGTCCCAGTGCGATCAGATCAACACGGCCTTCGGTCAAAAATCGTTCTGCCATCTCCGGCCTGGTTATCCGGCCCACAGCGATTACGGGAGGTCCTACCTCTTTTCTAAACCGTTCTGCAAAATGGATCAGACATCCTTCGGGTAATGCCTGTGGCTGAATGGTGTATACGGAGGACCGGGGCCCCTCCGTGGTTCCGGCGGAGACGTGAAGGATATCCACACCGGCAGCCTTCAGGGCCTTGCCCAGGGATATGGCTTCTTCCACCACAATCCCCCCTTCTTCCTCTTCAACCGCACTGATCCTGAAAATAAGGGGGAAATCCTCGCTAACCGATTCTCTGATAGACCTTACGATCTCAAGGGGAAACCTCATCCGGCCTTCGAGGTCTTCGCCGTATGGATCTTTTCGCTGATTCGACCGTGGCGAGAAAAACTGGTGGACGAGATAGCCGTGGGCCCCATGGATCTCAATGGCATCAAAACCCAGATCAACGGCCCTCTTGGCTGATTGGGCAAAATCCGAAATGGTTTCCTCTATCTCCTTTATGGTAAAAGGGGTCGGTAAAACTGTCCTTGGCGGAGCCTGTATGGCGGATGGGCCCATCACACGGCCCCCGCTGACATTGGGGTCAACCAACCTCCCACTGTGGTTGAGTTGAATGGCCACTGTTGATCCCTGGTCGTGAAGGGCTTCGACCAATCTCCCCATTCCATCTTCATGCGAACTATCAAAGAGAGACAACCCGCCGGCACGGTGCCTGCCGGCGAGGTTTACCGCAACGGCCTCGGTTATGATCATGCCCACTCCGCCCCTGGCCCTTTCCAGGTAGTAGGCCCGGGTGCGTGGTGTTACCATCCCCCGGGGGTCTGCCAGATTGTTGCCCATGGGGGCCATAAGGATCCTGTTGGGTATGACCAGCCCCTTGAGCTTGAACGGTCTAAAGAGAAAAGGATACACCATTATTCTCCTGATGGGTCTGTTTCATCATAGGTGTAAAAACCCTGGCCGGTCTTTTTCCCGAGTCTCCCGCCATCCACCATCCTTTTCAAAATGGGCGGTGGGGCAAACCGGGAATCTTTGAGACGATCATACAACACCGATGTCAAATGGAGGTGCTCGTCCAGACCCAATTGATCGATCAGGGCCAAGGGACCCCGGGGGTACCCCAGCCCCATTCGGAGGGCTGTATCCAGGCCCTCTTTATCGGCAAGACCGTGGTCATAATATTCAAGGGCCTGATTCATATACGGAACAAAGAGGTAATTGACAATAAAACCAGGGGAATCCTTGGCCACCACCGTCTCTTTGCCGATCTTTGCGCAGAAATCCACGATCTGGTCAATGACCGCCTGTGAAGAATCCACAGCCCTAACAACCTCGACGAGTTTTACATCCGGAGCAGGCTTAAAAAAGTGCATCCCCAGTGCCCGCTCCGGACCTTTTGCGGCCCGGCAAATCTCTGTCACCGAATAACAGGAGGTGGTCGTGGCAAGCACCGCATCTCCCCTTACCCGGTCTGATACCTCTGAGAAGATCCTTTTTTTGAGATCAAGGTCCTCGGAGACCGACTCGATAACCAGATCCGCATCCTTCAAGGCGGTGATATCGGTACTAACGATCATTTGAGACAGGATGTTCTCTTTGTCTTCTTTGTTGATGGCGCCCGATTCAACGGCCCTCTCAATCGACTCGTTTAGTGCCTGTTTTCCGCGATCGAGGATCTTTTTGTCTGAATCCCAGACGGCCACAGAAAATCCTCCGCTGGCCGCAACATGGGCAATTCCGGTTCCCAACCCATCAAGACCTGCAATGCCGACCTTCTTTATCTGCATGGTGACTTCCTCCTTAGGCGCCAAACATCCCGGCCCGTTCGTATTCATAGAACCCCTTGCCTGTCTTCCGGCCCAAATATCCCGCATCGACCATCCGTCTGACCAGTGGCGGAGGCCAGTAGCGTGTGTCCTGAACCTGCTCAAACAGGGCGAGTGATACCCTCAGCTGGGTATCCATCCCGATATAGTCCAGGAGTTCAAAGGGGCCCATGGGATATCCCAGTCCCAGTTTTACTGCCTTGTCAATGTCCTCCACCGACGCCAGTCCATCTTCGTAGGCCTTGATACAGGCATTATTAAAGGCCACAATAAAGTGGTTCAGGATAAACCCCGGCGTTTCCTGGGTGGTGACAAGAACCTGACCAAGGGTCTTGCCGAATTCCATGGCCCTATCATAGGTCTCGTCGCTGGTCTGGAGCCCCCGGGTCACCTCGACGAGTTTCATCACCTGTGCGGGCAGGCAAAAGTGCATGCCGATCGTCCGTTCGGGTCGGCCGGACCCCGCCGCGATGGCAGTAATAGACAGGGTCGAGGTATTTGAGGCCAGGATAGTCTCGGGAGGGCAGACCCCGTGGGCCCGGTAAAAGGCCTGTTTTTTGACCTCCAGGTCCTCATAGACCGCCTCGACGACAAATTCGCAATCGGCCAGATCCTCGTATTTGAGGGTCTCTATGAGCTTTTCCTTCATGATCGCGTCCTTTTGCTCGGCCGTCATTTTTTTCTTTTCTACACTCTTGGCAAAGAACCGGTCGATCAGTTCGAGACCTCTATCCAGGACCTCCTGATCCTTTTCAACAAGGACTGTCCTAAATCCTGCTCGCGCAGACACAATGGCTATTCCGGAGCCCATGGTGCCGGCCCCCAGAACCCCAACGCTCTTTGTTTGATCCGCCATAATGATTTTTTCTCCTATTCCTTGTGTTTTATCAATCTAGCTTTCCTTTAAAATTGGAATTGAGACAGGGCAATGGGGGTTCGGAATCCCCATTGCCCGCGTTTCAAAGGGCTAAAGTGTTACCTTGTGCTTATTTTCTTGTGAAACGCCTCCCGATGACGATTTTTTGAATCTGACTTGTCCCCTCGTAGATCTGGGTAATCTTTGAGTCGCGCAGGATCCTCTCCACGGGGTAGTCGCGGCAATAACCATAACCACCATGGATTTGTATCGCATCAGAAGCCACCCTTTCAGCCACCTCCGATGCCATGAGTTTGGCCATGGAGGCCTCGGCCGAGAAATCTTCATAACCAAGATCCATCAGTTTTGCCACATAGAGGACCGATTGCCACGCCGCCTGAATCCGCGTGGCCATCTCGGCAATCATGAATTGAATCCCCTGATGCTCGATGATGCGCTTGCCAAACTGTATTCGCTCGTTGGCATAAGAGACCGCTGCGTCAAAGGCCGCCTCGGCAACACCCACGGCCTGGGCCGCGATATTGGGTCTGGAGTCGTTTAGATAAGCCAGGAGGATCTTGAATCCCTCGCCTGGCGGGCCAATCAGGTGATCAGCGGGGACGTGACAATCCTCGAGGATTATCCCTGCCGTACTGGATGCACGAACCCCCATCTTCTCCTCTTTTTTCCCCACACTAAAACCGGCCGCATCCTTGGTGACAACAAAAGGACTCAGGCCCAATACCTTTTCACCCTCCTTGACCTTCAAAAAGATGCTAAAGACATCGGCTGCATCGCCCGTGGTGACAAAGCTCTTTGTCCCGTTGATAAGGTAGCCGTCAGCGGTTTTTACCGCCGTAGACTTCATGGCCCTCACATCAGAGCCTGCATGGCTCTCCGTCATTGAAATGGCCCCCAGGGCACCTTTGAGAAACATGGGCAGAAACTTCTCTTTCTGTTCATGGGTCCCGAACTTCGCGATGGGATAGCAACTGTGCGATGTTGTCGCAAGGATGATGCCCGTCGAGGGACAGGCCTTTGAGATCTCTTTCAGGACTACCAGCCAGGCTGTCTTTGAAACCGGGTTTCCGCCATAGGCCTCGGGAATAAAAAGACCGTTGAGACCGATCTCATTGATCTTCTCTATGTTTTCCCACGGAAACCTCTCATCTCTATCCACTTCCGCGGCCCGCGGCCCGATCTCTTTCCGGCAGAGGTCCTGGACGGTCTCGAGAACCAGCCTCTCGTCTTCGCTCAGCGAAATGCCTTTCAAAAAAAAATCTCTCAAGTGAATTTCACCTCCGTTACCAGGAGATCAGCTGACCTCCGTCGATGTAATATATGTGGCCCGTAAGGTAATTGGATTCCTGAGAACACAAAAAGGCCACAAGGTAACCCACCTCTTCCGGCTCCCCGACCCTTCTTGCGGGTATCCTCCGAAGGATGATCTTGCGGAGCTTTTCATCTTCCATGGCCGCCTTTGAGATATCCGTCATAATATGCCCGGGAGCCACCGTGTTGACCTGGATGTTGTATCTCGCCCACTCCACTGCCAGGCATCTCGTCATGGCCTCGATTGCCCCTTTTGACACACAGTAGGCAAGTTGCCTGGGAACACCCAGTTGACCCCAATAAGATCCGATATTGACGATCTTGCCGCCCCCTCTGGGAATCATCTGTCGGGCAACGTCCCTGGATAGGGAAAACATGGGAAAGAAGTTGATCTCCATGGCCCCCAGCATCTCCTGATCGCTGATTTCCAGGGCATCCTTCTCCATGTGTATACCGGCATTGTTGATGAGAAAGTCGATCCCCCCGAATTCAGAAATGCCCCGTTCGATCAACTGGTTCCGATCAGAAGGGGAAGACACATCCGCCCTCACGGGGATAACTGTCCCGCCCGCCTTTTGGATCTCGGAACATGCCGCGATCAAGACACTCTCATTTCTGGCACAGCATATGACCCGGACACCACTTTCGGACAAGACCGTTGCAATCGATTTCCCGATGCCTTTGCTCGCCCCTGTAACCAAAGCGACTTTTCCATCCAGACCTGTCAATTTCATGATCAGAACTCATCTCCCTTCAAATTTGGGCTTTCTCTTTTCCATAAAGGCCGCCAGACCTTCTCGGCCGTCCTCGGTATGGTATGCAATGGTTCCAAGATCGGCCTCAAGGATCAGACCTTCCTGCAAGGGGACGTCCCGTCCCCTGAGCACGGCTTCAATGGCCAGAGCGATTGCCAGGGGACTTTTCTCACAGAGTTCCTCGGCCAGACTGAGGCATTCGTCCATGAGCTTCTCCGGCTCCACCACCTTATAGACCAGCCCCAGCCGGAAGGCTTCCTCTGCCTTGATGGGTTTTCCCGTCAGGATCATCTGCAAGGCCTTTGCCTGACCCACCATCCGGGTCAATCGCTGGGTCCCGCCATATCCGGGGATGAGGCCAAGGCTGATCTCAGGCAGACCGAGCCGTGCATTGGGTGTGGCAAACCGGAAGGTACAGGCAAGGGCCATTTCAAGCCCGCCACCCAACGCATAGCCGTTGATGGCAGCGATGCTTGGTTTACCCAGTCCTTCAAGGAGGGTGAAGACCTCCTGTCCCATAATCATCCCTTGCTTTTCATCAAATATATGACGGCCGCGCAGTTCCGAAATGTCCGCCCCCGCGCAAAATGCCTTCTCCCCCTCTCCCGTGATAATCAGAATCCTTGCGCCAGGATCGGTTTTGAAATGGAGAAAGGCCTCCTTTAAGTGCTTGAGCAATTCAAAGTTGAGGGCATTCAACACCGCCGGTCGGGTGATGGTCAGAATCTCTACCTTATCCCTTCGTTCGATTGAGAAGAGTTTTTTGTCCACTTTTTTCTCCTTCCAATCAACCCTATTGATAAAAATCTTCCTCGTTGGGATCCCGCTTCTCATTAAATGACTTGAACAGCTCTTTGGCCTCCCTGGAGTCGAGGTAATAGGTTAGCAACAGGTCATGGGCGACCCTGGTGAAACCAGCAACACCACCGTGCTTGGCTCCGAAAGAGGCCTTGATCGCATAAAGGGCCTGGGGCCCCCGCTTGATGAGTTGCTTGCACCAACGATCCACCTCGGCCTCCAGTTCTTCGGGGGGCACAACCACATTTACAAGGCCCATCTCAAGCGCCTCCTGGGCCGTATATTTTTTACCAAGCATCCACATTTCTTTGGCCTTTTTCTTGCCAATCAGGTCTTCGAGATACCACGTCCCATATCCGGCATCAAAACTCCCCATCATGGGCCCTACCTGTCTGAAGACCGACCGATCCGTGGCAATGGTAAAATCACAGACCACATGAAAGACATTGCCGCCTCCGACGGCAAAGCCATCCACCGCGGCGATCACCGGCTTGGGATGCTTGTCTATGAGGTCGTAGACGTCCATGATAGGAATGACCCCTTTGTAGGCATGGGTCTTTGGGAGATCCACCTTGTCTCCCCCGATACAGAAAAATTTCCCCCCTGCCCCTGATATCACAATTACCCGCATGTCATCATCCATTCGGGAATCTTCCAGGGCATCCTTGATTTCGCGAAGGGTCTTTGCCCTGAACATGTTTGCAGCCTCAGGCCTGTTGATAGTGATCCGGGCAACGTGATCCCTCTTTTCGTAAATGATATCTTCGTATTTGTGTTCCATCA
>CAZXCQ010000175.1:0-4001 GCA_964639275.1 uncultured Desulfobacteraceae bacterium | reverse complement strand
GGGTTTACCTGATGATCTTGGATCTCTTGAGCCTTTCAATATCCTTCGGCTCAAGACCCAGCCATTCCCTGTAAACCTCTTTATCATGCTCTCCGATACGGGGTGGGGCTTTATGGGTTTTCTCCCTGGTCCTCCCTAACTTCCACGGGGAACCCACCTGGGGAACCATCCCCAGTTCCTCATCCTCCAGATCAAAAAGCATCCCTCGCGATCGGATATGGGGGTCCTCCACGACGTCATCGACATAGTTGATTGGGCCGCACGGAACGCCGTTTTCCGAAAGATACTCAAACCAGTACCGCGTATCCCTCGTCCGAAGGACCTCCTCCAGCCTGGACACGATTTGCGATCTGTTGATCTTTCTGCTCTCATTGGTCTTATAGTCCTCTACTTCCAGCAAGTCCTCAAGCCCGAGAAGTTTGCAGGCCCTCTCCCAAATGCGATCGTTGCCGATGCCCATGTTCAGATGGCCGTCTTTTGTCTGAAGGGGTTGGTAGATGGCAATCGGACTGCTCCGATTGGCATCGGGCCGGGGCAGTTCTCCGGTAGAGAGGTAGCTCACAACCCTTGGTGTAATAAAGGAGACGATACTGTCCACAAGACAGACGTCTATAAATTCTCCCACGCCGGTAAGGGACCGTCTGTAAAGACAGGAGACAATGGCAAAGCAGGCCTGATGGGCAGCCAGGATATCGCCGGCGGCCGTTCCCACCTTTTCGGGTTGGTCATTGTCGCCGGTGACGCCCATAACCCCGCCGATACCTTCGGAGATCAAGTCATAGCAGAGGCGGTACCTGTAGGGTCCTGTATGACCAAAACCCGTGATGGAACAGTATATCAGGGCCGGGTTCAGCTCTGTCAGTGTCTCATAGGTAAGGTTCAGCTTCTCCAGGGCCTTTAGGGCGAGACTGACCACAAACACATCCGCCTTCTGAATAAGCCGTTTTAAGATCTCCGTTCCCCCTGGGTCACGGATGTTTAAAGAGATGCTCCGCTTGTTGCGGTTGGCGCTCAGGAACCATGGGCTGGCCCCTTTATAGAACGGGGGCCCCCAATATCGGCTGTCATCTCCCTGCGTGGGTTCTTCGATCTTGACAACCTCCGCACCCATGTCAGCCAAAAACATGGTGCAGAATGGACCCGCATAGGAGGTTGTAAGATCCAGGACCTTTATTCCTGCCAGTGGCAGATCAGTGCTGTCCATATATTTTATCCTTTTGAGATATCCTGTTTACCCATTAATTTGATTTTAATCAAGCGTCTCGGATTCCATTTTTTCCCTTAGAATTACGATATGATACAATTGATTTCATCATGCGAGCCTTTGGCCGGAGCCAGAACAGTAACCCGTGTTCCCTTGACACCCGAAACCTGAAACCTTGAAGTTATAAACCAAGACTCCAAAGACTGTGCCCCTCCTTATCATAAGGAATACTCAATTTACAAGGGTGATGGTCTGGCAAAAAATCTCCAAGGCCTTCATTCCTGCGGGGACAGGTTTCGCGGGAATGACCGATCCTCCTGCTTCTTGAGATCTTACCTTGATTTTTTCATTATTTTCAATGTAGTTATGCCTTGATCATTCATTCCCCAATGCAGGCCAAATGTCTTTGGTCTTTTGGAGATGTATCATTTAGAAGGAGGGTTTTAGAAGGTCATGAAAACGAGACGAGTGGTAACCGGGGTAGATCAAAACGGCCGGAGTGTGGTGAAGTGGGATAACCAAATTGAGAGTATTGCGGGCAGACCCGGGTTTGAACAGGTTCCCCTATGGGCTACCGACAGCCTGCCTGCCCGAATGACAGATGAAGATCCGAATACCTGGGAGCTTGGCACAAGTCTAGCCAATGGATCTGTTTTTCGCATCTGTCGATACGAACCGGGTGTTACCGAACGCTGGCATCGGACAGATACTATTGATTATGGTATCGTGCTGACCGGAGAACTATGGATGCAACTGGATGAAGGCGAGGTGCATCTCAAAGCCGGGGATGTGGTAATCCAGAGAGGCACCATCCACAACTGGGAAAATCGTGGCACCGAACCGTGTATTATCGCTGTTGTCCTGATTGCCACTCAAGGAGGTGCGTCAACCGGTTGGTAGTAGTTCTTTTATTCTTGCCAGTGAATAGCAACAAGATATGATTTCCCCTATCATATTGAGAGCTTACAAACAGAGGAGTTAAAGAGATGGAACGAAAAATGTCCGGTGCTCGATTTATTGGAGAAACGTTTAGTGGCTATGGTGTGACTCACGTCTTTCTTGTTCAAGCGATTTTGAGAAAGACACTGGTTGAACTTGAAGATTTGGGAATCCGGCGGATTCTGACGCATTCGGAAAAGGCGGCAGCCTATATGGCTGATGGATATGCGAGGATGAGCGGCCGACCGGGAATCTGCATGGCCCAGTCGGTGGGTGCTGCCAACCTGGCAGCCGGGCTCCAGGATCCCTATCTCGGCCATTCACCGGTGATTGCAATAACCGGAAGAAAGAAACCCATTGCTCAATATCGGAATGCCTATCAGGAGATCTTGCACGGTCCCATGTATGACTCTGTCACCAAATACAACGTGAATGTGGATGCCGTCGAGCAATTGCCATTGATGCTTTGCCAGGCATTTCGTGAAGCAACCGCAGGGGCCCCTCGCCCCGTACATCTGGATTTGCTTGGATTAACAGGAGAAGTTATTGAGGCGGCAGAGATTGAGGGGGGATTGGCTATTGAAGCGCAGTATGCCCGATATCCCGCCTTCCGACCGGAACCCGAGACAAAACTTGTGAAGGAGGCCGCAAATAAACTGGAAGATGCCGGCCGTCCGGTCATTGTCGCGGGCGGTGGAGCCATCGCTTCTTCGGCAGGTCCTGAAATCGTTGGGCTTGCCGAAAAACTGTCCATACCGGTCGCCACGTCCAATGACGGCAAGGGGGTCATCATCGACACCCATCCACTCAGCGTCGGGGTGGTTGGATCCTATTCTTGCCGGAGTGCAAACCAGGTCGTTTCAGAGGCAGACCTGGTCCTTTTTGTCGGATGCAGTACCGGAGATCAGGTCACCAACAACTGGACTCTACCAGGGCCGACCGCATCCGTCATCCAGATAGACATCAACCCCTCTGAGCTGGGTAGAAGTTATCGGAACACGCTCGGGTTGTTTGGGGACGCGAAAATCACCGTGCGCCGGCTATCCGAACTTCTCAATAGAGATTATAAAGACACGGACTGGTTCAAGCGTGCCCGGCAGCTGGTAAAAGAGTGGAAAGATCTAATAGAGCCGCTTCGCAACTCCGATGCCAGACCCATACGAACCGAACGTCTGTGCAAGGCAGTTACCGACATGCTTCCGGCCGATGCGGTGCTCGTTTCCGATACGGGGTATTCTGCCGTTTGGTCCGGTACCATGATTTATATCACACACCCGGGACAACGCTATATGCGGGCCGCAGGCTCTTTGGGCTGGGCCTACCCTGCATCTCTCGGTGCAAAATGCGCGGCGCCCGACAGACCGGTGATTTGTTTTACAGGGGACGGCGGATTCTGGTATCACCTGGCCGAACTGGAAACCGCCAGGAGATGGGGAATCAAAACCGTCACCGTCGTTAACAACAACAACGCCCTGGGGCAATGTGTCATGGCCGTTGATCAGGCTTATGGAGACAGGCCGGGCAAAAGGGAAGAGGTCTATGGGTTTGAGGCGATTGATTTTGCAGAGATTGCAAGAGACATCGGGTGTTTTGGGATTCGGGTCGAATCGCCGGATATGATATCAGATGCCCTTGAAGAGGCTCTCGCAGCGGGCAGGCCCGCAGTGGTCGATGTTGTGACGGATCTAAATTGCAGGCCCCCCATCCCCTGGTCGTCGCCATCAAAATGAGGGCATTGTCTCTTATCCTAATTACTTAAATGTTGCGCTAAGATCTGTCTGAATGGCTGAGATCCTCATTAAATAAGGCTTTAGGGCATAATGGAAGCCTGAAGAGCCTGTTGCAGCTCGTTCTTGTA
>CAZXCQ010000174.1:0-13823 GCA_964639275.1 uncultured Desulfobacteraceae bacterium | reverse complement strand
GTACGGGGCAGGCTTATCAAGTCCGGCATGACGAGAGAACTTTGGACTCTCAAGTATTTTTATGGAATCGAAAAAAGTCGTCACCCCATTGAAACTTGTGCCAGACTCAATCCGGTAAACGGTGGCCAGGTGCTCTGTAAGCGCTTGAGAAGACTGGATTCCGGGTCGCGTTCCACTTGCCCGGAATGACGATTCCCGGCACTGTCAAACTCTGGAACTCCCGTCTGCAAAGCGGGAGGGTTTTCCACCGAATAAATTAGATCTTGCCAACAAATCGGCCCGGGCACATCACACCCGAGGGATCCAGTTGCTCCTTGATTCGTTTCATGACCATCAGGTCCGGTCTTGTTTCCCCCCAAACGGGAAGAGACCCTTTTTGACCGGCTGGGGCCCTCTGGATCACCAGATTGCCCCCCACCCGCTGGCACTCACCATAGATCATGTCCAGCGCGCGGACAGATCGTTCCACTGCCTCTTTATCTTTACCATCCAGGAGCAGATGAATGGAACAGACGCCGCTGCCGGCGTGGGCCAGGATCGCGTTTTCAATGCCCGCCCCGGCCAGGGTCTTCTCTGAAAAGGGGATAATCTCCTTCCACTCAGAGACGGGATAATTTAGCCTCGCCGTAATCAGCGCGTTGAACCGCTTACTCAGAGAAGTCACCAGGTTGCTGACGGAAATCCAAAAGTTTTTGTGGTCGTTCTCACGAAGCGGGGCTTCGCAATGCCCCCCGAGCTCTTTGCCAATCTCTGTCATCTCCGTCTGCATACGTTCAACCGGTTCCTGGAAATCCTCGAGTGCCACGGCAACCAGGTAGCCTTTTGAATCCAGGCCTGAGTGATCTTTCAATCCAAAAACCTTAATCGATCCGGCATCTATCACCTCGAGGGCCGCCGGAAGCAGTTGGGATTCGAAGATCTTCTCCACAAAAAGAGATGTCCTGGAAAAGGAATCAAAACGCACAAAGAGTGTCTCCATCCGTTCGGGCAGGGGAAGCAGTCGGAGCGTCGCTTCGCATAGAATGCCAAGGGTCCCGCGGGATCCGATCATGAGCTTGGAGACATCGTATCCGGAGACATTTTTTACTGTCTTTCCCCCGGCCACCACCATGGCACCGCCGGGGGCCACAAACTTTAGCCCAAGCACCATATCTCGGGGCAGGCCGTAGAGGAGTCGTCTGGGTCCACTGGCGTTGGCGGCAATAAGCCCCCCCACGGTTGTCGTATCGATAAAAGGGGGGTCCATGGGTGAAAAACAGCCGCCTCTCGCCCGGTCAGAACCGATTGACTCTCCGCGGTCTTCCCCAGGGTCTCCTATCGGCAGATAACACCGGTTCCCCTCTGACCTTAGACTCAACTGGACATCTCTGAATTTTACACCGGCCTCCACCGTGACCGTCAGGTTGGCCGTGTCCATATCCGTGATGGCGTTCAAACGGGAAGTACACACCACCAGGTCCAAGCGTCCGGGCGCATAGCCGGTGGCCACCTTTGATCCGCTCCCCCAGGGAAGAATCACCAGACCTTCCTGATTGGCCAGCAGGACCACCTGGGCAATCTCTTCCATATCTCGAGGAAAGACAACCATCCCGGGACTCACCCCGTCCACGGCATGTCCGGTGGTCACCGCCGGATCGGTCTTTACTGCGTCTTCCCCGACAATCCCGGCCACTCGTTTGATTATTTTGGTCAATTCTCCCACGGTGAAATCCTCTCCTTCAGAATCATTGATATGCGACTTCCCTTTCCGGGGGCAACACCTTGCCCGGGTTCCACATCCCTTGAGGGTCAAACGCCCTTTTGATTTGGCGCATAAATGCAATATCTGCCTCGGAGAAGACAAAAGACGTCTCCTTGAGTTTTTCGATTCCAATGCCATGTTCGCCGCTGATCGTCCCACCGGCATCCGCACAGATCCTGAGGATCTCTGAACCCGCCTTCCGAACCCTTTCCAGTTCTTCGGTGTTTCTCTCGTCAAACAGGATGAGGGGATGGAGGTTTCCGTCTCCCGCATGAAATACGTTCCCGATGGGGAGATCATACTTTTTCCCGACCTCAAGGACCTTTGTCAGGACCTGCGGGAGATTGGTGCGCGGCACCGTACCGTCACATACCAGATAGCTGGGTGCCAACCGCGCAACCGCACCAAACGCGCCTTTTCTGCCTGCCCAGAGCTGAGCGCGTTCAGTATCATCCTTGGCCACCCGGACCTCGCGGACATGGTGGCGGTTGCAGATTTCAAGGATCTTCCCGGTCTGGCGATCCATTGCATCGGCCATGCCGTCAAGTTCAATGATAAGGACCGCGGCCGCATCAAGGGGGTATCCCACATGGACGGATTCCTCCACGGCCTTTATGACCAGGTGGTCCATCATCTCGAGGGTTGCCGGGACAATGCCTTTGGCAATGATCGCCGAAACCGTGTTTCCGGCATTCTCTATGGTGTCATAGATGGCCAGGAGTGTCTTGACGGCCTCGGGCGCCCGGATGAGCTTGAGGATCATCTTTGTGACCATCCCCAGTGTGCCCTCACTCCCCACCAGGAGGCCGGTCAGATCATACCCGGGATTGTCGGGGGTCTTTCCCCCTGTCCATATCAGGGTGCCGTCAAACAGCACCAACTCGGCCCCTAACACGTGGTTGGTGGTCACCCCGTACTTTAGACAGTGAGGCCCCCCGGAGTTTTCCCCAAAGTTTCCCCCCAGCGTAGAAACCTTCTGGCTGGCAGGATCAGGGGCGTAGACAAGACCTTTTTTGAGCACCCGTTCTTGAAGGTCAAGGGTGATTACGCCAGGTTCCACAGTGGCCGTCCGGTTGGCGATGTCAATTTCCAGTATCCGGTTCATCCGCGAAAAATGGACCACAATCCCACCGCTGGTCGGGATGGTGCCACCGCTCAGGTTTGTGCCTGAGCCCCTGGCGATAACAGGGATCTTTTCCCGATGCGCAAGGGCCGCCACCCGGGAAACCTCTTCTGCCGAGTCTGGAATTACGACGACGTCGGGTCTTCCCCTTTCAAGGGAGGCATCGTAGCCATACAAGGTCAGGTCCATTTGAGATGATAGGACATGCTCCGGACCAACAATCTTCTCAAGCTCCCTAATAAGCACGCTGGTATCCATATTACATCATCTCCGATTGGCATCCATACAAGATATTGACTCAGCACATGGCCGAATCGTAGCCGTTCACGGGTTCAAAGGTTCAGGGGTTTAAAGAACGTTGAACTCTGAACCTGTGAACGGTTAGGCCGGATCTGATGGATCATCCTTTTTCATGGATCGCGCCTGCCCCCTCAAGGGGCACCCGGCCGGACCTCCACCCCCTGGGACTTGAGGATGGTCTCCAGGGCGGAAAGAAAAAGAAAGACGTTCCTCCGGGTAGAGGAATGGCCCATCAGACCGACACCAGATCTTTCCGGCAAGATCACCGAGACCCCCACCGATCTCCATCCCAAACCCAATATTCCGGTGTTCCATCATTACACCATTCCAAACTGGGGACCCACCGACAGGTGAGGAGTCCGAAGGACAATTGGGGCGAAGCCCCTAAGTTCGTTTTCTGCAAAATTGGCACTGGGAGAGGGGTATGGGGATTCCCGCTCCCCGCCTTCGCAGGGACAGGCCCCGTGAGAACGACGGAAAAGTCGTGCACTAACTTCAGCTCAGAAGCTCACATTTCCGGGGGTTCTCGGGAATGGGATAACGTCCCGGATATTGGAAAGACCGGTCACGAACTGTATCAAACGCTCAAATCCCAGCCCAAAGCCCGAGTGCGGGACCGTGCCAAATTTCCTGAGTTCCAGATACCACCAGTAGTCGTCCGGGTTGAGACCCATTTCTTTGATCCGTTCAAACAAGGTATCATAGTCATCCTCGCGCTGGCTCCCACCGATGATCTCTCCAATCTTGGGGACCAGCACATCCATGGCACGAACGGTTTTTCCGTCCTTATTGACCTTCATATAAAAGGACTTGATCGCCTTGGGGTAGTCCACCATGATAATCGGTCTTCCAAATACCTCCTCACAAAGGTACCTCTCATGCTCAGACTGGAGGTCACTGCCCCACAGGACTGGAAATTCAAACTTCTGCTTTGCCTTGGAAAGGATCTCCACACCTTCCGTATAGGTCAGGTATTCAAAATCCTGGGATATCAGTGTCTCGAGGGTCTTAACCACTGAGGAGTCTATAAACCGATTGAAAAAGGCCATATCCCGCTCGCAGTGATCCAGAACAAAGGCAAAGATGTATTTCAGAAACTCCACGGCCAGGGCCACATTCCCTTCGAGCTCGCAAAAGGCCATCTCCGGTTCGATCATCCAGAACTCGGCCAGATGCCGCGAGGTGTTTGAGTCCTCGGCCCTGAAAGTGGGACCAAAGGTGTAGACATCTCCCAGGGCAAGGGCATAGATCTCCGCTTCGAGCTGGCCGCTCACGGTCAAGTTTGCCGGCTCGCCAAAGAAGTCTTGTCCAAAGTCGATGTGGCCGTCCTTTACCGGCACCTGACCCAGATCAAAGGTGGTCACCTTGAACATCTCTCCGGCCCCCTCACAGTCGCTCCCGGTGATGATGGGGGTGTGAAGATAGATAAACCCCCTTTCCTGGAAAAAGGTATGAATCGCCCGGCTCATGGCATTCCTCACCCTTGCCACGGCACCAAATGTGTTGGTTCGAGGTCTCAAGTGGGCAATGGTTCGCAAGAATTCAAAGGAGTGTCGCTTTTTTTGAAGGGGATAAAGATCAGGGTCGGCCCATCCCACGACCACGATCTCTTCGGCCTCGATCTCCACATTCTGTCCCTTACCAGGGGACTTGGTCAGGGTCCCCACGGCCTTGATCGAGCAGCCCGTGGTCAGTCTAAGGACCTCATCCGCATAATTTGGCAGCCTCTGATTCGCGATGATCTGGAGGCTGTCCACGCAGGAGCCGTCATTGAGTTCAATAAAGGAAAACCCCCCTTTTGAGTCTCTCCTGGTCCTGACCCAGCCCATCACGGTAAATCGGGTGCCGACCTCTTCAGAAGAGAGAACCTGAGCAATCCTAGCCCGCTTCAAGACAGATTGACCTCCATCCGCGATCCAAAATCCAAAATCCAAAATCCAAAATATTATCCCTGTTTCCTTTCAAACTCACCCATAAACTCCACCAGGGCCTTGACCGCCTCAATCCCGGTGGCATTATAGATCGAGGCCCGGCAACCCCCCACAGATCGATGTCCTTTCAGACCCCCCAGACCCTCGGCCAGGGCCTCTTCCACAAATCTCTTTTCCAGCCCCTCGTCCGGAAGCCGGAAGGTCACATTCATCAACGAACGGCTGTCCTTGTCAGCGGTTCCCATATAGAAACCGGACCGATCAATAAAGTCATAGATGATGGCCCCCTTCTCTTGATTGATCCGCTCCATGTTTTCAAGCCCTCCGATCGTCTCCTCGAGCCACTTGAGCACCAGATTGATCGTATAGATAGAAAAACAGGCCGGGGTGTTAAACATGGACCCCGTCTCGACAAAGGTGGTATATCTTAGCATGGTGGGGAGGCTGTCCGGCACCCTCTCCAGCATATCCGCTCGGATGATCACCATGGCGGTACCGGAAGGGCCGATGTTTTTCTGCGCCCCCGCATAGATCAGGCCAAACGGCGTGACGTCAAAGGCGCGACTCATGATGTCCGAAGACATGTCGCAAACAAGAGGGACGTCGCCGGCATCGGGGAACCGGGCCCACTGGGTCCCCTTGATCGTGTTATTGGATGTAAAGTGCAGATAGGCGGCATCCTCATCCACATGGAAATCCCCGGGGATATAGCTAAAGTTCCTATCTTCTGAAGAGGCGATCACCCGGACATCCTTCCCCTGTATCCCGGCCTCTTTGATGGCCTTGGTGGACCATGTCCCCGTGTTGATGTAGTCCACAGGTCTTCCAACCAGGCTCAGGTTCATGGGGATCATACAGAACTGGAGGCTGGCGCCACCCTGGACAAAGACGACGTGGAAGTTGCCCCCCAGATTGAGGAGCCTCCCTGTCCTTTCAATCGCCTCGTTGATCACATCCTCAAACCACTTGGAACGGTGGCTCACCTCCAAGATAGACATCCCAGAGCCTTTGAAATCCAAGAGTTCCTCCTGGATCTCCCTTAATACCGGCAAAGGCAATGCCGCAGGACCGGCGTTAAAATTGTAGATTCTTTTTCGCATGTCATAAACTCCTTGTTGTCAAATATTTCCCGGGCCCTTTCACGATGCCAGTTGTTTTAGCATCTCTTTTACCGCAGCGAGCCCTTCCTTGTCCTTTTCAAAGGGGGGACGTCCATCCAGGTCGGCCTCGATTATCTCGGTCCGGTAGGGGATAAAACCCAGGAATTCAAAATCGGGCATCTCTTTTAAAAGAAAATCCCTGTCCTTTTCGGAGCGTATCTTGTTGCCCACAAAACTCAATCTCTTGACACCGATATCCCCGGCCAGCTTTCGGACCTGATAGGCCGTCTCAATACTCCTTCTACCCGGTTCCACCACCACCACCAGACGGTCGACAGCCATGGCAGTTCCCCGGCCCAGGTGTTCAAGTCCTGCCTCCATGTCCAGCACAACGGCCTCATCCCGGGCCAGGACAATGTGTCTGACAAGGCTTTTGAGCAGCGTGCTCTCGGGGCATATACACCCTGCCCCACCCTTTTTCACACCGCCCATAACCATCACCCTGATGCCATCCACCGCCACAGAGAGCCTTTCCGGGAGGTCGCTGACCTTTGGGTTTAGCTTAAAAAAAGACCCCATCGTCCCCACTTTGGCCTCGGTCCTCTCCTCAATCAGCTCCTTCATCTGCGAGATGGGGACAATTTCGTCACTGTTTTTGACCCCGAGCGCCTGTGCCAGGTTGGCGTCAGGATCGGCGTCGATGGCCAGCACCTTTTTCCCATCATCGGCAAGCGCCCGAATCAAAAAAGAGGCAAAGGTGGTCTTTCCCACACCACCTTTGCCGCTTACGGCAATCTTCATGGACTCTCTCCTCTTCCTGGTTTTCAGGCAAATACGTAAAATAGTTCAAGTCTAAACCCTTTTTCAAGAAGAAAATACCCAAACCCACCTCTTCCGCCAAGTCTTGTTTCCCTGTCGCTCGGCTTCCTCAAGATTCTGTCAAATGCCAAACACAAAATCTCTGCAATTTCTAGCCCTTACCTTATCAAGAGCCAGAAGAAAAACGCTTACCCAATTTTTTCCTTGATGTTCAAGGTATTAATGGTTTAATTTACCGAGTCAGATTCGCCATTCAAACCGGATCCTATCGTCACATCGTGTATTTTGAGGGGCACTGAACCCCAGAATTGAAAGGGTCCAAAAGCGTCGCAATAGATGACAACCACCGAAGGATTTTTTAAGGGCAAGACCGATGCAGTGGGAAAGTTTGCCTATTCTATCCTGGTAGGTGTGTTTGGCACAATCCTCCTGGTCCTATTCCTATGCACACTGTTGAACATAGTTGATGTGATAAAATTTATCCCCTGGATTATGGGTTTCAATACGGCAACCACCGGTTATTCTCTTGTGGAAAAGACGAGGGACCGATTGCGTTACAGACAGGTCTTCTCGATCGTTGCAGGCATCCTAAACGTCCTGGTAACATGCATCATATTGAACGTGATATCCTTCCACTTGCTGGGAGGATACTTGTTTGATAAGAAGGACCTCATGATCTTTTTGATCATCGGTACCGTGTGCAGCGAGTTTGGTGCCTTGTTGGCTATTCGATATTTTAGGCTAAGGAGTTAGGCTGCGGAAGTTTTCTTGGAAGATGATCTGTCTTTCAAGGTGTTTTTCAAATCAATGATAAAATAGGGAGGGGGAGAGATGAAAAAGAGCGTACGTTTTCTGAATCTGTTTGTCTTTCTTTTTGTGCTTTTCTTGTTGGCTCCTGGCAGCACCCTTGCAGCGGCCTCCATTTCTGCAACCGAAATCAAGGCCGGACTTCCGATTACCATAGAGGGTACCATAGAGCCGGGCCAAGACCTTTATGTTGCCATAGCCTCCCAGACCACCTTTGCCCCAAAAGACACCGATGGGGTACATGAGAAAAAGAGATTGAAAAAAGAGTCCAAGAAATGGGGTTTTAAGGAAGATACCCAGATTCCTTTTCTCTACTATATGCTGACCAATGATCCAGGGGGCTTTGGAAAGAAGGCAGATAAGCGGTTCGGCGGGCCTTCTTTCATGAAGGGGATCTACAAGACCACCATGTTTAAGTTATTCCCCTATGATAAACTGGGGGCAAAGGCCAAGGGCATGTTGGGTCCTATCAAGACTCAGGATGAGTGGAACTTCTTTAGGTTTGCCCACCAGAGCGTCTACGGCATCAATACCATCACCAAGGAAAAGACACAGAGGGGAAAGGTGGTCATATTTGCACGGAGTGTCATGTCGGACTACGCCAAAAGCGGAGACTACTGGGACAAGGGTACGTCAATAGAACTGGACAAGAAGACCGGAAAGTTCAAGGCCACATTTAAGACATATCGCGATACACCCCCCGACACCAAGTTCAGTGTCTATGTGAACGGCTCCGAAATCGGCACCTATACCGTTATGGCAAATGGCTTTTGGCTGAAAATGGGCTTCCGTTATATGAACCCCATATGGATCATAATCGGCGCCATCGTTGTCGGTGCCTACTTCTCTATGATCGGGGCTGCCGGAGGAATGCTTATGGCAGCGTTCCAGGTCATGGTCATACAGACTGCCGGACCCATCGGGATCAACGCCGCCAATGTGCTCCGTCCCTCAAACATGGCCCTGACCCTATTCTCTCCACTGGGTTCATTCTACCGCTATGCGGTTGTTGAAAGACGGGTCGCCTGGCCGGTGGGTATTTCCTTTGGCGTGGGGATTTTTATCGGTTCCCTGTGGCTGGGGAAATATGCCACCCAATACCTGCCCCTAAAGACCTATAAGGAATGGCTGGCGGTGCTCGTTGTGCTCATGGGCATAAGGACCCTTTATGAGCTTACGCCAAAGGTAATGGAAAAGAGAAAGAGCATCAAGGCCATGGTAAAGAAGTTTAACGACGAGGTGGCAAAGGCCAAGGCCGAAGGCCGCTCCGCACAGATGGGGAAGATTGAGCCGGTCAAGGCCGGTATCACCGATTACCAGTTCAAATTCTGGGGCGAGGCCTTTACCATTAACCCCCTCCTTTTTGGTCTTCTCGGCCTCGGGATCGGGATAGTCTCCAGGTCCTTCGGTATCGGGGGTGGATTCCTGCTCGTCCCTGCCATGACCACCCTGGGCGCCCTGCCGATGTATGTGGCCGTGCCGGTCTCCCTCATCGGCACGTGTTTTAGCAGTATCGGTGCCTTTCTGGGCTATTTGATTAATGGGTACCTCCCCGACCTGTGGATCGCCATCTCGGTTATCATCGGTGGTTTTGTGGGGGGAATGCTGGGGAGTCGCCTCCAGAAGGTCTTTACTGAGAAGACCTTGAAGTGGGTGCTGGCCATTACCCTGTTCTTCCTTTTCTTCCGATTCTTCAAGATCGAGATCTGGATATAATAACAGGGGGGCTCGGCCCCCCAAACAAAGATTGGGCCAGATGATCCGAAAATGGACCAATTTTTTGATACCCTGTGGCTCAAGATAGAAGTCCTCATCCATTACGGGAGGAGTCTACTGGACTTTCTGTTTGCCCCTCTCAATCATCTGGGACCGGTCATTGCCATATCGGCCATCGCCCTTCTGACGGTTACCATAACAAAGTATCTGACCAAGAAATTCAGGACAAAACGTTATCAGGAGTTAAGGGAGGAATTCCTTCACTGGTTTGACCTGAGAAAGGAGGCACAGAAATGTGAAGATCCTGAAAAGGCCAGACTCCTTGCCAAAAATATTGACCAGGCGCGATTAAATAAGGCCTACTACGATTACTTTTTTGAGGGCTTGTTGAACAATTGTCTAACCCGGTATTTGCCTATTCTCCTCCTTTTGGCCTATGTAAATGAGACATACAGATCCAGTAATTTGTTAAGGCTCTTTGGGCGTGACTATGTTTTTAGATTTGGAAACTTTGATGGAAAACCGCTTGTGATCGGGGCAGTTTTCTGGTTTGTGATATCCATTTTCCTGTCCTATCTGGGTTGGTCTCTTATTGGAAAGATCTACTCTACCCATTTCCGAGGAAAGTGAGCCGCCGTTACGAAGAACCAGAAGACAAAAACTTCCTGAGCTGTCTTTCATAATACCCCTTGTTCTCTGTTGCAAGGGCGATGGCCTCCTTAATGGTCTTTTCGGCCTCCGGGATAAACCCATTCGCATAGTATGCCTCTGCCAGGGTGTCAAGAAACACGGGGGACCTCTCGAGGGCCACTGCCCTTTTGGACAGTTGAAGGGCACGGACCTCATCTCTCAATTGTTTGCTAGAAACCGTGACCAGGAGCCAGGCCAGGTTGTTGAGCGAGACAGCCTGGTTCGGGTCAAGGTGGAGGATCTTCTCATAGACCTGGATCGCCTCTTTATCCTTGCCCATCTCCTGATAGACCATGGCCAGATTCTGATACAGTGCGATATTGTCCGGTTCTTTGAGGAGCTGCTGGTTTAGGACCTTTCCAATCAAGGAAAAGGTCAAGTTCTGTTTTATGGGACCGTAATTCACGAAATATCCCAGCAAGACCATGCACCCCAGATAGACCAGGAGAGAGACCAATACAAATCGGTTGTGGCGTCTGGCCAACCCTGGCTCTTTGAGGCTCCGCCACAGGCAGGCAATCCTTTCGCTGATGCTAAAGTGGTGCCAGCTCGGAAGGTCTCTGCTGTTTCCGGTCAAATAGGCGATCTTCTCCAGAGAGCTGATAACGGGTGTAGGGGTGCCAACGGTTGTGGCGGCATAGAGGTCTGCCTGTCGCTCAAAATTGCGCATAAAAAAGCCCATGACATAACGAAAATAGACCAGCAACAAGATCAGCATAGGGAGGGCAAGAAAGAGATAAAAGAGATTCATCGCCTGCGGATCATTTTGAGAGATCATCTTTATAAAAAAGGGGTGGGAGTAAATCAGATAGAAAAAGATATCTGTTGATCCAAAAGAAAGGACCATAAAACCCAGAAAAAAGAAGAGATAAAAGAGGAGATGCCGATATTTGGCGTGCCCCATCTCGTGGGCCAGCACCCCCTTGAGTTCTTCCACTGAAAGGATGTCCATGAGTGCATCTGTAACAAGGATGTATCGGTATCTGGGGATAATGCCCATGATGCCCGCTGTCATCATCCGTCCTTCAAAGATAGGCCATGTCAAGAGGCGACGATACCGAAAGCCCTTATCTCGGAGGAAGGCCTCCAGTTCTCCAGCCTTCTCCGACCCCTTGAATGGTTTGCAGCCCCACCAGTATTGGATAATCTTGGGCATAAAGATCATCAGGAGTGTCAAAAAGCTGGTAAAGAAAATGATCTGTCCCTCGGCCCTATGAACAAAGCTCTCAGACCCGGCCCACGGGCTAAGACCCATAAGATCATACACCAAAGAAAGGATAAACCAGGGAAAGAGGATGGGCAGGTTGAGCCTTAGATTGGAAATGATAAAGGCCCTCCTCGAGATCCCAGACCTAAATATCCTTTCATAGACCGGATAGGCAATGTACCAGATCGTAGACAGATAAAAGAAGAATAGTAACAGGGCAAGGATACCCTGCAGGACTGAAAACCGGTCAAGGCCGGGGATTATCTGAAGCCAGTATTTCAGGTTGAAGAGATAGACGGCCAGGGCGAACAGAAAGATGGCGAGTACGGAAAGCCTGACGATCAACCGCTGGTATCGGGCCGTAAGACGTCCATCATTTTGAACAAGAGGGTCGCGCCTATCCAACCGCGTCCTCAGATCTCTAAATGCCCGGCCACAGTATGCCGCAAATATCAACCAGGAAAAGAAGAGCATCAGGAGAAAGAAAAAAACGGAGTCCTCGGGGGCGGTATCTGGATAGTTGATGCTAAATATGAGGAGAACTACAATAAAATAGATAATGTTGTTGAACATTTCCTAAAGTCGTGCCTCTTCAATATCCTTCTCCACGAAATCGAGCTTCCCGCCTCCAGGGGAAAGATTGGGATCACCCCTCAACACGATGTTGACCCCATAGCGAGATTCCAGGTCGGCAAGCTCTTTCCTTTTTCTGTTTTGAAGATAAGTTGCCACGTCCACGGGCAGGTTCCCATTGACCTGTTTGACCCCTTTTTTTGAAATACCCATCCAGATCTGACGCAGGAAGGATACAGCGGCAGATTCTACGGATAGGGTAAGCCCCCGCCCCTGGCAAAAGGGGCACGTCTGATAGCTCCTGGACTCTATGGAGGGTCTGAGGCGCTGTCGCGACAGTTCAAGGAGGCCAAATTTGGAGATGTTGGACATGCTTATCTTGGCCCTGTCCATTTTGGTCTGATCTCGCAGACACTTCTCCACCTCTCTGTTGTGTTTTCTATCTTTCATGTCAATAAAATCGATTACCACGAGTCCGCCTATATCCCTTAACCGGAGTTGGCGGGCAATCTCTGATACCGCCTCAAGGTTTGTATTAAAGGCGGTGCTTTCAACATCCCTTCCGGATCTCCCCCGTCCTGAATTCACGTCTATGGAGATCAGGGCCTCGGTGGGATCGATCTGGATCGAGCCACCTGACTTCAAAGGCACCCTGCCGCCATAAATGGTTTCAATCTGTCTCTCG
Source organism: uncultured Desulfobacteraceae bacterium (assembly GCA_964639275.1). Lineage (GTDB taxonomy): Bacteria > Desulfobacterota > DSM-4660 > Desulfatiglandales > Desulfatiglandaceae > CAZXCQ01. The sequence goes on along the minus strand of CAZXCQ010000174.1, from coordinate 1,131 downwards.
AGCTGGTAGTGTGAAAAGATGGGGCGTTTTTCCTTGTAAAACTTTACCCTCCGCTGATGTCTGGGAGAAATAATCTTCATATAGGCCTTAACCTTTGAAAAAATCTCTTTGTCATCCACAAGGACTTCGCTGATTTCGCTGGTAAAGTAATCCCTCAGCGTCCGAAGGCATACATCCTGTTCTTTGTGAATAAGGGTCTGGGGAGCGGCATCCTTTACGCGACCCTTAATATTGTTCCACATCCTCAAGAGCCGATTAAGATCTCTGGAAAGCTCCCGTTTGTTCTGTCTGTATGCGGCAGTCCTGACGATGTATCCAACACCTTCCGGGACCTTGATCCGTGCCATAATCGACTTTAGCCTGAGCCTTTCTTCCTCATCTTCGATCTTCTTGGAAATCCCCCCCTTGCCACCCGGCATCAAGACCAGATATCGACCTGCAAATGAGAGATAGGTGGTCAACTGCGCGCCCTTTCGGCCCTGCATCTCTTTGGTTACCTGGACAAGGAGTTCCTGCCCCCTCTTGATGATCTTGTCGATTGAGGGCACGGCCTGATCCTTTTTTCCTTTGGCCTTGTCCAGAAAATATTCGGGATGAATTTCCCCCGCCTCCAGAAAGCCGTTTCTATCGCTGCCGAAATTGACAAAACAGGCCTGGAGACTGGGCTCTACCCGCTCCACAACCCCTTTGTAGATATTTCCGATCTTTTGCTCTGAAGTGGTGGTCTCTATATGGAAACCATCCAGCAAGCCATCTTTGACGGTGGCCACCCTGTACTCTTCCGGGTCCACGGCGTTGATGAGCATCTTGGTTGTCATGATTCAAATAACTCCTTCTTGCTTTTGTCTCTTTTCGGGTGCAGTTTTGCTCAACCAGTCGGGGCTTGCTCCCATACGAGATATATGGATTGTAACCGTTCACGGGTTCAGAGGTTCAAGGTTTCATTCTTGCCCCCGGATTCCAATTTCTGACAAGATTACCATGTTTTCCCAACCCTCCGGGTCTTCAATCTTGTCTTTGTTTCTAACGCTGAACCTGTGAACCCTGAACCTGTGAACGGCTACTATGGATTATTGGTGGCTGGACACAGGATGGAAAGGGCCATCAGGAAAAATGTATGTCCAGGGACTA
>CAZXCQ010000173.1:0-13982 GCA_964639275.1 uncultured Desulfobacteraceae bacterium | reverse complement strand
CATAACCATATTTAGCGAGATCAAGGCAGAGAACGAATTGGCGCTGGCCTATGCAGGTTATGGTCGATTTCATAAGCACCAGGGTAGCATCCCACAGGCCCGGGAGTATCTAACCAAGGCCCTCAAGATTTTCGAACGCCTGGGCACCTTGATCGAACCGGACAAGGTCAAAAAAGAGTTGGATGAATTGCCTAAAGAAGGCTAGGTAGACGACAAAGAGCCCTTGTGCGAGAAACTCGAATGGTCCGCCGGATATTCCAGGGGATAAGGACCAGGAAAGATATTGAAAAGGTCCTTGTAAAAGGCTTATAGAGACATAACGGCTTTCTGATATTAATCTTTCAAAACACCAGGGGCTTGGGAGGTGAACATTATGTTTATCAAAGAGTCGGAACTATTCAAGGGAATTGCTTCGCATATCATCGATGAGGTCGCTGGCCTCGGCACTGAAGAGGTCTTCCCCGCCGGGCATGTTTTATTTCAAAAAGGAGATTCTGCGGATTTCTTATATATCCTGGAGGAGGGGGAAATCGATATTACCATTGAGGGCCAAAGACGTCTTTCCTTTTCGGTGAATCAGCCGGCACATGTCTTCGGTTGGTCTGCCCTTGTGGAGCCAAACCAGTACACGGCTGCAGCGGAATGTGTAAAGGAGAGCAAGGTGATCAAGCTCGATGGAGATCGGCTTATGCGGACATTTGAAAGGCATCCCTCTGAGGGGTTAAAAGTTATGAAGCGCCTGGCAGGGGTGATTGCTGCCAGGCTTGTAAAGTCCTATGAGGAAGTCACTGGGTCCAAAGTGTAAGGCAGAGCCCTTTTTTAAGCTCTTAAGCAAGTCGAAAACCTGGCATTTGCCATAAAGCGCGAGGAGATATGGCTACTGAATCCTCCCTGGGTTTCGGTGGTCTCGAGGAAAAAAGTATCTGGCCGGCGATAGATCATAGAGATTAGAAGGAGGTGGGCATATGGACGATAATCGCCCCCAAATCCTCCAGAGTAACCGATTGCCATCTCGAAAGGCGTGTGTGTACCCCAGGACCGCCGGGACCGTGGTTTTTTGAGAAGTTCGGACCGTAGGAAGCCGGGGACACATAGCCAAAGGCGTCAATTTCACAAATATTGTCATCTCTCGACAATAATTGACGGTATTGAAATCAGATATCGGTTATTTTGACATACTCTTTTCCAGTTTATATCAACCCTTTCACCAAAATCATGGCAAGGTTTTCGCATGGGTAATCTGGAACCATTCAAGAGGCCCGTTCCGGTACTACTATTTCGTTTTAAAAGACCGCATCCTGTGGGCGTAGATTTTTTACTTAGAGAAGCGAATACATAGCGTTAAACAAAGAGAGATGATTCCATGCGCCGAGTTTTGATAATTGATGATGACGATGATTTTCGCACTATCATTTCCCAGGTATTCATGAATCTGGGTTATGATGTAGTCGCTGTGGAAAGTGGGAAAAAGGGTATCGAACTCTTTGACAAACCACCTCACTTTGATCTCGTGATTACAGATATTTGTATGCCACGGATGGATGGTAATGCCGTGGCCGACCACATTAGGAATTCAACCAAGCCAGATACCCCAGTGGTTGCGCTTACCGGTTTCCCGGATGAAACTCAGAAAGGGATGTTCGACGCCTTATTGTCTAAACCATTCAACCTGGAAAACCTAAAAAAGGTCATTGGATCATTTGATCAAGAATAATGTACAATTCACCTATTTGCGTTTAGGCCTTTTCAAAATCGGCACTTGGACAGCACAATGGGGGTTTGGAATCCCCATTGCCCGGCCTTCAAAGGGCCGAAATGTTATGAAACCATCAGTTTTCCGAAGATGATCGACCGTATCTGATTGGCGTGGTCTAAGTGCTTTCGAGGCCGTGCTTTTTCATAATTTTCCCCACCGTTCCATCTTCAATGATCATCTTGAGGCCGCCATTAAAGGCCTTCAGTTTCTGCTTGTTATCCCTCTTCTTGCCAAATATCAGGTGCAGCTTGCGCACTTCAAGGGGTGGTTCCATAAACTCCAGGACGGCTTTCCCTTCAGGTAGGAACTGATTGATAGCGGTCTTGGCAGCAAGCTTGTCTGTCAGAAAAAGGTCGATACGCCCTTTGAGCAGCTTTCTCAGGTTGGCCTTCTCGTCCGGGGCCACCTCCTTCTTCAAATAATCTGCTGCCTCAAAATCTTTCGGGTAAGCAAAGCCGAGACATACACCGATCTTGTAAGGGGCTAGGTCCTGCAACACGTTGTATGAGATCTTTCTGTCTCTTCTCTTATAAAAGCCCACTGGGCCCGCGGCAAATGGGTCTGAATAATCAAACCTCCCTGCCCTCTCAGTTGAATAATATGCAGGATACCCGGCATCATACTCACCCGATTCCACCGCCTGCATTACCCTTTTCGGGGGCATAAAACTAAACTTTGCCACGTATCCAGCCCGCTTGAATGCCTTGCATATGATTTCAGAGGTAAAACCATAGTTCTTCAATTTTTCGCCGACATACGGTTCCCACTCCGTTGTGGCAAGAGAAACAACTTTGCCCCCTCCCACAGCATGTGTCACAAGGATCAGGATCAACGGGACAACAGAAAGAATCCAGCGTTTCATCTCTCCCTCCGCTGCGGGCCTTTTCCACCCCTCCCGGGGTCTCGTGAGAGCGATTACCTCTCGCCGGGCAAGGGGACGCGGAGTCGGTGGTTAGCAGCAGACCCGTCCTGACTGCCAGGATGCCGTTGATCTATTCCATCAATCCTGATGATGCATCATAGCGGGCTGCAAATAGGGAAGGCCTGCCTGAGAAGATACTGCATTGGGTCAGGACGTATTCGGCCACCTCTCTCCTCTTTTCTTCTTCAAGGCCATTAAAACGATCTATGAAAGTGTCATCATTTCTGATCTCAACAAGGGCTGACCAGATCTCTTCGGGTGACATGTCGGGTGAAAATCCTCCCTTTTCACCACCAGGCGGGCCCGCCATCAGGCCCTTCGCCTCTTCCAGAACTCGTTTGAGATCATCCTCAATCTTTGCTGCCTCCGACGAAAGCGCTTCAACCGTCCTGCAAACCACCGAGATAGGGCATGGGATCTCGCGGCCGGCAATCTGGATATCGATCCCGATACAAATGCCCTTCTCCTCTCTCTCCCCTTTTTCTTGTGTTATGATCTTAAAAATCTGACTCATTGAAACTTCTCGTGTGTTCTATCCCGATGTTTCAGGCCGACGATTAAGATATGAAATTTTGCAGGTCCAAGATTTGAAAACGGGCGAGTTATACGCCCGAAAAACGGAATCCCCATTCCCCGGGTTTCAAAGGCTAAAGTGTTACGGCAAATTTTTTTGTGGCATCGGGGCTATTTTAGATACATGGGGATGCCAGCAACGATATAGACCACCCTGTCGGCCAAGGCAGCCAGTTTCTGGTTGAGGATCCCTGCCAGATCGCGAAATTGCCTTCCCAAGGGCCGCTCGGGCACGATCCCCGTACCCACCTCGTTGGAGACAATGGTGATCGCCTGTTTTCTTTGAGATAGTGCCTCCAGGAGATGGTCCTGGAGTTCTGGCACCTTTTCCGCCCCCATTTTCAAAAGCACATTTCCCAGCCACACCGTGAGGCAGTCGATTAGCACGCAATCCACATTGCAGCATTTTGTCTCCAGGGCCTTGGCAACCCTGATGGGCTCTTCCAGGAGTTTCCATTTCGGGCCACGAGATTCCCGATGCAATCTCACACGTTCGACCATTTCTTGATCTGAGAGCTCTGCGGTTGCCAGAAAGAGGTAGGAATCAAAGTGTTCTTCTGTATGGTGTAAGGCCCAGGAGCTCTTGCCGCTCCTTGCCCCTCCCAACACCAGCACCAATTCTCTTGCGGAAGACGCGCTCATTTTGGATCTGTTCAGATGGTAGAGGTCCTTGAACCTTTCAAGCGAGGAAAAGTCAAAGTGAAAATTGACTCCCTTCCCTGGCAGCCACGACCTCGACCTGCAAGTTATCTTTTTTAGTCAGGTCTTTGCACTTTGATTCGATCGACGCCAATTCCCGGTCCTTACGGGAAGGTTCATGGTGAAAAAGGATCAGTCGCTTTACATAGGCGCTCTGGGCCAATTCCAATGCGGCCCCGTAATCCGAATGCCCCCACCCCCGGTGTCCCGAGATCTCCTCGGGCGTAAACTGGGCGTCGTGGATCAGGACGTCGGCATCCTTGCAGAACTCCACATAATCATCAGGATGTCTGCCTTTCCACGCATCTTTGGTCAGTTCGTTGTCCGTGATAAAGACAAGGGTCTTTTTCCCTTCTACAAAACGAAACCCGAATCCCCCCTGTGGATGTTGAAGGGGAATGGTGTCAATGGTGACGCCGTCAACATCCATAGGCCCTTGACTCAGCGTATCCAGGTATTGGATCTGGGCCTTTAGTTCTTCAAATCTGACGGGGAAAAACCCATCACTCCTCTTGGTTGCAAAGATGGACGTCAGGCCCTTCATGCAGGTGGGATAACCATCGATCGAAATCTTGGCGGTAGAATCAAAAATCGGACCAAAAAAGAGAAACCCCAGGACATGATCCCAGTGTATATGGGTAAGGAGGAGGAGTATATCCACCCTTTTCTCCCGGGCAGACAGATGCTCACCCAAGGCCCTGATACCAGTGCCGGCGTCAATTATGACCTTCCGGCCGCTCTTAAGGGTAATCTCAACACAGGTGGTGTTCCCCCCATAGACCGTGGTATCCTTTCCGGGGACCGCAATAGAACCCCGTGTTCCCCAAAATTTGTATTTCATAAGCTACATTCTTTAAAGGGCTCGATTGTCCCCTCAGCCCCCATCATGTTCCTAACAATCCCAATTTGTCTGCAACAGACAGAATGTCCACTTTATGCGAACGCCTCCGCTGTGTCAATCCAAATAGACCAATAATAAGGATATGATAAGGCCAGATTACCCCTCCAGTCATGTCACGGCCTTCCCATGCTTATTGAGATGTGACTATCCAGGGTAAGTTCACTCAATATAGACCGGCTCCCTCAGGATGAGCGCAAGTGCCTCCTCAGCCACCAGGGCCAGTGCAGGGTGGGTAGCTCCCAGGCCCATGACCTGCCGCAGGTGGTCTGCCGTCCGCATGATCAGGGATGCCATGTCCCCTTCGTCAATCGGGATGAACTCCAGAAGCCGCTCCCACGGGACCTCCCTGGCCCATAAATAAAGGGCTGCCGAGGGCCAGAAAAGGATCAGGGGGCTCTCGAATCCTCGCTCCTTCTTGAGTTTTCTGATATCTTTGATGGAATCGATAATATTGTTAAATGTCTCCTCAACCCCCGTTAAATCAAACCCACCCCCGTCCCTCACCTCTATTTGCACCTCCCTGTCCCAGACAAATGGGGCTAGAGCCCCTGCAAGGATCTCGGGGCGAGTTCCGGTGAGCGCCTCCTTTCGTATGGCCTCGGCAATCAGCAAGGGCTGGTCCAGCCTCAGATTGCAGGCCCAGTGGCCATCAGGGGTCAGCCGGTTTGCCTGGTCCACAAAGCCGGTTTCTTTTAAAAACCGCACATGGCGCTTAAAGCTGAGCCACAACCCCCCTGTCAAATCATCCAGGTGGCTTGAAAAAAACCGAAGGTCCTTTAGCAACTTCCTAAGGTGGCTTTTCCGTTTCCCTGAACAACCCTTGAGGTGCTGGCACCCTTGGCAGGGAAATGGATCTCCCCCGACCTCCCCTTTTTGCGACTGGGGTCTTCTCTTGATATTTTCCATGACCTCAAAGGGGTCATCGGTATCGCATTTCGCGTGGGGCAGGGCCTTTTTTATCTCCCGCAAGGCCTGATTCCATCGCTTCTCAAGGGGCGAGACCTTTCTTGCCCCCTGAAATGCGGCAAAGGAGCGTTCAAGGAGGCTCTTCACCTCCAAAAGGCTATGGGACAGGAGCAGATTAAGGGTCATTGAAAAATTGATGTGGATCTGGCTTACTATCGGCTCCGGTGGTGATCTTCTCAACTCATTGATGAGCCGTGGGTCCTGATAGAGCCCCGGTATAATAAGGGCAAATCCAATACAGTCCTTCCCCCTTCTCCCTGCCCGACCGATCATCTGATGAAGTTCAGTTGCCGTTAGCTCGATAAATTCGCGCCCATTGTAGCGGTCGCTCTGTATGAGCACCACTGTCCTGGCCGGGAAATTCACACCGGCTGCCACGGTTGAGGTGGAAAAAATGGCCTCCAGATACCCTCGGTTCATCATCCTCTCCAGGAGGACCTTCCAGTATGGCAATTGACCGGCATGATGGGACCCTATCCGGCACTCCACAAGGGATGGCATCTGACGGTGTCTCCTGAGGTGCGGGTAATCCCTTAGAAATGACCTGAGGTCGTCATGAACCCGTTTCTGCTCATCGACAGGCCTCTTGACGGGTCGGCATCCCACGATGGCCCGATCACAGTCAGCCCGCGACTTGAGAAAGAAAATGGCGGGCAACAGGTCAAGGTCCCTCAGGTATCCCAATATCTTTCCGTAGTCGATCTTTTCCAGTCTTCCCCTCTTCCTTGCCGGGTGAGACGAAAGGAATTCTTTGACCTTGGGGCTGAGCCCCCTTTTCCCCCCCAGTGGACTGATAAGACCGTCAGGGAACAGAAAAAGCACTTCCAGGGGGACGGGTCGCTCTTTTGACCGGACAACCCGGTTAGGGCAACCGCGGATCTCTTTCAGCCACGCGCAGACCTCTTCGGCGTTCGAGATGGTGGCCGAGAGGAGCAGGAGCCGGACCCTGTGCGGGAGATAGATCAGGACCTCCTCCCAGACCACCCCCCTTTCAAAATCGCTCAGATAATGGGCCTCGTCCAGGATAACCAGATCTGCCCAAATGCTCATGCCCTTGTACATGGCATCATAGAGCTGGTTTCTTAGGATTTCGGTTGTCCCAACAATGACCGGGGCCTCGGGGTTCTCCTTTCGATCTCCTGTCAGGATACCGCATCGGTGATGGCCAAATTCACAACAGAACTCTTGATAGATCGAGTTGGAAAGGGCCTTTAGTGGTGAGGCGTACCAGACCCGCTGGTCATTGACCAGATAGGAATTGATGGTCTGCGAGGCTATCCAGGTCTTTCCCGCGCCCGTAGGGGCACTAACCAGGACATCATAGTCCTTGATAAGTTCAAGCGCTTCCAGCTGAAAGGGGTCCGGCAGGAAGGGCCCGGGTTCAGGGACCCCGATCTCCAAGAACCTGGGTTTCAACGCCGGATCTATCCTTGCCCTGTCTTGCCGGCTGTGCGTCCTTTTTCGTACCGGGGGGGGTTCTTTGCCATGTCTCTTCAGACGACCTTTTCTGCGGCGTGGATGCTGGTAGGTTTTGCGATCTCTCATCTGCCATTAGCCATTCAAGGTAACCTCTCAAAAACCCGGGGATAAATCGATTGTGGTGTGGCATGGCGGTCTTTTTCTTCTTCCACATGCCTCTAATAGGGGGCCCGGCAGTGCCGTCTTAAAATGGCGTATCCTCACGCCACCCCTTAGGGCTATAAGGTAGATTTCGGATACGCCATTTTGTGACGGCCGCTAGGCCATGTCGCATGGGGGCATGTGGAAGAAGAAAAAGACCGCCATGCCACACCTTTCCCCCTGTTTTTTGAGATGTTGCCATTCAAGTTCATTTTACCAATTCTTGAGCGACAAGATCCATGTCTTTGAGGCTGTCCCGCATGATATGAGCAAGGTCAAGGGAATTGAGCCCCGCTGCCACCTCGTCGATCCTCTGGCCCGAGCCGGATACGATCTTGAGGCCATTGAGATAGACCTTTTCAGAAACCTCCCGGACAAAGAGCCTGGATGCAGCCCTAAGAAATGAGGGGGAATAGCCCTGTTGCCCCTGGTAGACTGCGGCCTTGTGACAAAGGGCACGGCCGACCTCGGCCCAGGTCATCATGTCTGCCATCAAAAACATGACATGTTGGGACTTTGTGAGTTTTCCCCTTCGCGCGCTCAGGATGACGTTGTTCAGGGTTCGCATGGCCCTCGCCAGGATGGGTCCACCCGATTCTTCTGGGAGTCTATCCAGGCCATCGGCCATCTCCCCGTAAACCCCCCCCTTGGAGCGGACCGTACTCCTGAGCCTGAACATGGAGATGATATTCCTCTGAATTTCACTGGTTCCCTCATATATGGTCAGGATCTTGACATCCCTTTTGATCTTCTCCACCTCATATTCGCGGATATAGCCATATCCCCCAAAGGCCTGGATGGCATCATTCGCCATGGCATCGCCCGCCTCGGTGGCAAAATACTTTGCGATCGATCCCTCCACCTGAAGATCCTGTTCTCCCGTATCGAGCCTCCGGGCCGTGGCCTCAATAAATGCACGGGCCCCCGCCAGCCTGACGGCGTTTGGGACCAGGAGCCTGTGGGTATACCCCTGCTTTTCGGCGAGGGTGGTCCCGAACTGAACCCTCTCTTTTGAATATGAAATGGCCCGTTCCAGGGCGGCAGTGCCCCCTCCCAGACCAAACGCGGCCACCATGAGCCTTGTATAGCCAAATACCTGATTGGCCTGCTTTAGCCCCTGCCCTTCTAAGCCCCCCACCAGGTTCTCAGAGGGGACAAAGAGATCTTCCAGGGTCAAGGGACAGGTGTCCGAGGCCCGGATCCCGTGTTTGTCTTCGTGTCTTCCTGGTATGAGGCCGTCTGAGCCGGCCTCCACAATAAAAAAGGACGGCCCGCCGGGGGTATCGGCAAGGATCGTATAAAGGTGGGCCACGCCGGCATTTGTAATAAACTGTTTCTGACCGTTAAGTTTGTAACCCATAACCTTCCCGGTATCATCGAGGACCGGTTCGGCCCTGGTCTTGAGTGCCTGAACATTAGAGCCCGCTTCTGGTTCAGTCACCCCGTATGCCACGATCAGACCCTCCTCTGCGATTCTCCTGATATATCTTTCCTTCTGCTCAGGAGTTGCGCCGACCCTGAGGGGGTCCATACCCAGACAAATACCCAAAAAAGAGGTGGCGACAGCCAGGTCCATCTTTGCCATCCGCTCAGATATGACAGCTATCTCTGAGGCCCCGGCACCCAGCCCGCCATATTCCTCCGGGATAAAGATCAGATGAAGGGCGATTTCAGGCCCCAACATAAAATCCATCAGTTCCGCAGGAAACTCCCCGCATTTGTCCAACTCCAGCCTGGTTTCCAGAGGGAGCTTCTCTTTCTCCAGCCTTCCTATGGTCTCAAGCACCATCGACAGGACCTCAGGGTCCGTTTTTCCGTGCTGTGTCATACAGCGTTCCTCCTTATGATATCTCATACAGGCCCTACGGGTTTGCCAAATCGTAACACTCTAGCCTTTTGAAACGCGGGGTATGGGGGTTCCGCTTTTCGGGCGTATGACTCGCCCATAAGAGAGCGTAAAGAAATCACGTGCCATAGGTGAAAACAGGGGGCAGAATCCCCATACCCCTGTCTCGCTGCCGATTTTTCTGAAAGCTAAATTGATACGCCAGATCAATAATGCACCGTATTCCCTTTTGCCGCAACGGACTGATTTGGCTTTCTTTTTAGGTCGTCAGGTCGTAACTTCTCAAAACCACGAAGTCTTTAGTGGCCGCATGCCACCCCTCTCCGCTACTTTTTGAGATGTTACGTCAGGCCTTCTTATATGATTACTCCGCCGGTTGTCAATCTATCATCCCGGCTCAAGATTTTCCAAAAAACCCCACAGGTCACACAAGATAGGCCTCCAGGAAGACAAAACATGCTGTTTAGCGCCGGGGCCATGCCTTCCGATACGCCCCACACCTTTCCCGTTGCTTTTTGAGATATTGCCAGTTTTTGATTGACCCGAAAGTCCTTGTTTTTTAGTATGGCAATTTAGATAATGTCAAAGATGTCATAACCTTGGGGAGGAGATAGCAAGGTGCCCTCAGAATGGCGAACCAATCTTGCACGTGAAGGTCACAGGGTTATCCTCTCTGGGCTACCCATCGCGATGCACTGCCATCATTATAATATCAACCTCCACAAGATGCTGGAAGATACACTGGGGGAAGAAGGCATCAAGTTGTTATACCAGGTGGCAGAAGAGGTCACCTATTATGGTTTCAAATCCTACCTTGGCCAACATAAACGCATCAAGACCATTAAGTCTAAGTTGGAACTTGTCTCTACCATCTATCAGAACTGTGGCTTGGGTATTATACATTTTCAAAGGCTTGGACCCTCTGGAGGACGCGTCGTCAGCCCCTCAAGCCATCACGTAACCGGATGGCTTGCCAAGCACGGAAGACGGGATACACCGGGGTGTCATTTTTCCCGCGGATGGATTGCCGGATTCATGGAGGTAATCTATGACCATCCCCTTGGGTATTATGGCGTTGAAGAGCAGTCCTGCAAAATGATGCGCAACGAAGAGTGTGTATTCGAGGTGACGGAGCGTTAGATGGCATTTGACGGAAACAAGATTATTCATGCGGTCATGGAGGGGAGCAGGATTCGGGACGCAAAGGGGATTATTCCGCTCTTTGGGGTCTATCTCTCTCTTTTTTTTGTGGAATATTACAACAGGCTCTCTTTTGACTTTGAAAAACAGATGGGCGTGGAGCGAGAGGCAGAATCAAAAGACCTCCTTATAGAGGCGGCCCATGAATGCGGGTATGCCACCTTTCACGGGATTCGCAATTCCCGTGAATGGGAGGAACTCGTGGTGCCCATGATTGACACAAAGGAAGATCAGCTTCTGGGTTTTACGGCCGTGGCCGTGGCCTTTGGTTGGGGAGGCCTGGAGGTAAAAGAGTTGGTTCCTGACAAAAGACTTCAGTTACAGGTAAGTGATTCATACGAAGCAACCGGTTACCTACAGCGTTATGATCCGGGCAATTCTGGAAAATGCTATATGCTCCGGGGTGTCACTGCCGCCTTTATGGACCTCCTCTATGGAGAAGATTACCCTGACGGGCTTTTTACCTTTTCTGCTGATGAATCTCTTTGTAGGGCCAAAGGAGATCCTTATTGTGAATTCGTTGCTACACGATCACCAAGACACATCTCCTAGAAAAAGGGATGTTATTGCACGAAGAACCTGCTGGGAGTTTCTGGACTGCTCAAAGGTGCTCTGTCCTGCCCACGGGAAGAGCAAGTTGGAGTGCTGGCTCATCCCAAAGACCCATTGCACCAGTTTTCTTGAACAGGACTTCTTTCAAAAGCTCTCAACGTGTCTGGCCTGTCAGTATTTCAAAGACAATGGTGGGAAACACACACGGGGCTGGAATCATTTTCTCTCTGAGCAGATACATAAATATAACTTTAAGGCCCTCGAACAGATTTATCAGAAAGAGGAGAGCTTTGTTGAGACCCTAAACCGGATACCAGACGGGCTCTTCACTACAGATGAGGAGTATCGGATTACCTTTTTCAATCCGGCGGCGGAAAAAATCACGGGATTCTCGGCCTATGATGCCGTGGGTATGTATTGCAAAGATGTCTTCAAAAATCCGATCTGTGAGACTGACTGCGCCCTAAAACGTGCCGTTTCAGAAGGGGGCGACATCCACAACAGGGAGTATGTCATTAAGGACATTGACGGCAGAGAAATACCCATTATATGTTCCACCTCTGCATTCCGCGACAGTGATGGCAGAATCATTGGGGGTATCGAGATATTCAAGGACGTGACCGAATTGAAAAGACTCCGGGAAGAGATTGCCGGCCGCGAGAAAAAATACCGGCGTATCTTTGAGGGCAGTCACGATATGATCTACACCAGTAACTTGCAGGGTGAAATCCTGGATGTAAACCAGGCGGGGGTTGATCTTCTCGGCTACGAAAGCAAAGAAGATCTGCTGGGGATTGGTTCAGCCAGAAAACTCTACCGCAATCCTCAAGACCGGGAGCATTTTTTGAATGAAATAAACCGAAAGGGATATGCAAAGGATTTTGAGGTGGTTTTTCAAAAAAGAGACGGCTCCCCCCTGCATGTCTTGATATCGAGTCGTCGTTACCAAAATCCGGAGAATAGAGAAATCGAGTATGAGGGAATTATCAAAGATATTACCCAGCGGAAGCGGGCTGAAGAGGTCCTCAAGCAACGGAACCTGGAACTCTCGATTCTAAACAGCATTGCCCTGACCCTAAACCTTACAAGGGATCTGAATCATATCCTGATGGTGACGCTTAAGCAGATACTCAAGGTGCTGGGATTAAAACGCGGGGCAATATTCCTGATTGACCGAGAGAAAAGGAAGGCAACGCTTCAAGTGAGATTTGGACTTCCCGAACAAGACACGTCACTTACAGATAAGATCACCTTCAAGGACGACTTGCTCATGAAACACCTTGTTGAGGAAGAGGTCCGATTAAGGCCTGAGCCCTCATTTCCCTGCTTCCATGTGCGTTATGAGACAAAGAAGGGGAAGGCCACTCAATGGTTGTCCTCTTTTCTGATCACATTCAAGGGAAGGGCGGTCGGATTTTTTGGTCTGGATATCCCGACCATCAAGGCGTTAAGCCCCAATGAAATCCATCTGCTGGGTTCTCTGGGCAACTATCTGGGGGGAGCCATCGAGAACACACAGTTACAGGAGACCGTCCGCCTCCATCGACAGGAATTAAGCAGACTCACGGAAAAGCTCTTTGAGACCCAGGAAGAGGAACGACGCCGCATCGCGCGCGAACTCCATGATGAGGCAGGCCAGGCATTGATGGGCATTAACCTGGGCCTGGAGAGGCTGGAAGAGGAGGTGACATCCAAGAATGGAGGCCTTAAGAAAGACATCCAGGAGATTAGAAAGATGGTTCTTCGAACCTCCTCTGAGATAAGACGACTTTCCTACAGTCTCCACCCTACCCTTCTGATGGATCTGGGGCTTGAGCCTGCGCTGAGTCTCTATATCGCGGAGGTAAGGAATCGTTCGGATCTCCACATTGATTTTCGTATGGTTGGATTTGATCAACGACTGGATGCGGACACAGAGACCGTCCTCTATCGTTTTAGCCAGGAGGCACTGACAAATACCCTCAAGCATAGCGGTGCCCGTCATTTCGCTCTTTCCATTATCAAGAGTTTTCCAAGAATCATCTTTCTGGCCAAAGATGACGGTATCGGCTTTGATGGTCAAATAAAAGGAAACGATGAAAGGAGTCTGGGGCTGCTTGGAATGCGGGAGAGGGTCTCCCTTTTGGGCGGGACCTTCCAGGTGCATGGACAACCCGGAAAGGGAACGAGAATTCGTATCGAAATTCCCTTAGCAGAGACCAAAAGAGATGAATCGACCCATTAGGATCTTGCTTGCCGACGACCATACAATCGTTCGCCAGGGTCTTGCACATCTGCTCCAGGCGCAGCCCGACTTACAGGTTGCCGGGGAGGCCAGTAATGGTCGAATGGCTCTGAAAAAGGCACTGGAACTGAGGCCGGACATCATCATTCTGGATATTGCCATGCCCCTCCTGAACGGGATCGAGACAGCCAAGAGATTAAGAAAAGACCTGCCAAAAACCAAAATACTGATTCTCTCCATGTATTCCCATGAACATTACATCCATGAGCTGCTTGAGGCCGGGATATCCGGATACCTTCTAAAAGACTCCACTGGCCGTGACATCATAAGTGCCATTCACGCTGCGATGAAGGGCGAGACCTTTCTGAGCCCATCCATATCCAAAAAGGTCGTGGACACGTATCTTTCACCCCGCAAGACATCATCCAGAGAAGAGCGATTCAAGCAGTTATCCAATCGCGAAAGGGAGGTGTTCCAGCTTATTGCCGAAGGGCATTCCACAAGAGAGATAGCCGATTCGCTTTTTGTTAGTGTGAGCACCGTAAAATCTCACAAGGCCAAGATTATGGAGAAGCTTGGGATTGATAACCCTATCAGGCTCGTCCACTTTGCCATTCAGCTGGGATTGGTGGACCCTGATTTATGATGTCCACCCCGTGACTTCTCAAACCGCATAAATTAACGTTTTTCAAAATTGAAACTTAGACAGGGGAATGGGGGTTC
>CAZXCQ010000172.1:0-14008 GCA_964639275.1 uncultured Desulfobacteraceae bacterium | reverse complement strand
TTCACTATGGTCCTGAAGGCCTGATTCTTGCCGGTGGTACCGATTTGGTCCCCAGGCTTAGATCCCGGACCATTAAATGCAAGGCCCTTATCAGCCTGGACCGGCTGGTGAAACTGTCAAAAATCCGGGAAAAACCAGACGGCGGCGTGGAGATTGGGGCGACAAATACCCTCACAGAGGTAAGCCATTCAGAGTTGCTGGCACATGAGATGGATGTGATCCGACAGGGCGCAAGGCATGTCTCCAGCCTGCAGGTGCGGAACGTGGCCACCCTGGGAGGGAACTCATGCAATGCATCCCCAGGCGCGGATACGGTTCCCGGGCTTATTGCTGCCAGGGCCCTGGCACAAATTGTTGAACATGGAAACGAAAGGCATGTCCCCCTTGAAGAGTTCTTTGTCGCACCTGGAAAGACCATACTAAAACCGGGGGGTTTGCTCACCGGGTTTCAAATCCCTCCCCCCTTACCCAACTCGGGCGGTTGTTACAAGAAATATGCCATCCGGGGTGATACTGATCTGGCCATTGTCGGAGTGGCAGCGCAGGTCGCCCTCGACCAAAGCGGTACCATTAAAGAGGCAAGGGTCGTATTGGGGGCCGTGGCACCCACTCCCCTAAGGGCAATGGGGGCGGAGCAATGCCTGGTAGGGGCCTTCCCCGGAGAAGAGGTTGCCTCTGAGGCTGCTGAGAGAGCTGTAAAGGAATGCAGCCCGATTTCGGATCAGAGGGCATCCGCTGACTATCGAAAAAGGATGGTGAAGGTGTGGACCGGCCACGCCTTGCGTGAGGCCTTTCGAAAGGCTTCAGAGGTGGCAGCTGTCTATCAGTAAATATGTCTTGCCTCTACTTTTTGAGATGTTACGATTATCTCGCAGACAACGAAAAGAACGCTTCTTTTAGAATATTATGAGGAGGTAGTAGGATGGGACAAGTAAGGTGTTCAACGGCGATGATCAAGGCCCTTGAGGAGGTTGGGAGCGAAGCTGCGTTTGTATACAATGGCCATGGAAACTGGGCGTTTCTTGACTCCATCAAGCATGAAAGCAAGATCAGAGGGTTTGCCTGCCGCGGGGAGGGGCAGGCGGTACACATGGCAGATGGCTATTACCGGGCGAAAAAGAAAGGCGCCCTTCCTATCGTCAGCACATCCGTCGGACCTGGAAACATGAATATCGGTCCCGCACTGGCGAACGCGTTTTTTGAATCCTCCGCCCTTTTGGTACTGGCTGGCGGCGGATCAACCCACTGGCAAGACAGGGGTGGTATCGAAGAGTTTTACAGATTTGCACCGGACGAATGGATACAAAGCGTAAAGACCTATACAAAAAAGGCGGTGACGGTCAGCAGACCCGATACGGCAGTAGAGATGCTTTTGAGGGCCTATAAGACGGCCATCACGGGGAGACCGGGTCCGGTGGTTTTGCAGGTCCCATTCGATATTCAGCATTCCACTGTTGAACTGGATGACGTCTCCCCTTTAAAGCAGTTTATAAATGTGTCACAGCCAGGCCCGGATGTGGATGCAATCAGGGAGGCTGCCAGACTCATCTCCAGATCAGAGCGGCCTTTGCTTTGCGTGAGCGGTGGAATATATCACTCTGGCGCCTTTGAGGAACTGGCGCTTTTGGCGGAGACATGGGGTCTTCCCATTACAACCACAACCATGGGCAAAGGGGCCTACCCGGAAGACAAACCCCTTTGTCTGGGTGTAACCGGGAGATCAGGGTCAGGCCACGCCAATCGAGCTGCCAACGAATGCGATCTCCTGGTCGCCATCGGTACCCATTTCAGCGATGTGGACACAGGCGGGTGGACCCTATTTGATATCCCTAAGAAAACGAGACTCATACACATCGATATAGACACCTCTGAGATTGGCCGTGTCTATCCGACTGAAATTGGGATTGTCTCCGATGCCAGACTTGCGTTGAATCATCTGATAGAGGAACTCAGGTCTCTAGATGTGAAGGACCGGTGGGCCCCGTGGAGAACCCAACTAAACGTATGGAGAGAGGAGTGGGAGAAAAGCGCTGATGCCTTTAGACAATGTGAACACGGGCCCCTTACCTATGGTTTTCTTTGCAGTGAAATCAGCCGTGTGGTCAACAGGGTCAGCCCGGAGAGTTCCGTGTTTATCGACACCGGTCACCTGCTCTCTTTTGCCCCGGCCTTTTATAAAACCATAACCGCCAACTTCTACCACTGCGGTTTCTTCCACTGTATGGGCTGGAGCCTTCCCGGTGCGCTCGGGGCCAAGGTGGCCAGACCGGATCACCCGGCCATTGCCTTGATCGGAGACGGTTCGTACTTGTTTTCGTCCGTTTCTTTGGCAACTGCGTTTGAGTATGATATCCCGGTCATTGCCATTGCTTTGAACAATAAGTCGCTTCAGATTGAAGGGGAACTCATGGAAAGAGTTTATGGCCGGAGGGCCTTTACTGACTACGCCAAGGAGTCCACTGGCGAACCATGGGGGCCCAATCTGGTGGCAATTGCTGAAGCCATGGGGGCCCAGGCCAAAAAGGTGAATGCTCCAGGGGAGCTATCACCTGCTATTCATCAGGCCCTGGAGGCCAATGCCCCATTTGTAATTGATGTGGAAATTGACGCCAGTGCACCTGGATATAGAAGCGTATGGTATCCCTACCCAAATGATTTCTGGATCTCCAAGGACAAGTTAAGCAGGGACTTCTGATCCGGTGCAAAGTCCAGACTGACCTGCCATCCGGGGCGATAACCCATATCGACCCATCGTATCAATTCGGCCTTTTTCAGAACTGGGTCTGGGGCAGGGAGTTGGGGGTCCCGTTTTGAAGGGCATAACCCTGCCTCCAGCAGGCAGGTCTGTCTGAGACCGTTAGAGTGCGTTGAGAAACCACGGAAATCGCTGGTGCAAAAAACGATCAGCATTTCTCCTGCCCCTTGAGATGCTACGGGAAATGGAGGTGTTCCATGGAAGACTTCTTCAAGATGACTGACACGTTTATGTTTCAACTCCCGCGCAAAATCATTTTTGGCAATGGCGCAGCCGCCAAGATCGGTAATGAGGCAAGAGCCGCCTTTGTCGGTGAAAAGGCCTTCCTGGTTACCGACAAAGGCATTATTAAGGCCGGGCTGGTCGAGAGTGTCATTGCTTCCCTTGAAGCCGGAGGATTCAAGGTCGAGGTCTTTGATCAGGTGGTTCAGGATTCCCCCATCAGCGTGGTGATGCAAGGGGTCGAATTGGCCCGCCAGGGAGGAGCGAATCTGATCGTGGGTCTGGGGGGAGGCAGCTCAATCGATACCGCCAAGGCCATATCCTTTATGATTCCCTATCAGGGGGATATTCGCGAAAATCTTGGCATCAACCAGGTCAAAAGACCCGGCCTCCCCAAGATCTTTATCCCCACCACCGCGGGAACAGGCAGTGAACTGAGTCACACGTTCGTGCTCTATGACGATGAGAGCGGCGACAAAATTACCTCATACAGCCCTTATACCTTTGCAGACATCGCCATTATCGATCCTTCCCTGACCTTGAGCCTCCCCCCGCGGGTCACCGCCGAAAGCGGAATTGATGCCTTTTCACATGCCTTGGAGTCGTTTGTCACAATCCGGGCCAATCCCCTCTCCGATCTATTTTCATTAAGGGGCGTTGAACTCATCTCCAAGAACCTGAGAAAGGCCTTTGCCAAGGGGTCTCATAACCTTGACGCCCGCTATGCCATGTGCTTTGGCGTCTGCATGGGGACCATGGCGATTCGCAGCAGTGGTATCGGGGCGGTTCACGCAACCTGCTACCCACCCGCCATGAAGTACAAGCTGTCGCACGGGGTGGCCATCGGTTTGATGATGCCGGCTGTTATGGCATTTAACCTTATCAGCAATTTGGACAAGTACGCTGCGATGTCCCGAGCCATGGGAGAGCGCGTCGAAGGGCTGAGCACCCTGGAGGCGGCACAGGCATCGGTGGCGGCGGTAAGGCGTTTGATTGCTGATGTCGGGCTGCCCACCAGATTAAGCGAGGTGGGGGCCAGTCAGAAGGATTTCCCTGACTTTGCCCGCACCGTCATGACACGTTACGCCCACCACGTGACCAATAACCCCAGGAGCATTACCGAAGAGGATGTGGTGGCCATCTATGAAATGGCACTCTAGTCTTCGGAGGGTGGAAAGGAATAGGTTCTGATGACTGATCTGTCGAGTATTGCGTGGTTTGAGCGGCTCAGGGGGCGCGTCAACCTGGACCCGGAATTCCGGGATGCAGCCCGATGGTTCCGGGGGACTGTGGGGTGGCAGGTGGACGAGCGGGGATTCAGTCTGAGGATCGATCACGGACAGGTGCAAGACGTGACACCCGGCTGTCAGGGGGCCCGCTTCAGCATGGCGGGCCAGCAGGAGAGCTGGGAAGAACTCATGGCCGTGGGGACCATCAACCGCCTCTTTCGCCAGAAAAAGATAAAGATCCTGGGAGACAAGGTGGCGGCTATGCGTTACTGGAAGATCCTGTGGTACCTGACCGAAATCGGTCGAAAGATGTGAGGAAATATTTTATGCCCTATTGCACAGTGCTGGATACGCGCATATATTACGAGGAAGAGGGACAGGGAGACCCGATGGTGCTGGTGCACGGTGCGGCCCAGGATACCCTGTGCTGGCGGTTCGCAGTCCCGGTCCTCTCAAGGCATTATCGCACAATTGCCATTGATCTGCCCGGCCATGGCAAGTCCGACCGGGCCCTCCAGGGGATTATTCATCGGATTGAGGATTATACCCTGTTTATCAACGGCTTCATTGATGTGACAGGGTTGGGCCAGGTGATCCTGGTGGGACATTCCATGTCTGGTGGCAATGTGCTCCAGGCGAGCCTCAACCGGCCGGATCAGATAAAGGTGGCCGTTCCCCTGGATGGTGCCGGCATGACACTAAAAGAGGCCGTTTCCTATTCAGATGAGTTACTGGAGTTGATCACGGTCAACCCCTATGACTATTGGGAGACCAACTTTCAGGCCTTGTGCAGTCCCGAAACCCCTGAAGAACGCAAACGGTTGATTGCCCTGGAGGCCAAACGGATTCCGGCCGAGATCATTTTGGGGGACCTGGATGCATATACCTCGTTCGATATACGCGACAAGGTAAAACAAATAGCGGTACCGGTCATCTTGATCACCGGTGGGGACGACTGGTCCTGCACCCCGGAAAACGTCCGCAACACGGAACGTGCGTTGGAATGCCCCAAGGTGTTGGAGATCCTCCCGGGGGTGGGTCACTTCCCCCATATGGAGGCACCCGAACGGTTTTCGGAGACCCTGCTGAGGCTCCTACCAGAGATAAAAAAATCATAAGTACTGATCCGGTGCCGCTACACGGGCCGGGGCCAGGGAGGAATGGAAATGGAAGGTCTTAATGGCAGGAATTTGCGGGTAAATCTTTCTACCGGAACCATCACAGTCGAACAAAGGCCCGAAGAGGACTACAAATATTTCCTGGGGGGGACGGGCCTTATCGTGGCGACCCTTTTGAGAGAATTGGCCCCGGGAATTGAACCCCTTGGGCCTGATAACAAACTCATCTTCTCCCTTGGTCCCATGACCGGACATCCATTGATCGGAAGTGCCAGACACAGCGTCGGTGGTAAGTCACCCCTGACCGGTTGCTACGGGGAAAGCGAGGCGGGTGGATTCTGGGGGGCTGAACTCAAGAAGGCCGGATTCGACAGCATTATTGTTGAAGGGGTGTCAGCCGATCCTGTCTATCTCCGGGTAACGGATGGTGAGGCCGAAATCCGCAAGGCCAATCATTTGTGGGGCGCGGAGACCGCAAAGACTGATAAGACCATAAAAGACGAACTGAATGACCAGCACTCCCGTGTGGCCTGTATCGGACCGGCCGGAGAAAAACGCGTCCGTTTTGCATGCGTGGCCCACGACATCGTGCACATGGCGGGACGAAATGGCCTGGGCGCGGTAATGGGCAGCAAGCGACTCAAGGCGGTGGTGGTGAGGGGCAGCAAACGACCAAAGGCGCATGATCCAGCAATCCTAAAGGAGCTGTCACGCTGGATGGGAAAACATTACAGAGAAAAGACGCGTTTCTGGCAATGCGGCACCGGCTCCACTATGATTGCCTATGAGGCCAGCGGGAACCTGCCTGTCAGGAATTTTCAGGGCGGCAAGTTCCCCGGTGTAACGCGGATTACGCCCCAGCACATGATGGAGCAGGACTACGTGGAGAAAATGGATGGCTGCTTCATATGCCCGGTCAAATGCAAGCGCAAGGTCAGGTTAACCCATCCCTGGAAGGTCGATTCGGTTTATGGTGGACCTGAATACGAGACACTGGCAGCCCTTGGATCCAACTGTGGGATTGACCGGGTGGAGGCGCTCATCAAAGCAAATGAGATCTGCAACCGTCACGGCATCGACACAATTTCAACGGGTGTGGCCATTTCTTTTGCCATGGAATGTTTTGAAAACAATATCCTGACCCGGGAAGATACCGGGGGGCTGGAGCTCAAGTTCGGTAATGCCGAGGCCATGGTGGAGATGACCGAGCAAATAGCCACGCGTCAGGGATTGGGAGATCTCCTGGCCGAAGGCGTCAAAAGGGCATCTGAAAAGATGGGAGAAGGCGCATCCCGCTATGCAATGCACGTCAAAGGATGCGAAATTCCCATGCACGAACCGCGATATAAGCAAGGCCTGGCGCTTCATTACAGCGTTCATGGAAACGGGCCCGACCACTGTGCCGGAATCCATGACGACCTCATGGTTAATAACCTGGCGACGTGGGACCGTATTGATGTGGCCGAGTGGATACCCAGCACGGAAATAAGCCCTCGCAAGGCGCGCATGCTTTACCACACAGGTTTGTGGCGTCAGGCGGGAAACTATTTGGGACTGTGCCTCTTTGTCCCCTGGAGTCAACGCCAGATTTGTGAGGCCGTGGAAGCGGTTACCGGTTGGCCCATGAGTTCCTGGCGGCTGATGAAAACCCTGGAGCGAGGGATTACGCTCGCCCGTATTTTCAACCTCAGAGAGGGGTTATCCCGCTCCGACGACGCCTTACCCGAGCGGTTTTTCTCACCCGCTCTCGAAGGCCCGCTAAGAGACAGCCCCATTGACCCAGGGGCCTATGCCAAGGCACGTCAAGTTTATTACCAGATGTTGGGGTGGGATAAAAGGGGTGTGCCAACCGATGGGCGTTTAGTTGAACTGGGCATCGAGTGGGCCGGCCGGTTTCTTGACCAGCTGGAGTAAGAGTTGTGGGCGCATTTTTTTGAACACTGGGATCAATTTAGGAGACCCTATGGCCTATCCCGTTGAGATGAAACCTTCCATAGAAAAGGTTGAGGCCTCAAGAGACAAAAACGCAGGCCTTGAATATCCAAAACTCGATTTCGCTGAAAAAACGGCATTGCTTGAGCGCTACCACCCCGATTTTATTGCCAGTGCAAAAAGGGAGCTGAGGATAGGGCCCAACAAAGGAGAACGGGTCCCCGATGAATTGGCAAGGCTGCTGGAATCCCCAAGCAGGCTTGATCCTGATAAGGTGGATCTTGAAAGGGCCGATTGCCGGACCGACGTCCTGGTCATCGGTGGCGGCGGGGGTGGTGTAACCGCTGCACTGACCGCCAAGGAAAATGGGGCCGAGGTCTTGCTGGCGACCAAGTTGAGGATGGGAGATTCCAATACAGTCATGGCCGAAGGGGGGATCGGCGCGGCAACACAGCCCGAGGATTCCCCTGTGATCCATTATGTTGATACCATGGTGGGGGGGAGAGGAAAGAACATACCCGAACTCGTCGAAGCACTGGTCACCGATGCCCCATTTATCGTGGAATGGCTTACCGGTCTGGGTGTGAATTTTGATCGCCGTTCTGACAACTCCTACTTTACGCATATGCCCGGGGGGCATTCGAGAAAAAGATCGCATTCCATCAAAGACATCACCGGGTTAGAGATTATGCGGGTCCTCTGCGACGAATTACGCAACAACGCGATCAACGTTATTGAATTCAGCCCGGCCGTGGAATTGATTCTCGATGATCAGGGAAGGTGTTCGGGAGCAGTCCTCCTGAATCTCGACACAGACCAATACATTGTCGTAGAAGCCAAGAACACCATCATGGCGACAGGCGGCATGGGGCGGCTCCACCCCCAGGGCTTTCCGACCTCCAATCATTATGGGGCCACCGCAGATGGGCTGGTAATGTCTTACAGGGCCGGGGCCAGACTCCTCTACATTGACTATATTCAGTACCACCCGACCGGGGTGGCATGGCCCGAGCAGATGTTGGGACTCCTCATCTCCGAAGCCTTGAGGGCTCAAGGGGCTCAGATAACCAACTCGGAAGGTGAGGCCTTTGCCAACCGTCTTGAGACAAGAGATGCCCTGTCTGCTGCCATCATCCACGAGTGCGGGAAGAGGGGCAAAGGAGTCCTGACGCCGACGGGTATGGTGGGTGCGTGGCTGGATACCCCGATCATCGATAGGATCGGGGGGGATGGGACGTTTATCACCCGTTTTGCAGGCATTTATGAACGGTTCAAGAAATATGACATCGACCCGACACGCGAGCCCATCCTGGTCTATCCGACGCAGCATTATCAGAATGGCGGGGTTCAGATCAATCAGTACGGGGAGACCCGGATTCCCAACCTTTACATGGCCGGAGAGGTATCCGGCGGTGTCCACGGTCATAACCGGTTGGGGGCGAACTCGCTCGTGGACATTTTTGTGTTCGGTCGGCGTGCGGGGGCCCATGCCGCACAAACGGCGAAAGAGAGAAAGATCGGAGGGCTGACCCTCGATCACGTAAGAACATACCATGCGTCATTGAAGCAAGCAGGGATTGACACAAAAGGCTCTTCGCCTCTGCTCCTGCCGGACTATCGCTTTGAAAAGGCCCTTATTGGGGTTCAGCACACCAAAAGACGTTGAGGGTGATAATGTTGGATGACATCATTACCATGATACCGGTCTATGTGATGGGAAGAAGATATGAGATCCCCAGGGGTCTGACCATCTTGAAGGCCCTGGAGTTTGCAGGGTATCGGTTGACCAGGGGATGTGGCTGCCGGGGCGGTGTGTGTGGGGCCTGTGTCACGGTCTACAGACAAAAGGGTGACTACAAGCTGAAAGTGGGTCTGTCGTGTCAGACGGTGGTTGAGCCGGAGATGAACCTGGTCCAACTCCCCTACACCCCTGCGAACAGGGCTATATACGCCATCAAGGGCGTGGCTCCCGACGATACCGCGGTCATCAAGGCCTATCCCGAACTGATGCGATGCCTTGCGTGTAATACCTGTACCAAGGCCTGTCCCATGGGGCTGGACGTCATGAACACCATGGCTGCTGCCAAACGGGGAGATTTCCGGACGGTGGTTGAACTTTCCATTGAATGCATCATGTGTGGCATGTGCGCGGCCAGATGCCCTGCTGAGATCTCTCCACTCAATGTGGCCCTGCTCATCCGGAGAATCCATGGGAAATATCTGATCCCCCCCGCCGCCCATCTAGCAGAGCGGTTAAAAGACATCAGGGATGGGAAATATAAGAAGGGGATCGAGACGTTGAAATCGTCCAGTCTTGATGAACTCAAGGAGAGATTCAGCGAATTCCAGGCGACAAAGGGTGAGGCCGTATGAAGAGATCGAAGAGCCCCGCGGGGATTATCACCGTCACTACACCTGTTGAAGATGAGGTAATCCATAGTCTCAAAATAGGAGATCAGATAGAAATTCACGGAAAGGTCTACTGCGGAAGGGATGCGGTTTTACCGAAACTGGTCAAATTGTTTTTGGATATGAGGCTGGATCGAATCAAAGTGAACTTGAAGGGATCCGTCATTTTTCACTCGGCAGTCAGCCCTGCCGGGATCGGGCCCACAACGAGCAGCAAGGTCGAGATCGAAGGCAGCATCCCTGCCCTTTCGCGGGCAGGGGTGAAGATCCATCTCGGCAAGGGTGCCCTTTCCATGGACACGACCAAGGCCTTGGCGGATAATCATGCCCTGTTTGCCATTACGCCACCGGTGAGCGCCCTGTTTGCCGACAAAATTGTGGCACAAAGGGTGGCGGCCTTCAGGGAGGAAGGAATGGAGGCCCTTTATGAGCTGGAGGTAGAAGGCCTTCCGGCGATCATTGCCATTGCCCATGGAAAGAGCATCTTCTTGAAACAGGCGTGAAACAGAGGACGGCGATGCTGACCCAGAAAAGGATTGAGGAGGCGGTCAGGGATTGTCTGATCGAAGCGGGGACCACTTTTCGCCTCGATCAACAGCGGGCCTATGAGAGGGCCATCAAAAGGGAGACCAACCGCAGTGCCCGGTGGGTTCTCGAGAGAATCCTGGAAAATTTTCAAATCGCCAAAAAGATCAAGGCCCCTCTTTGTGATGATTCAGGGATTCCTCATGCCATTGTAGAGATCGGTAGAGAGGCAAAGCTTCCGGCCGGGTGGTTGGCGGCCATCGAAGATGGGGCCGTGCAGGGACTCCGCGCCATGCCGGGCAGGCCTATGGCGGTCAAGGGAAATGACGCGGAACGGGTCGAGCAATCCAGGGGCCTTTTTCAGGATCCCGGAAAGCTGACTCTTGCCCCCGTTACCGTCAAATCCGTTTCGGGGAAAAGGGTCAAGATCACGGTGCTTCTCCTGGGCGGGGGGCCGGAGATCAGGGCCAAGACCTACCGTGTCTTCCACCAGCGAAGCATGGATCGGGTCATAGAGGAGGCCGCCAGCTGGATAGCAACAGAGGCAAAAAACCTGGGGTGTACCCCCTGCGTCCCTGCTATAGGGATCGGCAGAACCCATATGGAGGCCTCGGCCCTGATGCTTGAGGCGATGAAAAATGGAAATCTGGACAGGCAGAACCCCCTGGAAGCCAAGGTAACGGAATTGATAAATTTGACCCGGGTGGGGCCTCTTGGATTGGGGGGAGAGACAACGGCACTGGGGTCTTTTGTCAAGGTGGGTCATCTCAGGGCAAGCGGCGTGCGTATTGTGAGCGCAAGACCCTGTTGTTGCTTTGAACCACGGAGGGCCACCGTGGCACTTGATGACGACGGGTAAATGCATAAGGGATTATCCGGTTTTCACAAAGCTAAAGTGTTACCATTTTGGCAACTGCAGCAGATGGAGGTTTAGAATTGCCAATCATGTCAACAGCTGGCAACAGGGGCGATAGCGGGCGTTCAGACTGCCATGTAACCATCGAGCTAACAGATGGTGGCGGTCTCGATACTGAAATTATCAGCAAGGTAAGGACCCTCTACGGTGATTCAATAGAGGATCTTTGCAGAAAAGAATTGCGTTTTTTTGGAATCGAGGATGGCAGAGTAACCATTGAAGATAATGGGGCACTGGATTTTGTCTTGGCGGCGAGGATTGAGGCCTGTATCAGGCAGTTGATCGATACTGACAAGGAATATCTGTTAGATCTTATAGAGGAAAACCGATATGGGCCTCCACAAGAACCGACGCGTTTCTCCCGCCTCTACGTGCCGGGAAACTCACCAAGGCTGATGATCAATGCCGGGATTCATCACGCACACGGCATTATCCTTGATTTGGAAGACTCGGTTGCCATATCCAAAAAGGACGAAGCGCGTCTCCTTGTTCGAAATGCATTGCGGCAGGTCAATTTCTACGGTGCGGAACGGATGGTGAGGATCAATCAATTACCCGAGGGCCTGAAGGACCTGGATTTCGTCATTCCGCATAACGTTCATGTCGTATTGCTGCCCAAGAGTGAATCGGTTAAACATATTGAACAGGTAAATGAGAAGATCGCGTCCATAAAGAAAACAGGGAACATCAAGGCGAAGGTTTGGTTAATACCGATTATTGAGAGCGCTTTGGGCGTTATCAGGGCATACGACATTGCCACTGCTGCTGACAATATCGCGGCCATGGCGATCGGGCTCGAGGACTATACCGCAGATCTGGGAGCAAGACGAACGTTTGAGGGGGATGAATCATTCTTTGCCCGGAGCCAGTTGGTAAATGCCTGCCGCGCCGCCGGCATACAACCGCTTGATTCGGTATTCTCTGATGTTGCCGACATGGAAGGCCTCAGAGAAACGGTGTCAAGGTCAAAGGCCCTGGGGTTTGAGGGGATGGGTTGCATCCATCCCCGTCAAATAAAGACGATTCATCAAGGCTACGCCCCGGACATGGAGGAGATCCAGAGGGCCAAGAGAATCGTTGAGGCCTTTGACAATGCGACTGAGCAGGGGCTGGGCGTCGTTTCGTTGGGGACAAAGATGATTGATCCCCCTGTTGTAAAACGGGCGCAGAAGGTCATCAATATTGCGATTGAGCTTGGGGTGCTTTCAAAAGATGGAAGAGACAAAAATGCATAACACCAGGGAAATTACAAACGCGGCTGGACGTTTGGTACCCACCGAAATCAATGGAAAACCGGGCATCCCCTATATGGGAGTGGGGAAATTTCGCCCGCAAGGGAGGAAATATGGCCCGCCCATCTCCACCTGTGCGGATTATCCACCTGACGGCAATAAACTCATCGCATCACTAAAAGATGCCTTAATCAAGGCAGGCCTGAGAGATGGGATGACTGTCTCCACGCATCATCATTTTCGTGACGGTGATTTGATTGCCAATCAGATATTTGATATTGCGGCAGAGCTGGGGGTCAGAGATCTGGTGTGGTTTCCGTCAGCTTCGTTTCCCTGTCATACCCCGATAATCAGGCACCTTGAAAACGGTGTTATTCATCATATCGAAGGCAGTATGAACGGTGCCCTGGGAAGGTTTTGTTCAGAGGGCAAGATGAAAGGGGTCGGTGTTCTGCGGTCTCATGGCGGCCGGTACCAGGCAGTGCAGGATGGTGAAGTACATATCGATATCGCTGTTATCGCAGCCCCCACAGCCGATCCGTTTGGAAACGCCAATGGACTGTATGGTGATGCGGCCTGCGGCCTGCTTGGGTTTGCCCTTGCCGATTCCCAGTATGCCGACAGAGTGATTGTGGTAACCGATCATCTGGTCCCATTCCCCTGTATTCCATGGCAGATTCACGGGAATTATGTCGACTATACCGTTGAGGTGGACAAGGTTGGTCTGGCTGAAAAGATCGTATCCGGAACAACAAGGGTGACCAGAAGCCCCGAGAGGTTGCTACTGGCAGAAATGACGGCCCAGTTCTGTGATGAGGCGGGTATTATTCGGGATGGGTTTTCATTTCAGGCTGGAGCGGGGGGCACGGCCCTTTCCATAGGGATATTTTTTGGCAGGATAATGGCGGAGAGGGGCATCAAGTCCCGTTTTGCCCGTGCCGGAAGCAACAAATACCTCGTTGAAATATTTGAGAAGGGCTTGGTGGAATATATCCTTGATGGGCAGACCTTTGACCTGGACGGTGTTCGGTCAATGCGTGAAAATCCAGGACATGTCGATACGAGCCCCTTTACGAGCTATAATTATCATGGGAAAGGAAATTTTGCATCAATGGTGGACGTTGTGATACTCGGTGCGACCGAGGTCGATGTCCACTTCAATGGAAACGTCGTTACTCACTCTGATGGTTATCTGCTTCATGGCATAGGCGGGTGGCAGAATTGTCTTTCTGCAAAATGTGTAATTCTTCCCGTTCCCCTGTTTCGCGGGAGGATACCGGTCATAAGAGATCAGGTAACCACGTTATGCGGCCCGGGGGAGTTGATCGATGTTATTGTTACGGAAAGGGGGATTGCGATAAACCCCCTGAGAGAAGATCTCCTGGAGAAAATGAAAAACACCTCTTTGCCCCTGAAGACAATCGAAGAACTCAAAGGTGAAGCCGAGAGGATTTGTGGGAGACCGGCTCAACCAGAGTTCGGTGAGGAAATCGTTGCTGTGGTCAAGTGGGTTGACGGCACAGTCATCGATTCCGTCAGGAGAGTTGAAGAGCAGAAAAAAGAGAGCTAATGGTTAATCAGTTCTAGTTTTGATGAATTCGTAAAAAGTCGGAATTTACCCTTTTTTGTCATTCCGGCGAAAGCCATTCGGCTCTGAGACATGTCGACGA
>CAZXCQ010000171.1:3131-14010 GCA_964639275.1 uncultured Desulfobacteraceae bacterium | reverse complement strand
AAAGACCCCCATGCCACACCACAATCGATTTATGCCCGGGTTTTTGAGAAGTTACATCGTTGCCAAAAGGAGGAATCGTTATAAATCATCAAGGAAACTGGTGGAATGTTCTGGTTGTTCTGGTTGTTCTGGTTGTTCTGGCGGCCCTGGGTGTGGCCCTTACAGGATGCGCCGCCTTTAACAAAAACTATGTGACCGATGTGGAAGGGTTGCTCACAAAGGCAGGTTTCAAGAAAATGGTGGCCGATACCCCGAAGAAACTGGCCTACCTGAAGAGCCTGCCGCAGCATAAGCTCACGCGTCACAGCCGCGATGGCAAGCTGTATATTGTATATGCAGACGCCACATATTGCACGTGCCTGTATGTCGGGAATGAGACCAGTCTTCGGAACTACCGCGACCTGGAAATTGAGCAGAATGTAAATCCGCTGAGCCTATTGAACCAGCCCGATATCGTAACGGGGGAGGATTTTTCCACTCTGTGGGGACCGTCCCATTAGGGACTCGTTTAAAAATAACATTTTTCGCGCGAGTCCTAATAGGGCAATTCGACCTCTACCTGCCCCTTGTCAAATTCTGTGATTTCCTTCCCATCGGGTGTAAAGTAGATCCTTACGGTACCCCGCCTTCTTTTCCTTTCCTCGGGCGGTTCCACACCCATCTGCTTCAAGATCTCCGCTGGCACAGCTGACCTTTCTCCTTGTTCCGTGACCACGGTTTCAAGATAAACCGGGTTCTGCCAAAAAGTAAACAATGCATGCAAAGTATCTTCCATCTCGTCACGTTTTAGGTCGGCCCCCTCATGCTTATGTCTGAGATAAAGACCTGTGCCTCGATTTTCTCCATTGCTTTTGGACCAGGCGTATTGGGCATTGTTTACCTCGATCACCGGCTCTGCTCTATTGAAAAGAGCGAACAGAAGCTTTTTCTTGACCGTATCAAATTCAACCTTATCGATCCCCCAGCGGTCTGAAGGGACTCCCCCGCCTCCAGCCTTATAGCTGAACATCGGCAATTTCTCAAAGAGATCACGGGTAAAGAACTCGTTTATCAACGAAAAATCATTAATCCTTCTGCGTATTTCAAATATTTTCCTTCTTCCCTGGCCCAAAGGAACCCTTCCGGGATATTTCTTTGCCAAAGAGAAAAATTCCTCTGGAATCGGTTCAGGAGTCTTTTTCAGTTCACCGTTCTTCCATGCTTGTTTGATATTGGCAAGCTTTTTGCTCCAATTCAGATCGTTCCTTATTTCATCGGTCAATGCAGAGGAAGTGTTCCGGGCCATTTCTTTTTCCAATTGGACCAATTTGTCTTCGCACTGTTGATACTCACACCACCACTTGATCAGTTTTTCTTTTGCGTACAGATCTCTGGGAAAGCCGCACAGGCCGCTCTCGCACGCATGTTTGAAAGAGCACCACTCTGCCCATTTTTCTCCGGTCCTTCCCTGATTTTCCTCATAGATGTTTTTGAAAACCACGAAATCATCCCAGTTCGCTTTCTTATCCAAAAGATACTGACAATTTTTCCACAAAATGCCGTGTCTGCCGCTGTCCCATCGATGCTCAATATCCCGATAGATAGTGAGCCCCAGCTTGTAGGGATTGAACCCCGGACTGCCCAGCGTGCCGGCATTATGCTGGGCATAGTCTACGATCTCTGCCTGTGACGCCAATCCCCTCTTTACCATCAATTCGGAGTGCCAGTATGCCGCCCACCCCTCATTGGCGATCTTGGTCAGGGCCTGGGGGAAGAAATAGTAACTCTCTTGTCGAATAATATCGAGGATATCCCTCTGCCATTGCTCGAGAGGCGCAAATCGAAGAAGAAAAAGGAGAACATCCCGCACTGGTTTGGCAGGGAACCTCAGCCCTTTCCGGGCTTCCTTTTTCATTTCTTCGCGAACCTTGTCTCTTTCTGTTTGTGTTTCAACCCAGCCAGGTGGATTTATAAAATCATCCAAATATGGTAGATCCGATTTAAATCTGAAAGGTTGCTCTCCCTTCTTAAATTTAGGCAATTTTTCTTGATCGCCCGGATGTTTTTCTTTATAGGCTTCCATGTAAGGCATCCGGGAATCGATCAAATTGTCAATCTTCATGCAATCCGTAATAAAGTCATCGACTGGTTTTTCGCCGTATTCCTTCCGGTATCTTTCGATTCTTTCCGAAGCTGATCGGGAACTGGCCAGCATATTGCGATCAGTAGGGCGAAACCAGGCATTGTTCTTGAAAAAATCCACGTGAGCACACACATGGGCCATGACCAGCTTCTGGTCGACTAACTTATTTTCCTCCAAGAGATAGGCAATCGCAGGGTTTGAGTTGACCACCATTTCGTATATCTTACTCACACCATAGGTAAAGCTCTTGCGCATGTTTGCATAGGACTCCCCGAATTTCCAGTGGGGGAAATGGTCAGGGAAACCATGATAGCTGGCCACTTCGGCCATGCCGTCCCAGTCCACCACATCAAAGACAATAGGGAAAAAGTCTAATCCCTGCCGCTTTGCAACCGCTTCGATTCTCGCCTGCCATTGCTTCAATTCATGGGTAATCAGGGCCATCTTAAACCTCTCGTTGCTTTTTTCCGAAAAATTTCCCCAAAGCCTCCCAGGCGTCATCTCTTTCCTTCAGTGAAATGTAGACCACTTGCGGGTGTTCGCCAAACTCTGACGCCAGGCGTTGGCCAAAAAATCCCGGTGAAGAGAATCCTTCGGAGACTTCTTTTTTGTACCAGGACCGCCAAGCGGGCTCCACTTCGCCATAGCTATACTGATTGCTAAACAGGAGAATCCTGTCTTGAATCAGCCGAAGAGTCGTATCATTATCCGCCTCCCAATTCATGCCGTCCGAAAAATAGACGGGGTAAATATTCCAATCCTCGGAAGAAAATCTGTCTCCAACGATCTTGATCAGGAGTTGGTGAGCGCTGGAACTCTTTGTCCCGCCATAGCTGTCCGCTTTCAGAAACTGCTCCTGGTCCCTCATCTCTTCCGCCTGTACATGATGAACAATGTAAACACACTCCAGTTCATCGTACTGGCGTTTAAGAAGTCCCTCGGCGAAAAAGCAAAAATATGAGATGATTTCCCGCTCTTCGTCTGAGACCGAACCCGAAATATCCCTCATAAAGGCCAGCATGGCATTATTTTGCGGTCTGGGGATTGGTTTGGTTGACCGAAAGGATTTGTCCTCCTGAATCGGGATGAGTTTGGGGTTTCTGGGATCATAGGTACCGCTGGCCAATTGTCTCTGAAGAGCCCTCCTATATATGCCCTTAGGCCCCTTTTTGATAATCAATGATTCGGGACCAACCCTTCTGGCGGAGGACCACCGATGATTCTCAGCGTCAATGGTCTTTTCGCCTTTGGGCTGAAGGTTTGGCAACTCCAGCTCCATGATCTCTAGAATTTCTTCTTCGCTGAATTCAACCTCGATCAGCTCACCAGGCTGGTCGCCGGCCATTTTTTCGCCCTGGCCATCCTTTGGATCGCCGGTGATCGGCCCGAGGTCATCTCCCTGTTTGCCCCTCCCGCTGCCTACACCACCGAAGTTCGGTCCGTAGCGAAACTTGGGTAAGGGCAAATGGAAAAAGCGTATTCTAATCGGCTCTCTCTTGCCGTTGCCCGGCAATATCACGCTGCCCGGTTTGAGGTACTTTTTGATATCTTGCTTGATTTTGCCCTTTAGGATATCGGTAAACCGCCTTTCGTCTCTCTTGATTCTTCTTCTCATATGCTTTTCCCCTCGATTTTCCGGAACGGAGTCATAAGGAAGTTTGCTGTAATCTATCATTTTTCTTTTTTCTTTTCTTCTTCCTGACGGGCGAAGAGTCCACCCACATAAATGAGGATACCATTCGCACACTCCTCGCAATATCCGTGGTCTCTTATTAGACGATCTTTCACCTCGTTGATTCTTTTCTCGGTATCTTCGTCTCTGACGGTTTCCACCAGAGAAGAGAGTTTAAGGGTGTCCTTCTGGTCCTCAAAGAGCTTTCGTCTCAGTGCCTTGTGCAGTTTTTCGTTCGAGTCCGCCCGGAACTTTTCCCCTTCCATGGCCAGGGCACCGATATGGTTCATGATCTCTCTGCGCCAGTCGTCCTTTTTGTTCTCGGTGATATCGACCTTTTCTTCAACAGAACGCATCAACCTTTCATCCGGCTCCTCATCCTTGCCTGTAAAACGGTTTGCGACTTTTTCCCCTCTCGTATAGGCCTTAACATTATCAATATAGTTTGCACAGAGTTTCTGGATAGCTTGCTCGTCGCCCAGAATCGCCTCCTGGACCTCCTCTCGCAGTATCTCGTCGTACTCCTGCTCGACCAGGCTGAGGAGTTCCCGGCACCTTTGTCTT
This sequence comes from uncultured Desulfobacteraceae bacterium, assembly GCA_964639275.1. Taxonomy (GTDB): domain Bacteria; phylum Desulfobacterota; class DSM-4660; order Desulfatiglandales; family Desulfatiglandaceae; genus CAZXCQ01. The sequence goes on along the minus strand of CAZXCQ010000171.1, from coordinate 9,652 downwards.
TCTGCCTCGTTGATGGAGGTATGGAGTTTCAGCCCTTCGCGAAGCTCTGTGATCAGCATAAAGGAATTTACGCACCGACCTTGGCTGTTGATCACCGCATTGGAGAACTTGTCCTGAATATATCGGGGAGAGATCCCGGTGAATCCTTCATCGGGGTGTTCGTCGCGCAATTTTTTGCAGACCTCCAAAGACCAGTTTTCCAGTTCCTGCCCGTTATAAAGCTTCATCTTCTGGACGATATCCATTCCTTGTTCTTTTGGTTCCTCGAGGTGTGTGAGCACCGACCACATGGCCGCCACTTCAATGGTATGAGGGGCGATGTGGCTCTTGATGTTGTCCTGGTGGTAGTCGCGCTCGTAGATCTTCTTTTCATCGGTCAAGCGGATCACATAGGGCATGGGGATTTGTGTGGTCCGGTCTTTCAGGGCCAGCATCATCTCGTTTTTCTCCAGCTTCTTGAGGTCGGGTGGATTGGTGTGGGCAATGATCACTTCATCAATATCCATGTGTCCCAGTTTACGCGCCTTGATCCTATGGGCCTGCGAGGCCTCCAAAAGGTCATAGAGAAAGGCTACATCCAGCTTGAGACCTTCTATGAACTCCATGACCCCGCGATTGGCCTTTTGAAATTCTCCTTCGAAATTGAATGCCCTGGGGTCACTTTCTCTTCCATACTCGGCTACGGCCCTGTAGTTGACGTCACCGGTGAGTTCTGTCGCATCCTGGTCCTTCTCATGCTTTGGCTGAAGGGTTCCGATACACACCCTCCTCTTATCCGAAACAATGATTCGTCTGACGCGAAGATGGTTTGCCACAATCCGCTGCCAATCTCCCTTGTACAGCTTCATGAGACGATTAAAGGCATCGTCACACCTCGGGCAGGGATAGCACCAGCTCACGACTCTGCGATCTCCTGCTGCATGCTCGTTGAGCTCAGCGATCGGATCGCTTGCCACGATTCCGTCCGCATAGAGGAGAGACAGAATATTAATAGGATCGCAGTGCATTTCGCATTCAATCTCTTCATCATAGTCGTTTACGAGCCCCAGTGCCTTTCTGATAGCCTCATCTGTTCCCTTTTCCGCATACCAGACAGCGCCGTAGAGACGGCCTTCATCGGTCTTTGAGTAGGCCTCCAGCCCCATTTTCAGGAGGTCGACCGTGGAAGATTTTGAAGAGCCCACTGGACCCACGAGCAGAAGGATCCGACGCTCCTGTCCATACCCGAGGGCGGCGCTTTTCAGGACATTCATAAATTTCATGATATTCCAGTCGAGGCCATATATGGCCTTGCCCTTAGAAAAGGGGTCATCAAAAAAGTGATAATGGATATATCTCCTCCCATATCGCGAATATTCACTCTGACCGTAGGACATGATCATATCATGGACCCTTTGGAAAGCGTTTCGCGTGACATCAGGATTCTTAAGGACAATCTCAAGATATTTATCGAATCCCAACAGTTCAAACTTGTCCTTTGTGTCAATAGTTTTCAATCTGTTTAGTAATTCCATATGATCACCTCCTTTCCATTTTAAAATATTTAAGTAACCTTTTTGGGTATCTTCTCAATAAAACGGCGCAAATGCTGTCTAAGACCGCTTTTCTAAACTCCCACCTCCGCGGGAAAGACGATGGGCGTAAAGGCCTGTTATTCCAACGAAAGCAAAAATCCAATGTCAGTTATCCGGACCTGGTGAGAAGTTAGCTTATTCTTATGAGTTTTACCATGATGTTTCCTGCCGGAGAGAGAAAAGAGTGTACCAAAATGAATGTATCCTCTGGGTCCGGGAAGCAAAAGGAACATACAGGGTCCAGAAAAGGAATCGTGCGGGCAGATCCACTTGGGTTTAGGAGACCACCCCCTTATCTGGCCCGGAGTCCGGGTAGGATCGGGGGATTGTGATTGAAGATGGAGAGATCAGGAGATCTATCTACAAGCCGCTTTCTTGAATGTAGAGTCGGTGCAGTAAGGAGAGATATCACGGGTGCTTGATTTGGCTAAACCACTCGGGTACATTAATCAAGCGGACTGCCAAAAAGGTCTTTCGCTGCTATTTTTCCATTTGAAATGACAGTTAGAACAGCTTTCAAATAGATACATTCTCTGGCAAGTAATGTTACTCACTCATTTACATTAAGAATATAATTCCAATCAATCTGTTTGTCAAATCCCGGAGGGGTAGTGGTAATATCCATTCATCCATAATGCTGAGATATCCAGACCTTATGGCAGAAGCCTTTTTGGCGTTTATGACCTATTCTTTATCCTTAACTGTGAAATGAGGAACTTATGCACCGCCAAGACCGCATAGACACCCTCATAAGCGACTGGTGGGTCCATTCTTGTACTTGTATCCGGCATTCCTGGAAACCCAGAAATGCCCCCAACATATTGAATGTCTAACCACTTTTTCCACCGATTTTTCCCTCCCAATTTTGTTTGACGTCTCTGGTGGTTTTTTTGTATAATATATTCACTTTAGACCATTTCTCCTCAATCTTCTACGCCCTATCAGGGAGGGCTTCAATATGGAGAATCCCAGAAAATGTGTCCACCAATCTCCTGACAGGAGAGTTTCTGTCCTGGTGGGAGCCCACATGATCCCTGAATTAACCCCTCAAGTAGTTGGGCTTATTCCTATTACCCAGTTCATCTTTTGATGAAACAGGTTTTTATCCCTCGGCGCGGTAGGGAATAGAAAGGAGATTAGCTATGAAGGCAGGCATCATTTTTACTGGTACAGGACCTATTCTGATTCTGACCACGTACGAATCTTTCAAGGCTCCCAAACTCATCTCAATATTGGAGGCAAAGGGCATCAAGAAATACATTGCTGCCGAGCTTCCATTGGAAAGAGTTAAGGAGAAATATGGGAATCATTACAATGTGGTTATGGGAGACCTCAACCAGAACAATGACCTAAGGGTGCTGGACTATAACGGCTACAACGTTTTCCATAACTTTGCCTTTTCTGAGATGGGACAACCCGTCTACATCGAACCGCGATAACGGATGGGAAAAGCCGCAAAAACGTGTTTGACTAACGCGAGGAGGGACTATGCCAGGTAAGTACAAGGCTCTTGGAAACCTTGGATGAAAAGGCGCTTACGCTCTTCCCCCTGAGGGGAAATTCAGGGTAGGCATTGTGGCCCCACTTGAAATGAGGGTTAACAATGTGGCCCGTGATTTCGGTGTTACGCTTGATGAGGCAAGGCGTCGTGTGCTCAGAACGGATTCGGATCGCAGGGCTTTTATACGAAAATACTTCCATGCAGATATTACAGCTCCCGTCAATTACGACCTCGTCATAAATACCGGGACGTTAAGTGTGGATGCCGCTGTTGAGTCTATCCTGGGTGCTCTACGAAGGTGAAAAATGTCCTTGCTTTAAGATCATGGGCAATTTGCTTATAGTCTAGCCATTAGGGTCATAAGCATCTAAGAATTGCTGGACGCGCGGTCGCTGAAAGTGACCAGAGTATCCCGAAATGCGTAGTAAGGGCTTGTGCAGAAATAACTTCACATTTTCGCATCCCATCTTCGGGTCATCTTCGGCCGCACCTCAATCGCAAGATCCTCGAAATAGTACTACTATTCCTGTGGTCTTGCTCAATCGGCGCAGCCAAATCTGACCCAAATCTGGACGCCAATTCTGCGAAGTTGTTTCTGCGCAAGCCCTAAGAAGAAAAGGAGGAGAAAATATGGCTGTCAAGATTATTATCAAGAGAAAAGTCCCTAAAGGAAAGGAAATACAGCTATTACCCCTCTTGTCAGAGCTCAGGTCATTGGCAATAGTTCAACCCGGTTATATTTCCGGTGAAACCTGGAGAAATACTGAAGATCCGGAGGATTACCTGGTGATCGGCACATGGAAATCCATTGACGATTGGAAAGCGTGGGCAGGCAGCAAACAGAGGGCAGAGGTACAAGATAAGATTGATGCCTTGCTGGGAGAAAAAACTCAATACAGCATCTATTTCTACGGATAATATGTCACTTTCAGCGCCCTTACCCTCCCCTGTCCGGCGTGCTGCGGTTTTTGGGTTTCCGTATTTTTCCCTTTCGGGACAAGGCAGATACACGGGTTTGAGGAAATCCCGAGGCTGAGACTGACCGAGGGGGGAGCGCTCGACCCCTCTGCTCCGGAGAAGCCCATGTCATCCAAGGCCCTTGACGTGAACATCACCTCCAGGCGGGTGGACGTTGCCATTGACCGTAGATACGAGATTTTGCAAGAGGTCATGGGAGAGTATTATGGCCTCGCGGAAGAACTGAAGAGCTTCCTGAAAGAGATTTGCCACCCGTACAGGAATTGGGTGTTTATTCTCAAAGAGGTGAGACGGTACGCCCTTGGCTACTTTCACCTGCTCAAGGGGCATCCCAAAGGGCCCGAGGCCGCAAGACTCTATGAGGACATATTTTTTGAGGCCCTCGAAAGCTCCCCGGAGGAGACCGTACGGGTCAATGCAGCGGATAATCTCCTCCTTTTCATCCAAAAGATAATCAACGATGGGGGTGAGTCTCTAAATAGATTCTTGCCCGTCCTGGATTATGGCTTTGCCCGTATCAAGGCTTATCCAGAAAAGACGTTCTCTTTATTTGTTCGGAGTTTTTACCCGCTGTGTAGGCTTGGGAGAAAATACTCTCAAGTAGTCCCCCCGCAATCCAGTTTCAGTACCATAAACCGCCTTCTCACCAGGTACTACCGATACACCTATGATTACTGGCTGGGAGTGGAAGACCCCCTCGCCTGGTTTGAAGAAGAATCCGGTGAGGCCTTTCTCGAAAAGACGGAGTTAAGAGCGCTCTTTAGAGAGATCTCCCATGACCACCTGACCTCCTGCCGGCGGAAGCTGGAGGAGATCGCTCGGAGCCCGGACTGCGGTCACAAATATGTTTTCGAGCAACTCATAGAACTTCCGGGATATGACCAGATTGTAAAGGGTTACGGTGAGATACCTCGGAAGCTTTTAAAGGCCGGAGAAAAGAAGGGGCTCGGGGAGCAATGGAAATTGATATTTCTTCTCCACATCATGAACATTGAAACCCTTTCTTCAATCCACCAAGAGACCTTAAGGGAAATTAATCGAACACTTTCAGGGCTCATTGAAAATGAAGAATCCGAGGTGATCCGGAGATCCATAGAGAAGACCTTTGAGATCTTGAAGGCGAGCGGAGGAGAATTCCCGGAGACGGCACTGAACTGCGTGCTCACTATGGGCAAGGGAGTCTACACTACGGATGACAGTGATCTTGTGGATTATTTCACGGATTCCGTGGTGTCCCTCGGGTTTCAGGCCCCGGAAATAAAGGGGGTGGGTGATGACTGGCAAGTACTGGCGAATCCCGCCCATATTCAGAATATCCGTACCTGGCTGGAGCTCATAGGGCTTAACCCCAAATGGTCCAAAAAACTGCTCTCCTTTTTGATTATCCACCTTTCCCTAAATGGGGTCTTCATCAGAGATACGGACCTCTTTCCACGCGATATCACACGCTTATTGAATAGCGAGATCGGCACGGTCTATAACCTTGCCAAACAATTGGCCCGCCTTTTCCCTGCCTATTTCAACGACATCGGTGCAGAAGGGAGACTCCGGGACATCTCCACCAAGATTGATGAGTTGTGCATGCGTAGGGATCCCTTGATCCATTTCCTACGAAAGCAAAGTCACGTAGAGAGCAGCAATCAGATCATCGAGTTAATGGAGGGGATTCTCAGCTTCTGGAATACCAAAAGTAAAGAGGGTGTGAAGACCTTTGTACCCCCCAGCGTTTACCAGCAGATAGAAACAGAAGGTCCGTATATAGAAGGCGTTCACAGGGTCGTCTCGCATCTCTTACTTGGGAATGGAGGCGGCAAGGTCAGCCGATTACTGAATACAGCAGGAGATGATCTCAAGGGTCTGATAGGGGATATTCCCGGTGCATCGGATCTTGATTTTGAAAGGGTGGAACTGGCGATTCTATTGTACAGGCTCCTTTTCCAGAAATATCGTCTTGGTTTTACCGAGATGGATAGCTATCTGGCCCAGCTTCAACTCACTGGCCTGCCCGACATTGAGGAGCTGAAACAGGCCTTGCAGGAGAATGACACCCCGAAGAAACTGGTCCAGCTGCTCCCCTACCTTGAGAAGCTGAAAGAGATCGTACTTTCTGCCAAGAACTACGAGATCAGGGAAGACGTCTATAGAAAACGCCATTTTGCCGTTGATATCCCCTCCATGTATGGCAGTTACCATGAGATGAAATTTGATGCCCTGGGACTGACATTCCGCCTGGAGGCTCTTGTGAGGGTGCTTTTCGAAGAGATGATTGAAACCATTGATCTCAAGCTCATTACCAAGGTTACCATTTCTCAGATCTATGAATACCTCCGCCTTTTCGCCCGTGCCTTGAAGCTGGACGGGATCTCCTCTCTGGAGTTGGAGCGACAGTTGGATTTGCTCGCCCATTCACTCGAGGTCCGGGGGTTTTCTTCTACCCAGTATCTTGACATCTTCCGGGGTTTTTCCCA
>CAZXCQ010000171.1:0-3031 GCA_964639275.1 uncultured Desulfobacteraceae bacterium | reverse complement strand
AAAAAAAGACCTTGCAGACATTATTCATCTCGGAAACAAGGGGCTTAATCTGGTCAGGATGATGGATTACGGGCTCCCCGTTCCACATGGATTCATAGTGACTACGGAGGCCTTCAGGTGTCGCGGGATCATTTATGACTATCTTCCCGCCAAGGAGAGATTTGAGGAGCAGGTGCATCGCGAGGTAACCGCCCTCGAAAAGCTAGCCGGAAAGTCTTTTGGCGACCCTGGCAACCCCTTGCTTATCTCTGTCAGAAGCGGTTCTCCCATTTCGCTGCCCGGTATGATGGTCACATTCCTGGATGTGGGGGTCAATGACGAAATCGTCTTGGGGATGGCTGCCCGTACCGGCAACGAATGGTTTGCCTGGGATACCTATCGGCGGTTTCTTCAGTCCTATGGCATGGCCTTTGACCTGAAAAGGGATGACTTCGATGCCATTATCGCCGATTTTAAGCGACGTCTGGGGGTAGCCTACAAAAAGGATTTCACCGGGCTCCAAATGCAGGAAATAGCCCTGACCTATAAGTCCCTGGTACAGGACAGCGGCGTTGAAATCGAGGCGTCACCCCTTAAACAGCTTGACGTCGCTATTAGAAAGGTTCTGGACTCATGGAACGCTCCCAAGGCCAGGACCTATCGTGAAATTATGGGCATTTCGGACGACTGGGGAACCGCTGCCACGGTTCGAACCATGGTTTTTGGCAATTATTCACGCAACTCGGGAGCCGGCGTCTTTTTCACCCACAACCCCAGGTGGACCGGGGACATGCTCGTGCTGTGGGGAGACTTTACTCCGGGAAATCAGGGGGAGGACGTGGTTTCAGGTCTCGTGAGGACACTCCCTGTTTCCAAGAAGCAGGCAGAGATCGAAAACAGGCAAGGCGATACTGCGCTTGAAACCCTGTTTCCGGAGATCTATCATACATTAAGAGAGTGGGCAAAGAATCTCATATATGAAAGAAGGTGGAGCCCCCAGGAGATAGAGTTTACATTTGAAAGTCCCCACAGAAAAGATCTCTATTTTCTCCAGACCCGAGATATGGTCCTAAGAGAGAGAATAAAGGTCTATTCCTTTGATCTGGCACCTGATGTGCCTTTTAAACGCCTGGGGCACGGAATTGGCGTGAGCGGCGGAGCCATGAGCGGAAGGGTCGTATTCAGTTTGGAGGAGATTCAATACTGGCGAAAGGCAGAACCGGAAACACCGTTGATCATTGTGAGGAACGACACGGTTCCCGATGATATCAAAGAAATCTATGAGGCCGATGGTCTGCTCACGGGCCGGGGGGGCTCCACTTCTCACGCTGCAATAGTGGCCCAAAGGCTGGGCAAAACCTGCGTAGTGGGGTGTGCAAACCTCGTTTGCATGGAGAGGGAAAAGAGGTGTTCGTTGGATCAGAAGATCCTAAGATCCGGCGACTGGCTCAGTATGGATGGGAGGGAGGGCTCCCTCTACTTGGGTCAGATGAAGATTAGGGAGATGGAGAGTGACTGAGATGCAAGCTGGTTCAGAGGACGTGACCGGGAGCGGGCTGAAACTGGGTATTAACGGCCTTGGGCGAATAGGAAAGCTCACGCTCTGGCGTTATGTTGCAACCAGGTACTTTGATGAGCTGGTAGTCAATGTTGGACGACAGGTGGGCAGATCGCTGGGGGATCTGGCAGGGTACCTGGAAAGGGATTCCACTTACGGTTCCCTTGGGGCCTATCTTTACGGATACAGAGCCGAGCGGGTGATTCAGGAGGTGGATGAGAAGGAGGCAACCCTAACGGCCGACGGAGTGAAGGTTAAAATTTTGCGGAACTCCAGAAATCCAAAAGATATCGGCTGGAGGGAACACGGTGTCCAGCTCGTGGTGGACACCACAGGCAAATTCCTTGACCCCACCCTGCCTCCCGATGAGCCGGGGGGTTCAGTGAGAGGGCACCTTGAAGCGGGAGCCGAAAAGGTTATTGTCTCGGCCCCGTTCAAGATCAAAGACAAGGCCAAGGCCATGCCCCATGACGCCGTGACCACCGTTATGGGGATCAATGAAAACGATTATGATCCCAGGATTCACAGGCTTATTTCCGGCGCCTCCTGTACAACCACCTGCCTGGCCCACATGATAAAACCACTCTTGCGCTTTTTTGGTCCCCAGAGAATCCTGACCGCCTCGATGGCTACTATTCACGCGGTAACAGGTTCCCAGCAGGTCCTGGACCGGCTTCCTAAAGCAGGGGCTAGTGATCTAAGAAAGAACCGGAGCGTCATGAATAATATCATCTTGACTACGACAGGGGCGGCAAATACGCTTGCCCTCGTGATTCCGGAGATGAAGCAGATCGGCTTTATTGCCGAATCTGTGCGTGTTCCGAATACCACGGGTTCGTTGATTATTCTGGTGGTGAACCTTCAGGAAGAACCTTCAGGGGAGTCGATACGGAGGGATGTGATTAACAGGATCTACTGGGAGACTGCCGAGCGCGATCCTCGTGGTTATCTGCATTATACGGAAGAACAAAACGTCTCCACGGATATCATAGGCCTCCCCCGAGCTGCGGCTATTATCGAGGGACACGAGACTCACACCCGCACAGCGGAAGTAAACATCGATCTGGAAAAGGCCTATCAGGTAAAGACGAAGGGCCTATCGAATCAAAAAGGTCAACACCTGGTAAGAATTGCGATTACCCAGGCAGTGATCTACGCGTGGTATGATAACGAGCTGGGAAGCTATGTGAATATGCTTGGAGACCGTCTTGACTCCGTGGCGGAGTTGCTATAGGCAGCCGCTCCTTGTCTTCAATAAAATCAGCAGGTTATCACCTTGAAAGGGCTGCAGTTAAGACGTTAAAGGCCATTCTGGAATGATAGAGATCAGGATATGCTGTTAAGAGGGGCTGGGGCTGCCAATAACCCCCGGCTACCTGGTGGGTTTAGAATACTGTCTCTTCTATCGACCCGCTTCGGGCTTCAACGCATATTCCCTGTGGGCCTGGAAATAGGAGCCAACCTCCGGCGGAATTGAAGTAAACCGAACGATAT
>CAZXCQ010000170.1:8854-14105 GCA_964639275.1 uncultured Desulfobacteraceae bacterium | reverse complement strand
TCTGGCCAATACCGTCCGGAAAGTTCTTGATGAAAGATAGCACCCCTTCACTGGAAACCGCTAAGCCTCTATCTTGACCTTTATGTGCGGTTTTCTTATACTTCTCATACTGTGTGGAGCCGGTACCTACCAAAAGTATCGAACATGGCCACCATTCTATTAACTATTTAGGTTTGAGGGGGTGACACGATGAGAATCGGACCTTTTGCTATTTCAGGTTTTCTTGTTACGGTCTTTTTTACAGGAGGTGGGTTCGCTCTGGCCGGGGACAATGCAATCGGATACGTCAGAAAAGTCGAGAGGCCTGCGTTCGTGGTGCGGCAAGGGACGCAACAACCCGCCGATATAGGTCATTCAGTATACATGAACGACCTCTTGACAACAGGGGATACGGGCGCGATGGGGGTTACCTTCAAGGACAACACCATGATTTCGATCGGCCCGGATACCGAGTTTGTGGTCGATGAGTTTGTATATCAACCGCGGGAAAAGGAACTTTCATTCACCTCCAGGATGACACGCGGAACATTGCATTTTGTCTCCGGCACTATTGCAAAACTTGCCCCCGAATCCGTGTCAGTAAAAACCCCACCGGGTACTATCGGCATCCGGGGAACCCGTTTTCTCGTCAAAATTGAGGGGGACCAGCAGTGAAATTCGAGGGTTCGAGCCTCTTTCCGACCCTGGTGTCATTTCTGATCCTTCTAGCGGGTTGCGGCGGGCTGCCGAAGGATTATGTGGTTCTTCTTGATGATTTTGATGGAACCACCGGCGGGGTCACCGTTACCAACCCCTCCGGAACGCGGGTGCTCGACAAGGCGGGTTTCGCGATAAGTATGGACAAAACGGGAGAACCTCCAGGTGAACCTTTTCCAATGGACAAAGCAGAGATCCGGAGAGTGTTTGGCAAGGCGCTTGCCGCCACTCCGGAACCGCCCATCTCCTTTATCCTCTATTTCAAGCTTGACAAGACAGACCTGACACCGGCTTCAGAAAAAGAACTCCCGAAAGTTATTTCGGCGATTTCGCAGCGTGAATTTCCCAATATTTCGGTCATTGGTCATACCGACCGATCCGGTGATGAGGAATACAACTACCGCCTGGCTTTAAGGCGTGCTGAGGCAATCCGGGACATCCTTGTGAAGGCCGGTTTTGATCCAAAGACCATTGACGTGACCTCCCACGGAGAAAACAACCCGTTGGTGGAAACGGCAGACGGCGTCATCGAACTCAAGAACCGTCGCGTCGAGGTAACGGTTCGCTGAGCACTGTCACCCGTCAGATTTCTCTTGATACCATTCCGTGCTTTTCTCACTTCTCCCTCAGGACCACAATAGTACCGTTTTCTCCGTGCTGAAGGCGCTTCAGATGAAAAACGACAAGTGGGTCACCGGGGAAGTCTCTGGCAAGTGCGACAAATGCTTCCCGTGCTCCCGGGTCTTCCCGCTCCAACAAGGAGAACGCCTCTAGATAGGCAATGGTAGCAGGGGACCGGGCCTCTTTTTCCGTAAGGGGTTCGAACACTTCAATCCCTTTTGATTTCCCTTTCAGCACAAGGGTGCCCGCTGGCCGACCAGTGAATCCCGGACATTTGGCCACTGTTTCCCCACTCACACAGACATGTGTTCCCAGATACCTGTTGGCGCCTTCAAGGCGTGAGGTGGTGTTGATGGGGTCCCCGAGCGCGCGGTAGTCGAACATGGTCTTACCACCAAAGTTGCCGACCATAACAACACCGGTGTGAACCCCGATACGGGTTTCACCAAAGTTCATCCCTTGTGCCCGTTTTTCCATTGCAAAACCACGCGCAAACGCATCCATCTCAAGCGCACAGGCAACCGCCTGAGCAGCATGATCAGGCTGGGTTACGGGGGCGGAGAACATGACGGCAACGGCATCTCCCACAATCCTGTCCAGCGTGCCGTCATGACGAAAAGCGATCTTTATCATTTCGTCAAGGTAGGTATTGAGCAGGGAAACGACATCTGAGGGTTCGGATCTCTCCATAATAGAGGTGAACCCGGCCAGATCGGTTAGCACGAAAGAACACTCCCGGTATTCCCCACCAAGCTCAAGCTGGCCTGGGTTGTCTATGAGATGACGAACGAGATTGGGCGATACATAAGTGGAAAAGGCAGAACGGATCCATCGCCTCTCACGTTCTGTCACGAGGTGACGCGGGATAGACCATGCAAGGAACATCCCCACAAAGGCGACCGATGGGTAAAGGGGGTCGAGGAACAGCCTGGCTTGGGTAAACGTATACCAGGCAGCCAAAAGGGTTATCCCCAGGAGTGCAGCGCTCATGACCGCCGACCACAGAATGTGAAGCCGTGAGCCCACCGTCAAAAGGGTTCCCCACATCATGATCAGGTAAAGGATAGTGGCGGCTTTCGACCAGTCGGGCCGCAGGAGATAAGTCCCCTGAATCAGCTGTTCTATGAGCTGGGCCTGGATCTCCACTCCCGGAATTATGCCGCCCAGAGGAGTGAATTGGAGGTCCTGAAGACCTTTTGCAGATGTCCCCACAAAGACAATATGCCCTGCCAGCGATTCAGGCGCCACTTCACTCTCCAGGATTTTCCAAGAGGGGATGTACCTTTCGGGCAGTGACCTGGAAAAATGGACCCAGATCTCTCCGTGTGCATCGGTCGCCACCGGAAGTGAACCGATACGGATGCCGACTATGCCGGTATGACCGCCGAACCGCCCTTCCCCGCTGGCCCCGGAGGACTTGATCACCAAATTCCGGGCATTCTGGGCGACGCGTAACGCCTCGGCGGCAAGGGATGGATAAAGGTCGTCAATCATCCTCAACACAAGAGGGACATGCCGAATCACCCCGTCATAATCAGGAACAAAGTTGAAGGCACCATTTCCGGCCGCCTTTTCCTCAAGTGCCCGCAGGTTCGGTATGGCGCCCTTAAATACCGGGAGGAACTGTCTGGGATCATCCCCGGCAATTACGAAACGTGCCTTAAGGGCAGGCCGGTTGTCCGATAGGCCTTCCAGGTCCATGGAAAAGCCGGTCACCACCGATCCCCCGCCGATGGCAGCCGCAAAGAGCCGGTCATGGTCCGGCAGCCTCCTGACCAAGTCTGCGACTCCAGGCTCGTCAGGCCAGTAGCGTGCGAGTGCGCCAGGAGAAGTGCGATCGGGCTCCGCAAATACCATATCGAAGACGATGGCTGCTGCCTTCATGGCCCTGAGTCGCTCGACCAGTTCGGCCATTCTGCTCCGTGGCCATGGCCATTGGCCATATTTTGCCAGGCTCTCCTCATTTATATCGATGATACGAACCGGCGCAGTCTGATAGGCCCTGGGAGTCCACCGCTGAAAGGTGTCAAAGGCGGCATTACGCAACACCACGACAAAGGGTGGTTCGGCGATTACCGCTGCAATCGCAGCGACGAGTACAGCCAGCGATAAGAAAAGAGATAAGTAACGCATATGGTCCTCCATTCAAGATCCCCAAATGCCACACCACAGAGGCAACCGATCTTATCTTTCAACACCAGCAATACCCTTTTTGAGAAGGCCCTTCCCTGCTGATCTCCCTTCCGATGATCATCTTTGATAGTCCACTCTGCCGGGGTTCCGGCCCTTCAGTTCTTTACTCATTTCATCCGCCAGCTGACCTTACTTGAGCCCCGCCTTGCGCAAAGCGGCCAGACGGCGCTCCAGGTGGGACTGATCCTCAAAAAAGCTGGCCTTACGCACAAATTCTAATGAAAAAACAGGGTCGATCCTGAGTATGTTGGACACGTACTCCTTGGCCTCATCCAGCTGGCCCAGTTCGGCGCAGACTTCGGCCAGGCCAAGATAAGTCCAAATCGGATTGTAATCTCCCGCCCGACTAGGTTCCAGGAGCTGTTGGAAGGTTTCCAGGGCCTGCTCGTAGCGTCCGGCCATGCCGTACATCTGAGCCAGGAAATCCAGGCACCAGGCCGGGCAGTAAGGGCTGAGACGCACAGACTTCTCAGCCAGGGCAACGGCCTCTTCGAATCTACCGAGATAATATAGGGTCTGGGCGTAAAGCATGTGGGCCAGGGAGTCGCTTGGCCCAAGCTCGATTGCCTTTTGGCCCTCGGCCAAGGCCTTATCATAATTACCCTGGAGCGTGTTGACCGCGGTCCAAAAGGCGTGGATTTCAGGCTGGGTGTCATCCAGTTCCAGGGCCTTTTGACCGCTTTCCATGGCCCGCTTGAATGATTCGCCCGGCGACTGGCTGAATCCCAATCTCACCTCCACATTATGGGTAAAGGCCAGCGTGGTCCAGGCACTTGAACACTGGGGATCGAGCCTGATGGCCTCTTCAGCCAGGTCCCGGGCTTTTAGGAGATCTTCTTTACTAAAGCGCTCGATAAGGCTTGCGGCCTTTACGAGGCAAATCCAGGCCTCAAAGTTGGTCGTAGTCTTGCGCCATATCCAGGCATATTCGCCACGGGTCAATTCAACTTGAAGAGCCACCCCCACCTGAAAGGCGATCTCGTCAAGGAGATTGAAAAAGTCGGTCAGTTCGCGGTCGTAACGCTCCGACCACCGATGGTGTCCGGTCGTTGCATCAATTAGCTGGGCGGTGATTCTGACCCGATCCCCCGCCTTTATCACACTCCCTTCAAGCACATATCGGACCCCAAGTTCCTCGCTTACCTGCTGAACCTTGACCGCCCTGCCCTTGTAAGTGAAGCTTGAGTTACGCGCGATGACAAACAACTCGGGGATTTTTGAGAGGGTGGCGATTATGCTCTCACTGATCCCGTCGGCCAGGTACTCTTGTGAGGGGTCGCCGCTCAAGTTGTCGAAGGCCAAGACCGCGACAGAGGGTTTCGAAGGGAGTGATAGGGTCTTTTTATCGCCTTTCTTAGGCTCCATTAGAACCCGGTAGGCCGACACCGGCTCGGCGATGTTCTTGACCTTCTGCTCACCCATGTATTCGTAGCCCTCCTTTAGCTTGTTCTTGACCTGATCATAGACAATGCTGGAGACACAGATTCCACCAGGATCGGCCAGTGCTTCCAGCCGGGCGGCAATGTTCACCCCGTCGCCGTAAATGGCATCGTCTTCCTCAATTACGTCCCCCAAATTAATCCCGATCCTAAAGGCCATCCTGCGGTGTTCAGGGAGGTCGGCATTTCTCACCCTGAGCTCCTTTTGGATCTCCACCGCGCAACGAACGGCATCAACGACACTTGGGAACTCTGCCAGCACATTGTCGCCTTTTGCATCCACTACCCGGCCACCCTGTCCC